>JAWXCJ010000061.1:0-23563 GCA_034408875.1 Actinomycetota bacterium
CAACATGCCCCCGATTATCCAGGACCCACCCCCCAATCGCGAGCACCAACCCCCACGAAAAACACCAGCCACCTAGACCTCCAACCGCAACTGACCGTCGCGGTGATATTCCTGGAGCGACCGCACGTCGGGCTCGCGCGTCGCGGCCTCGGCGATCCCCGCCGCCGCCGCGACCGCGGCCGCGACGGTGGTCACGCAGGGCACGCCGTTGGCCATCGCCGCCCGGCGGATCTCGATGCCGTCGGCGCGCGGCCCGCGACCGCGGGGCGTGTTCACGACGAGGTCGACCTTCCCGGACGAGATGAGGTCGACGGCATCGACCCCGATGCTCTCACCCACCTTGGCCATGATCGTGTCGACGGGGATGCCGTTCTCCTCGAGCATCGCGGCCGTACCGGCCGTCGCCGCGATCGAGAATCCGAGCCCGGCGAAGCGGCGGGCCGCGACGAGACCGCCGGGTTTGTCGCGATCGGCAAGCGAGAGCACGATCGCGCCCTGCACCGGGAGCGTGTTGCCGGCGCCGGCCTGGCTCTTCGAGAAGGCCATGCCGAACGTGCGGTCGATACCCATCACTTCGCCGGTCGATCGCATCTCGGGACCGAGCAGCGAGTCGACGTCGGGGAAGCGGTTGAACGGCAGCACCGCTTCCTTCACCGACACGTGCGCGCCTTCGGCGGGTGGACGCAGCAACCCTTCGGCGCGCAGTTCGGCGAGGGTCGCGCCGACCATCACGCGTGCCGCGACCTTCGCGAGCGGCACGCCGGTCGCCTTGCTCACGAACGGGACCGTGCGGCTCGCGCGGGGATTCGCCTCGATGACGAAGACCTGACCGTCCTTCACCGCGTACTGCACGTTGCACAAGCCGATCACGCCGAGCGCCTCGGCCAGCGCTCGCGTGTGCTGTTCGATGGTCTGCACGACCGCACCCGACAGTGTCGGCGGCGGGATCGCGCACGCGGAGTCGCCGGAATGCACACCGGCCTCCTCGATGTGCTCCATGACACCGCCGATGACGACGTCGCCCGTGCGGTCGCGCAACGCGTCGACGTCGACTTCGATGGCGTCTTCGAGGAACCGGTCGACCAGCGCCGGTCGTTCGGCGGACAAACCACCCTCCCGGCCGAGCGACCCGGTGCGCGCGAGCTCACCCATCGCCCGGCGCAGGTCGGTGTCGTCGTACACGATTTCCATCGCCCGACCGCCGAGTACGTACGACGGGCGCACCAGCACCGGGTACCCGACCCCGTTGGCGATGCGGACTGCGTCGTCGGGAGTCGACGCGGTGCCACCGTCGGGCTGGGGAATGCCGAGCTTCTCGCACAGCGCGTTGAACAGTTCGCGGTCCTCGGCCGCGTCGATGGACGCAGGCGACGTGCCGAGGATCGTGATGCCCGCGTCCTGAAGCCGGTGGGAAAGTTTGAGCGGCGTCTGGCCGCCGAGACTGACGACGACGCCGTGCAGTTCGCCCTGCGCCTGCAAGGCCTCGCACACGTTGAGGACGTCCTCGAACGTGAGCGGTTCGAAGAACAACCGGTCGCTCGTGTCGTAGTCGGTCGACACGGTCTCCGGGTTGCAGTTGAGCATCACGGTTTCGTAGCCCGCGTCGCGCAGTGCGAACGCGGCATGCACGCAGCAGTAGTCGAACTCGACACCCTGGCCGATGCGGTTCGGTCCGCTCCCGAGAATCACCACCGCGGGCTTGGTAAGCGGCGCGACTTCGTCCTCGTCTTCGTAGGTGCCGTAGTGATACGGCGTGAACGCGTCGAACTCGGCCGCGCACGTGTCGACTGTCTTGTAGGTGACCCGCACATCGCAGCGCAACCGGGCGGCGCGGATGTCGGCTTCGGCTACGCCCCAGAGGTAGCCGAGCTGCACGTCGCTGAACCCGAGCCGCTTGGCCTGGCGCCAGTCGGCGCGTGTCATGTCGGCCAGCCCGATCTGGTGCAGCCGGTCGCGCTCTTCGACGATCTGGAGCATGGCGTCGAGGAACCACGGGTCGATGCCCGTCACCTCGTGCAGCCGTTCGACCGACACGAACTTGCGCAACGCGGCTTCGAGCTGGAACACGCGGTCGGGCGTCGGCACCGCGGCCGCCTGCACCAGTTCGTCGGCGTCGAGTCGGTCGAACTCGGCTTCGGCCGGGTCGCAGTTGAGCCCGTAGCGGCCCGTCTCGAGCGAGCGGATCGCCTTCTGCAACGACTCGGTGAACGTGCGGCCGATCGCCATCACCTCACCGACCGACTGCATCTGGGTGCCGAGCACGGGCGACGCGCCGGGCAGCTTCTCGAACGCCCACCGCGGGAATTTGGTGACGACGTAGTCGATCGTCGGCTCGAACGACGCCGGCGTCGCCTGTGTGATGTCGTTCTGCACCTCGTCGAGGCGGTACCCGACCGCGAGCTTGGCGGCAATCTTCGCGATCGGGAAACCCGTCGCCTTGCTCGCGAGCGCGCTCGAACGCGACACGCGCGGATTCATCTCGATGACGATCATCTCGCCCGTGCGCGGATGCACGGCGAACTGCACGTTCGAGCCGCCCGTCTCGACGCCGATGCGGCGTATGCACGCAAACGCGGCGTCGCGCATCTCCTGGTACTCGACGTCGGTCAACGTCTGGGCGGGCGCGACAGTGATCGACTCACCGGTGTGGACACCCATGGCGTCCATGTTCTCGATCGAACACACGATGACGCAGTTGTCCGCGTGGTCACGCATGACCTCGAGTTCGTACTCCTTCCACCCCGTCACCGACCGTTCGATGAGAATCTCGGAGATCGGACTCGCGGCCAGACCCCGGGTCGCGACCCCGACCATCTCCTCGCGGTTGTGGGCAATGCCCGTCCCGCCACCGCCCAGAATGAACGCGGGGCGGATGATCACCGGGTAGCCGACCTCGGCCCCGACGCGCATCGCCTCGTCGAGCGCGTACGCGATTCCCGACGGCGGGACGCGCAGGCCGATCTCGATCATCGCCTCCTTGAAGCGGTGCCGGTCCTCGGCGGTGCGGATCGCCTCGACGTTGGCGCCGATCATCTCGACGCCGTACTCGTCGAGCACGCCCGCTTCGTGCAGCGCGACCGCGAGGTTGAGTCCGGTCTGGCCGCCGATGGTGGGCAGCAACGCGTCGGGCCGTTCCTTGGCGATGATGCGGGTCAGCGTCGGCACGTCGAGTGGTTCGATGTACGTCGCGTCGGCGAACTCGGGGTCGGTCATGATCGTCGCCGGGTTCGAGTTCACGAGCACCACGCGGTAGCCCTCGGCCCGCAGCACGCGGCACGCCTGCGTGCCCGAGTAGTCGAACTCGCACGCCTGGCCGATGATGATCGGACCGCTGCCGATCAGCAGGATGGTTTCGAGATCGTCGCGACGCGGCATCGTCAGCTACCCACACGTTCGTCGGTGCCTTGGCGCATCAGGGCGGTGAAATCGTCGAACAGGTACCGCGCGTCGTGCGGCCCCGGTCCGGCCTCGGGGTGGTACTGCACGCTGAACGCCACGCGGTCAGGTGTGCCGACGCCCTCGATGTCGCCGTCGTTCAGGTTGACGTGCGTCACGTGCGATCCCTCGGGCAGCGACGACACGTCGACCGCGTAGTTGTGGTTCTGGCTCGTGATCTCGACCCGACCCGACGCGACGTGGCGCACCGGGTGGTTGGCGCCGTGGTGCCCGAACTGCAGTTTGAACGTCCGCGCTCCGAGGGCGAGCGTCATGATCTGGTGGCCGAGGCAGATGCCGAACACCGGCACCTTGCCCAACACGGCGCCCACATTCTCCTTCGCGCCGACGACACCGGCCGGGTCGCCGGGACCGTTGGAAAGGAACACCCCGTCGGGTTCGCGCGCGAGCACCGCCGCCGCGGGGGTGGAGGCGGGCACGACTTCGACCTGGCAGCCCGACGCGACGAGTTGGTCGAGGATCGCGCGCTTGATACCGAAGTCGTACGCAACGACGTAGTAGCCGGCGTCGTCGGGACCCACCGTGTACGGCTCCGCGGTCGTGACTTCGGCAACGAGGTCGCGGCCGTCGGTGCCGCCATCGGCGACCGCGGCCGCGAGCAGGGTGTCGCGGTCGGCGACGCCGAACGCGCCGGGCATGGCGCCCGCGTCGCGGATGTGGCGGGTGAGCCGGCGGGTGTCGATGGCGCTGATGGCTGGGATCTGGTGACGGCGGAGGAACCCGTCGAGGTCGTCGGTCGCGCGCCAGTTCGACGGCCGCCGGGCGAGATCCCGCACGATCACCCCACGGCAGTGCGGCCGAGCGGCTTGGTCGTCGTCGGCGTTGATGCCGTAGTTCCCGATGTGCGGGTAGGTGAAGGTGATGATCTGGCCCGCGTACGACGGGTCGGTGACGATTTCCTGGTAGCCGGCGAGCGCGGTGTTGAACACGACTTCGCCCGCCGCGGCACCGGACGCGGGCCGGTGACCGACGGCAATGCCCTCGAACGTCGTCCCGTCCGCGAGCACCAGGAGCGCGGTCTCGAGTTTCGTCATCGCGTCGCCGCTCCGTCGCACACGGTCGGTGCGCCGTGCAGCAGTGTGTGGCGAACCTTGCCGGTCAGTTTCCAGCCCTCCCAGGGTGAGTTGCGTGAACGGCTCGCGAGCCGGTGCCCGTCGACCTGCCACCGTTCGCTGGTGTCGAAGACGCAGAGGTGCGCGGGGCGCCCGGATTCGATCGGACCGCCGTGCTCCGCGTCGAGGCCCGCGATGCGGGCCGGGTTCCACGACAGCGCGGTCAATGCCTGCGCGAGCGTGAGCACTCCGGGTTCGACCAGCGTCGTGTAGACGACCGAATACGCGGTTTCGACGCCGAGCATGCCGGGCGGCGCTTCCTCGAACGGGACGTCTTTCGTCTCCGGCGCGTGCGGGGCGTGGTCCGTCGCGATCGCGTCGATGGTGCCGTCGAGCAACGCGGCCCGCAGGGCTTCGACGTCGGCCGACTCTCGCAGTGGCGGGTTCATCTTGAACACCGGGTCGAACTGGGCGCACGCCTCGTCGGTGAGCACGAGATGTTGGGGCGTGCATTCGGCGGTGACGCGCAGCCCCTCGGCCTTGGCCGCCCGCACGAGGGTCGCCGACGCCCCGGCCGACAGGTGCAGCACGTGGTAGCGCCCGCCGGTGAGCCGGGCGAGCGCGATGTCGCGCGCCACGATCGACGACTCGGCCTCCGCCGGACGGCCCGGAATGCCGAGCCGGGCCGACCAGGCGCCTTCGTGCATGTGACCGCCGCGTACCAATGCGGGGTCCTCGGCGTGTTGCGCGACGACCGCGCCCGGGAACGCCCGTGTGTACTCGAAGGCGCGGCGCATGACACCGGCATCGGCGACGCAGTCGCCGTCGTCGGTGAAGATCCGCACGCCCAGGTCGTACAACTCGCCGAGCGGCGCGAGTTCGCTACCGGCCCGGCCCTTGGTGATGCACCCCGCGACGCGCACGTCGCACGCGGCGCGGCGGCCGCGTTCGAGCACGGCTTGCACAACCGCGGCGTCGTCGAGCGGTGGATCGGTGTTCGGCATGCACACAACGGCGGTGCACCCGCCGAGTGCAGCAGCCCGGGCGCCCGTCTCGACGTTCTCGGCGTCCTCGCGTCCCGGTTCGCGGAAGTGCACCTGGATGTCGACGAGCCCGGACGTGACGACGCAGCCCTCGGCGTCGAGCACGGTCGCGCCCGCGCTCGGTGCGAGTCCGGCGCCGACCTCCGCGATCAACCCGCCGACGACGCGGACGTCGGCCGTGCGTTCGCCGGTCTGGTCGAGCACCCGCCCCCCGGTTATGAGCACCTCGGAGCTAGACAACGGGGCCTCCCGACCCGAGCAATGACCACAACACGGCCATGCGTACCGCGACACCGTTCGCGACCTGTTCGGTGACGAGCGACCGCGACGAGTCGGCGACTTCGGCCGCGATCTCGACGCCGCGGTTCATCGGCCCCGGGTGCATCACGAACGTGTCGGGCTTCATGCGCGCCGCGCGCGCGACCGTAAGACCCCACCGGTTCGCGTACTCGCGCAGCGTCGGGAACAGCGCCTGGTCGATGCGCTCGCGCTGGATGCGCAGCAGGTAGACAACGTCGACGTCGGGCAGCACCTCGTCGATGTCGTACGACACCGACACGGGCCAGCCGTCGAGGCGCTCGGGCATCAGGGTCGGAGGCCCGACGAGCGTCAGGTCGCATCCGAGTTCGTGAAACAACTTCACGTTGCTCCGCGCCACCCGCGAGTTACGGATGTCGCCGACGATCGCGACACGGCACCCGTCGAGCGAGGGACCGCGGTGGCGGCGCAGGGTAAACGCGTCGAGGAGCGCCTGGGTGGGATGTTCGTGGCGGCCGTCGCCGCCGTTGACGACGCTGGCTTGCGCCCACGACGCAACCCGGTGCGCGGCGCCGGCCGCGCCGTGGCGGACGACGATCGCGTCGACGCCCATGGCCTCGATGGTCTGGACCGTGTCGAGCAGGCTCTCGCCCTTCTTCACCGACGACGATCCGACCGTGAACGTCATCGTGTCGGCCGACAACCGTTTGGCCGCGGTCTCGAACGAGAGCCGGGTGCGGGTCGAGTCCTCGAAGAAGAGCGACACGACCGTCTTGCCCCGCAGGGCGGGAACTTTCGGGATGTCGCGCTGTTGGATCTCGACGAACGAGTCAGTGAGGTCGAGCATCTGCTCGATCCCCGCCCGTCCACCGAGGTCGTCGACAGAACAGAGGTGCTTCACGTCGACTCCCGCTCTGCGGGGCCGCTCGGGCCCGTGAGCTGCGAGCGCGGCAGCGCGTCGAGGCAGCTCATGCTTGCCCCCAAAGCTCGACGCAGTCGTCGCCGTCGGTCTCGGCCAGGTGCACGCGCACGTCTTCGACCGCTTTGGTGGGCAGGTTCTTGCCGACGTAGTCGGCCCGCACGGGTAGCTCACGGTGGCCCCGGTCGACCAACACCGCGAGCTGCACGACCCGCGGTCGGCCCAGCTCGTGGAGCGCGTCGAGCGCAGCCCGCACGGTGCGCCCGGTGAAGAGCACGTCGTCGACGATCACGACGACCTTCTTCGAGATGTCGGGCACCTCGGTGGGGCCGCCGGGCGTGATCGGCCGCAGCCCGATGTCGTCGCGGTAGAACGCGACGTCGAGGGCGCCGACCGGCACCGCCGCGCCTTCGAACGACTCGATCGCGGCCGCGATACGCCGGGCGAGCACGACGCCGCGCGTGTACAGGCCGACGAGCACGATCTGGTCGGGGCCGTGGTTGCGCTCGACGATCTCGTGCCCGATCCGCGTCACCGCCCGGCGCAGGTCAGCGGCGTCGAAGACCCGGGTCCGGAACGCGAAAACGCCCCCACCAGAAGTATTGGGGGCGTCAGATGAGGTGTTGTGATGTTCCGCGGGCGCGCCGGCCGCCATGGGTTGCTCCTCCGTAGGAACCTCTCGGGATCCCCTTCACGGTCACCGCACGATATCACTCCCGTCGCGGACGACCCGTGAGTTCCGAGAGCACCGCGTCGGCGTGGGCGCGCGCGTCTTCCGACGTTCCCGAGCCCGAGAACGCGTCGCGGTCGATGACGGCACCGACCGCCACGAGCCGCTCGTCGCCGATGCCGGCGGCGAGGACCCGGGCGTACTCCCCCGGTCCCTCGGCCGGTTGGCGGGGCCGACCCGATGCCCGGCCGACCTTCTCGAGTCGGACGAGCGCGCGGGCCGGCCACGAGTTACGGCGCCGGACCCGGCGGCGCGCCCTCGCGATGAGATCGGGCGCGGCGCCGACGGCGAGCACGATGCCACCGAGGACGAGCGCGAATGTTGCGACGTGGTCGCGCGCCCAGTCGAACCACGAACCGTTCGTCGGTGCGTCACCCGCGAGCGGGACCGACGCCGTCGGGTCGAAGCCCTGCCAGCCCACGCCGGGGAAGAACACCTCGGTCCAGGCATGCGCGTCGTTCTCGCGGACGACGAAACGGCCGGCCAGGCCATCGCGCTCGCCGGGCACGAAGCCGGTCGCCAGCCGGGCCGGGATCCCTACGCTGCGGGCCAGCACCACCAGGCTGCTGGCGACCTGCTCGCACCAGCCGAGCCGCGAGTCGAACAGGAAGTGGTCGACGACGTCGACCCCCTTCGGCGACAGCGGCGCGTCGAGCGAGTACTCGGTGTTGGCGCCGAGCCAGGCTTCGATCGCCCGGATCTTGTCGTACGTCGTCGCTGCATCCCGCGTGATCGATTCCGCGAGCGCGCGCACTCGCTCCGACGCCAACGGCACCTGCGCGTAGCGCGTTCGCACCGGCGCGGGAAGCGGGGTCGCGTCCGCGGCGCGGAGAACGTCGGCGGTCGGCTTCAGGTTCTTGCTCGTGACGGTGTAGACGGCACCCTGTCCCAACCCGCGGAGCACACCGGCCGTGCCGTCGGGCCGGCCGACCAGCACGAGATCGGTGTTCACCTCTACCGCGCTCGGCGCCGCGAAGATCAGCTGCGAGAAGCGACTCTCCAGGTAGAACGTCTGCTGCATCTCCTCGCCGCGTTGCGCGCCGACGTCGTACGGGTCGAGGACCAGCGGGACCGTGCCGTCCGAGCGGGCGAGCGTGACGTAGCTGTCGTCGGATCGAGACCAGGTGCCCACCCCGTTCCAGACGTCGAACACTTCGCCGCGCCAGAAGTCGGGCCGCTCCGCGTCGACGGTGAACACGACGGTGTCCGTCAGGCGCGGCCGATTCGTCATGTCGAGCTCGTGTGATGCGCGCAGCGATCCGGGCGAGTTCTGCACGTCACCCAACGTCGGGATCTTGCCCAGCCACTCCTGGCGCCCGAGTTCGCGTGTGAGTGTCGGCACGACCGCGACCGAAAGCATGGCGACGACGGCGCCGATCGCGACAGCCGCACGCGCCGCCTCCGAAACGCGTGGTGCCAACGGCGGCGCGCCGACGAGCGCGGGCGTCGACTCCGCGTCGGCGCGATCGACGAGGACGAGTGCGACCAGAGTGGCCATCGCCCAGAAGACGACGAGGTGGCTGTCGGAGCTCGGCAGCGCCGCGTGCCGCAATGCACCGAGCGCGCCGACCCCGAGCACGAGCACGCTCGCGCGTCGTGTCGAGAACGACGGTAAGCACAGCACGGTCAGAGCGGCCGCACCACCCGCGATCGCGACTGCGACAACGGCAGGAATGCCGAGGCGCGGCGCCGACAATGCGCCGACAGCGCCCAGGGACGAGACGGCGGCGATCGCGACCGCGCGCCACGGCGAGCCCGGACGCGCCGGATGCAGCTTCGGCGTCACGGTACGGTTCCGAAGTCGAGCGCGCGCACGACGCGTTGCGGCCAACCGGCCGGCACGTCGGCGGGCGGACCGGCCACGGCGCGTGCGAGGCGACGGCCGAGATCGCGTGCGTCGAGAACGCGTGCGCAGACCGGGCCTTCGCGTTCGCGGGTCGCCAGGAGGACGACGCCACCGCCGGCGAGGGCGGCCCGGCCCATCCCGGCTGCGTACGACGCGGCTTCGTCGCCCCACTCGTCGGGACCGGACAGGTCGACGACGAGTGCCAGCCCCTGCGCGGCGGGCGGGTCGTGCTCGCGCACGACGAGTTCACCGAGCCGCGCGCTCGTCGCCCAGTGCACGAGCCGGGCCGGGTCGCCGGGCACGTACGGCCGGACCGCGCGTACGGTGTCGCCGCCCGCGACCGATGCCGGTACCGGATCGGTCATGAGTGCTTCGTCGCCGATCGGGTACAGCACGGCCGCCGCGGGCCGGGCGCTCGGCGCGATGGTGATCGGTTCGGGCATACGGACGCGCGCCTGACGCACGCGCACGAAGACGCCGAGCGGTGCCGATGTGCGCAATTGGACACGCACCTCGTCGAACACACCGCGCCGGGTCGCGAGGTGCGGCATCGTCCCGACTCCGGGCACCGCCGTTCGCCACCAGCGACCCGGCGGATCGAGGACACGCACCTCGACCCGGTCGGTGCGACCCCGCACGATGATGCGCAACGGCACCTCGTCGCCGACGGCACCGTCTGAGGGCGCAACCACCTCGACCGAGACGCGGGCGAGGATCACGATCGGCCACACGAGACCGATCGCGAACAACACGAAAGCGAACACGCCGATCGCGACGACGGTCTGGTCGCTCGTGACAGACCCGGCCGCGATGCCGTACGCACCCAACGTGAACAGCACGACCGAGGTCAGCGTGAAGTCGCCGGGGCCGTGGACTGCCGTCGATGACGTGCGGAACATGACTAGTGCGCGAACGTCACGGGGTCGGCGACGTGACCACGCCGACGATCTCGGCGACGATGCGCGTTCCAGTCGTGACATCGACACCGGTAGCGGGCGTGATGCGGTGCCCGAGCGCGGCGGGCGCGACAGCCTTGACGTCGTCGGGTGAGACGAAGTCGCGGTTCATGACCGTTGCGTGCGCCCGCGCCGCGTGCAGCAACCCGAGGCTCGCGCGCGGCGATGCACCGAGGGCGACGGCCGGGTGGGTGCGGGTCGCGGCGACGACGTCGAGGACGTAGTCGAGCACCGAATGCGCGCAGTGCACGTGACGCACGGCCGCAATGGTCGATGCGAGTTCGACGGGTGAGGTGACCGGTTCGATCGCGGCCAGCGCGTCGACGCCGCCGGTACCGGTCAGGATCTCGCGTTCGGCCTCGCGGTCGGGCCGGCCCAGTGTCGCGACGAGCGCGAACCGGTCGAGCTGACTGTCGGGAAGTTGGAACGTGCCTGCGCTGCCGAACGGGTTCTGCGTCGCGACGAGGAAGAACGGATCCGGCAACGGATGGGTCTCACCGTCGATGCTGACTTGGTGTTCCTCCATCGGCTCGAGCAGCGCAGCCTGCGTGCGGGGCGACGCGCGGTTGACCTCGTCGACGAGGACGACGTTGGCGAAGATCGGACCGGCGCGGAACTCCCACTCACCGGTACGCGGTCCGTACACGGACGTGCCCGTGACATCGGCGGGCAGGAGGTCGGGCGTGCACTGCACCCGTCCGAAGCGGCCGCCGATCGACGCGGCCAGCGACTTGGCGAGCAGCGTCTTGCCCGTACCCGGGACACCTTCGACCAGAAGGTGCCCGCCCGAGAGCAGCGCGACGAGCGCGAGTCGCACCGTGCCCGACGCGCCCCGGAGCGCCGACTCGACCGCGTCGAGGAGCGCGACCGCGACCTCCTGCGGGGCGCGCGCGCCGTGAGCGGGACCGGGAGACGATGCCTGCATGCTCCATCAAGGCTAGGCGCGTCACGGGGCCGCGCTGAACAGGGCAAACGCGAGAATTCCGGCTCACTCGCCGTCGTCGTCCGGCGGCATGTCCGGGAAGTCGTCGAGCAGCAGTTGCACCAACCGCTCCTCGAACATGCCGAGCCACTCGTACAGCGCGCCCGGACCTTCCTCGAGATCGTCGAAGTCGGTGTCGGCCGTGATCCCCAGGGCGGCCCCGAGCGCCAAGCGGAGATCGTTGACAGTGCCGAGCAGGAGTTCCTCCTGCTCGGCGTCGAGCACGACGCGGACCAGGTCGCCGGCGGTGCGGCCCCGGCCCAGGAGGGTGACGATCTCGTCGAGACCCGCAATTTTCTTGCCGGCGAGATCGGGGTGGACCATCTCCTGCCACTCGCGTTCGGCGGCATCTTCGGTCGGGTCCGAGTACGCATTCGGGAACAGCCGAGCACTGACCGGGTTGGCGGCGGGCGGCTCGCGCAACAGGTCGCGCACGTCGGTCGCGACGACCGTGATCGCCTGCACCTCGTAGGCGTGCAACGTCGCGACGAGATGTCCGTCGTCGTCGCGCTCAAGTGTGGTCACGGCTAGGAATCCCGCTGCATCGTCGCCCAGAGACCGTGCGCGTGCAGCCGGGCGACATCGCCCTCGCACTTCTCACGGGTTCCATGGCTGACAACCGACTTACCTTCGTTGTGCACCTGCAACATCAGCTTCGTCGCCTTGTCGCGCGAGTACTGGAAGACCTTCTGGAACACCAGCACGACGTACGACATCAGGTTCACGGGGTCGTCCCAGACGATCACGACCCACGGGCGCTGCCGGCGCGTCGCCTCCTCGCCGAACAACTCGTCGCCGAACAACTCCTCGACGGTGTCGGGAATGACGATCGTCTCGGTGTCGGTCGACGACACGTCACTCGCCTCGCAGCTCGTCGCCGATCCGCGACAGCAGCCCGTTCACGAACCGGCCTGAATCCTTGGTCGAGTACGCCTGCGCGAGTTCGACGGCTTCACTGATGACGACACCGGTCGGAGTGTCGGGCACCCACGCGAGTTCGAAGACGCCGATGCGCAGCAGCGCCCGGTCGATCGCGGGCATGCGTTCCAGCGCCCAGTGTTCCGAATACTTGCGCAGCAAGACGTCGATCTCCTCGCGATGCTCGTCGACGCCTCGTATCAACAACGACGCGTACACATCGGGCGGCACCGGGAGTTGATCAAGCAACTCGTCGGCGCGCAAACCCCGCTGCTCGCACTCGTACTCGAGGCCGAGCGCCCGTTCCCGTGCCTCTCGACGAGTCGGCAACGACCTAACCCCGGGAACTAGGCACGGGAGAGATATTCGCCCGAGCGGGTGTCGACCTTGACCTTCTCACCGGGGTTCACGAACAGGGGCACCTGCACGACGAACCCGGTTTCGAGGGTGGCGGGCTTGCGCGCGCCCGAGACGCGATCGCCCTGGATCCCTGGCTCGGTGTCGGCGACGGTGAGTTCGACCGCCGCGGGAAGATCGATGCCGACGACCTCGTCCTTGTACATCGGCAACACGACCGAATCGCCTTCCTTGACGAAGTTCACCGCGTCGCCGATCGACGCCTTCGTCACGTGCAACTGCTCGTAGTTCTCGTTGTCCATGAAGACGTATTCCTCGCCCTCGCGGTACAGGAACTGCATGTCGCGCTTGTCGATGACGGCCTTCTGCACCTTCTCGTCGGCCCGGAACGTGCGGTCGAGCACCGCCCCGGTGCGGAAGTTCTTCAGCTTCGTGCGGACGAAAGCACCGCCTTTGCCCGGCTTCACGTGTTGGAACTCGACAACGGTCATCAGGCCCTCGGGCAAGTCGAGGGCCATACCGTTCTTCAAGTCGTTCGTCGAGATGCTCACAACACCAGTTCCTTCGGCGTGAGGGTCAGCGGCTCCGCACCCGCAACGGTCACGACGAGCGTGTCTTCGATGCGGACCCCGCCGACACCGGGGAGGTACACGCCCGGTTCGACGGTGACGACGTCGCCGACGAGCAACGTATCACGGGCTGTCGAAGCCACCCTCGGCGCTTCGTGGATCTCCAACCCGACCCCGTGCCCGGTCGAGTGCGAGAACAACTCGGCCCAACCCGCGTCGTCGATGACGTCGCGCGAAGCCTTGTCGACGGTCGCGCACGCGACGTCGGGCGCGACCACGGCCCGCCCCGCCGCCTGACTCTCGAGCACGACGTCGTAGAGGCGGCGGGCGTCGGGCCCGGGGTCGCCGACCGAAACTGTGCGCGTCATGTCGGAGCAGTACCCGTCGACGATGCAACCGAAGTCGCAGACGATCAACTCGTTGCGGCCGATGACCCGGTCACTCGGACGCGCGTGCGGCATCGCGCCGTTCGGGCCGGACGCGATGATCGGGTCGAAGCTGTTGCCGCTCGCGCCCCGCTCCCGCATGGCGAACTCGAGCGCAAGCGCGAATTCCTTCTCGGTGATGCCCGTTCCGAGTTGCGCCAACAGCGACTGGAAGGCGTCGTCGGCGATCGCACACGCGGCGCGCACACGAGCGACTTCGCCCGCGTCCTTCACCCGGCGCAGATCTTCGACCTGCGTCCCCGCCGCGACCACGTCGAGACCGGAGAACACCGAGACGAAGTCGCGCCGCTCGGCCCCCGTGACCGAGTGCTCCTCGAGTCCTACCTTCGAGAACCCCGCGACCGCGGCCGCGACGAACGCGCGCTGTGCGGCCATCGTCGCCCCGATCTCGATGCGCGCGGCGACCTGCGCGCCCGTGATCTGTTCGGCGCTCTGCGTGCGGTAACGCCCGTCGGTGACGAACAGCGCGTCGGACGCAGTCACCAACAGCATGCCCGCCGAACCCGTGAACCCCGTGAGGTACCGGACGTTGGCGAGCTTCGTCACGAGGATCGCGGGAAGTTCGTCGTGCTCGAGCCGGGAACGCAGGCGCGGCAACCGGGCCTTGATGTCGAGCGGCGCGAGGGTGGGGTTCACGATGTTCCGATCAGGTCGGCCGCGGCCTCGACGGCGAGCCGGTAGCCCGTCGCCTTCAGGCCGACGATCGCGCCGTCGACGACGGGTGAGAATACCGACCGGTGGCGCCAGCGTTCGCGAGCGTACGGATTGGAGAGGTGCACTTCGATCTTCGCGCCGTCGAACATCGCGAGCGCGTCGGTGAGCGCGTACGCGTAGTGCGAGAACGCGCCGCCGTTGATGACGATGGCCGCGCACCGTCCGCGCGCGGCATGAATCGCGTCGACGAGCACGCCCTCGTGGTTCGACTGCACGTGCTCGAGATCGTGACCCGCTTTCGCGGCGGTCTCTCGCGCCAGCGCCACGAGCTCGTCGAGCGTCGTCGTGCCGTAGTGCTCGGGCTCCCGCTCGCCGAGCAGGTTCAGGTTGGGTCCCGAAAGCAACAGGATCGTGGCCATGTGTGTGTCTACCCCTCTACGCCGATCGCTGCGAAGGCCTTGCCGACTGCCGCCGGGTCGGGATCGTCGACCCGTTCGATCCCGTTCGGTCCCTGGAGCACGAACGTGAGTCCACCGGCCGCTTTCTTGTCGCGCGCCATCAGGTCCACCAGATCGTCGCGCCGCAGCCCCTCCGGTGCGAGGAGGGGCAGGGCGAGCGCGCTGACGACGTCCTCGTGGTGAGTCACTACCGCGGGTGGGATGCGTTCGAGCGCGCCGGCCAGATGAGCGGCGAACACCAGGCCCACCGCGACAGCCTCGCCGTGCAGCAACGTGTGCGCGCCTGCCACTTCGAGAGCGTGCGCGACGGTGTGGCCGTAGTTCAATGCGGCGCGCACGCCCGTGCGTTCGAACTCGTCGGCCTCGACGTACCGGGCCTTGATTGCCGCGCACCGGGCGACGACCTCGGTCACGACGGCGCGGTCGCCCGCGAGAAGCCCGGGCGCGTCGATGAGGATCGTGTCGTCGCCCTCCATGAGTGCGTACTTCGCCACCTCACCGAGCCCGCAGCGGTATTCGCGCGCGGGTAGCGACGCGAGGACGGCCGGGTCGGCGAGCACGGCGCGCGGCTGGTGGAACGCGCCCACAAGGTTCTTGCCCTCAGGAAGGTTGACGCCGGTTTTGCCACCGATCGCGGAGTCGACCATGGCCAGCAGGGTGGTGGGGACCTGCACCACGTCGAGGCCGCGGTAGTACGTCGCCGCGACGAAACCGGCCGTATCGCCGACCACTCCCCCGCCCAGCGCCACGATCGCGTCGCCGCGCAGCAGGCCCCACACCGCCAGCGCGCGCGTCAGCTCCTCGACCGTCGTGAGCGACTTGGCTTCCTCGCCGTCGCCCATCATGAACACCTCGTGCTCGATGCCCGCGAGCGCGCCGGCGACGAGGTCGACCTTGCCGATGCCGCGCTGGGTCACAACCGCGACCCGGCGCCGCCCTTCGAGCACCCGCGCCAGCTCCGAGACGGCGCCGGGGCCGATGACAACGTCGTAGCCGCGCGACCCGAGATCGACGTGAAGGATGGTGGTCACGCGGCCTGCGCTCGGTACGCGGCCAGGACGGCCTCGGCCGCGGCCTCGACGTCGAGTCCGCCCGTCTCGACTTCGGCGTGGGCCGCCGACTCGTACGCGCCCGCCCGCAGCGCGTCGAGCCGCCGCAACGCGGACTCGGGATCGCCGGCGAGTAACGGGCGGTCGGCGCCGTCACCGACGCGCGTGGCCAGTACCGCGACCGGCGCACGCAACCAGACGACGACGCCCCGCTCTCGGAGCCGGCGCCGGTTGTCGGGATCGAGCACCGTTCCGCCGCCGCACGCGATCACGAGCGGTTCCGGTGAAGCGCAGACGTCGGCGACGGCTTGGCGTTCCAGCTCGCGAAACGGGGCCTCGCCGTGCCGGGCGAAGAACTCCGGGAACGGCATGCCCGTGAGGACGACCACGAGATCGTCGGTGTCGACGAACGGCCGGTCGAGCAACGCGGCACAACGACGACCCACGGTCGTCTTGCCTGCACCCATCAACCCGACGAGGACCACGTGCTGCACGCGCCCAGACTACGGGCCGCCGCGATCGAACAGTCGAACGCCTCAGTCCGTTGCACCACTCGGGTCGAACGGGTTCCGGGCCGGGCCCTCGAGCCCGCTGAAGTCGATCCCGCCGTCCGCCGGGGCGACGGTCGTCGCGGTCGTCGCACCGTCGGTGGGCGCCAACGACACGTCGACAACGGTCGTCGATGTGGTCGACAGCTCAGACGAACTGCTCCCTTCGCCGCCACCTCCCCCACCGAACGTCTTGAACATGAACAGGAGCGCCAACACGCCGAGGACGGCGTACATGACCTTCAACCGCTTTTCCTCGTTGCGGGCCTTGGCCATTGCTACTCACCACCCGTTTCCGTAGCCGCCGCGTCGGCGGTCACTCCTGACGTCGTCAGTGCACTCAGCGAGAACATGCGCGCGGTCAACGCGACGTGCACTCGGGGCGGTCCGCTCGCGACGACCTCGTCGTCGCCGCTCGCAGACCCGGTGCTGCCATCGACTGCGGTGAGCACGATCCCGTCGGTCACGACGGTTCGCGACAGCGCTTCGAGCGCCTTGAGGTAGCTGAGCACTTGGTCGTACTCGCCTTCGACCTCGATGTTGAGGCTGATGGTGGCGACCGACCCGGTTTGCACCGGCGCCGACGGCGCGACCGTCACCCACTCGACGCCGGCTTCCTCCTTGATGGCCTCCGCGGCGCGGATGAACTCGGCCAGGTCCGGTTCCGAGGCGAGCTGCTCCCGCAGTGCCGCGAGTTCGGCTTGCGTCTCGGGCAGCCGCAGTTCTTGCCGTTCGAGGCTGGCGAGCTCCGCCTCGAGGCGAGCCGTGTCGGACTCGGCGACCGAGATGTCGTCGCTCACGTCGGTCGACTTCGCGTTCAGCCCCGAGAACAGGAGGAACCACCACAGCACGACGATCAGCACGGCGGCGAACACACCGACGAGCACGGTTCGATTCCTCATGGCGTCACCAGGCCGTTCTGGAATGTCGCGAGCCGGTCGCTCCGGGCACCTTCGGCGAGCTGGGCCGTCGACGAGAAGTCGACCACCTCTTGCTCTTCAAAGGTTCCGAGGGACGCGCTCGAAACCCAAATCTGCGAGAGCGACGGCATGCTCGACATGGCTTCGATCCAGCTCGCGACATCGGGGAACGTGCGGGCGTGACCTTCGAACGACACCTGGCCGGTGATCCCGCCCGCTATCGAAACGGGCGTACCCGGCAGGGTCGTTGTCGTGGTCGTGGCGTCGCCGTCCTCGGCCGCGGGAGTCTTCTTCGGTTTCGGCGGGGGTGGCGCGGCGGTCACCTGCCCCTGGAACGACGTGAGCCATACCGGCTCCGGCATCGTCTTGCTGACGTCGTCGATCACCGTCGCCCACGAGACATCGCGTTCGAGCATGGACGCGACCTGTGTCTTCAATCCCGCGAGCTGCAAATTCACCTCTTGGACTTCGTGCATCGCACTGATGTCGGACTCGATGCCGGCGTTCGCAGCCTGGGCCGCCTTCAGGTCGTCCTTTTGCGCGCTGATGCTCTGCTGCTTCATCACCGTCGGAACGGCGAGCGCGACGAGCAACGCGGCTCCGGCCGCGACGAGCGCCACCGGCGGCTTCGATCGTTCGGCCCCGCCAGACCGGCGTTTTCGTTCACGCGGAAGCAGATCCACCACGGTCCCGACGCCCGCGCCCCCGAGCGCGAGGCCGACTGCGGCAGGCAGGTAGGGGTCGAGACGCGGGTATTCGTCTTCGGGGAACCGGATGTCGCCGATCGCGAGTAGCTCGCGCGGGCGGGCGAGTTCGACCGGCACACCGACCAGCGCGGCAAGGCGGTCGGCCACGCCGGGAAGTTGCGACGCGCCGCCGGTCGCGACCACACGCGACATGCGCGCCGCGCCCGGCTGGTTGCGGTAGTAGTCGAGCGAACTGCGCACCTCGTCGAGGAGGACGCCGAGCGGTCGCTCGATTGCCTGTGAGGCGCGGACGACGAGGTCGTCGCCGCCGACGGCCAGCTGTCGCTTCAACGCCTCCGCCGTCTCCACCGGAAGCTCGAGTTCGCCGCAGATCGCGTCGGTGAGCTCACGGCCACCGGTCCCGAGCGCACGGACGAAGCGCGGCACGCCGCCTTCGTGCACGACGATCGCAGTGACACCCCCACCGAACGAGACGATGCCTTCGGCACCTGCGTCTTCGCCGTACGCGGGCCGGGCCAACGAACGAATGAGCGCGAGCGGAACGAGGTCGACCGCGCCGACTGCGAGCCCCGCGGCCTCGACCGCGGCGACGAGTCGCATCACGGTCGCCTTGTGCGCGGCGGCGAGCAGCACCTGCATCACCGCTTCGCCCCCTTCGGCCACCGCGGTGCCGAGGATGGCGAAGTCGAGGACGGCTTCGTCGAGCGGGATCGGGATGAGGTCGGCGGCTTGGAACTGCAGCGCGCTCGCCAGCTCGGCGCGCGACATCACCGGCATCTCGACCTGGCGCACGATCAGGCCCGGACTCGCGAGCCCGACCCTGACCGAAGCCTTCTTCAGGTCGACTTCTTCGCGCAGGCGGGCGATGGCCTCGGTGACCGCGGCGTCGTCTTGCACCTCGCCGTCGCGCATGGCGTCGCGCGGCAGTGCGACCTGACCGAAGCGGTCGAGTCGCGGCGGCGCGCCGGGCGCGACCTCCGCGAGGGTGACGGCGTTGGTGCCGACGTCGAGTCCGATCAGGCGACGGGCCACGAGGCACCTCCCCCGACGTCGGCGCGGACGGTCTGGGATTCGAGATATCCCGAGAGTTCCGACTCGCGGATCCGGAAATGCTTGCCGACGCGAATTGCCGGGAGCGCCCCGGCGCGGATCAAGCGATAGACGGTCATCGTCGAAACCCGCATCACGTCAGCCACCTCACGCACGGTGAGGAGCTGGTGGTCGGCATCCACATCGTCCCCTCTGGTCGACCGGTGCCACAGCAGTTGTCGCTGCTCTCAATCGTCAATCGATGCACCGGGTACACCTATCGGCACCACCACGACGCGTGTTGAATCAGTCACTTTTCGCGTAAGGGATTCGGCGCGGGCGACTACGGCGCTAGAGGCCGGGGTAACCGTCGAGAATTGCGCCTCCGACCAGCACAAACGTCATTGTGCCGGCGGCCAGGAACGGCCCGAAAGGAATGTGCTGTTTTCTTCCGCGGCCGCCCGCCGCGATCAGCACGATGCCGATCACGGCCCCGTACAGGAAGCCGAGGAACAGGCCCCCGACGACCTCGGCCGCTCCCAGCCAGCCCAAATGCAGGCCCAGAAGAAAGGACAGCCGCACGTCGCCGAAGCCCATCGAACGGGGCGAAATGATGTGCAGCGTGAAGAAGAAGAGGAACGCCCCGCCGGCACCGATGAAGGCCCGGGCCAGCGTCCACCAGTCGCCCTCCACACCGGACGCCAGGGCGAGCAGCGGAATGGCCGCAAATCCGGCCGGGTACACGATGTGGTTCGGGATGATGTAGTGCTCGAGGTCGATCACCGAGATCGCGACGAGCACCGCCGTGAACGTCAGGTAGGCGGGCAGCGCCGCCGGCATGTCGGCGAACCGGGCGCCGACCGCCGCCCACAGGGCCGCAGTGAGCAACTCCACGAGCGGGTACTGGATCGAGATCTTCGTCCCGCAGCGCCGGCACTTGCCCGCCAGCAGGATCCACGACAGGACCGGGATGTTGTCGCGGGGCGCGATCGGCGTGTCGCAGCCCGGGCAGTGCGACGGCGGGTGCGCGATCGACTCCTGGCGCGGCACGCGCCAGATCACGACGTTCAGGAAGGAGCCGACCACCAGGCCGAAGATGCCGGCGACGGTGGCGTAGAGAGCGGTCACAGCCTGTTCACGGCTGGGAATGTAAACGGAGCGCCCGCGAGATCCGCGGACGCTCCGTTTCGGTTCGACCCACGGCTCACGTCATCGATGGCCAGTCGTCCAGCCAGCCGGCGTTCGGGTCGAACGCGGTGGCGGGACACGCCGGGCCTGCGAGCCGTTGATACTGCGTCGCCGCGCCTTCGAGCTCACGTAGGGCCAGGCATCCGTCACCGGCCGCATGGGTTGCGAGGATGACATAGTCGGACCCCACCGCGACCGACACTTCGTTGCTTTCCGCCTCCGCCGTCGTCGCTTCGTCGTTGAAACGAATCGACGGCTCGGCATCCTGCAACTCGAGCGGAGTCACGGAACTGATCTCTCGGGCATCGGAGAGGGTGATTTTCAAGGCGCGATGCCCGTTGCCGAGCACGCTCTTGGCTGCTGACTGGTTGGCACCCTCTCGAGCCGACACGAAGGTCGGTACTGCGATGGCGATCAGAATGGCAATGATCATGACGACCACCATCAACTCGACCAGGGTGAAACCGTCGTCGTTCCGGGGATGCCCACGTTGGCGGGCCATGGCTTCCCCCTTCTCGAAATGCCGCCCCGAAATGACTCGGCCCCGGGACACGCCCGGGGCCGAGAACACTTCACCGGATTTCGACGGCGGGATTACCAGCCTTCGGTTCCGAGGGTGCAGCCCGCCGCGGTGGCAGAATCAGCGCCCTCGCCGTAGGTCGTGCCTTCGGAGCCATCCGCAACACTTTCGCAGATGGCGTAGAACTCACCGGTCTTGCTCTCCTTCATGAGTGTGGTCGTGTCGTCGGTCGAGTCGACGCCCACTTCGGCCTGCGTGCCGGCACCGTCGACGTACTCGAGGCTGGGCTCGAGTGCTTCGAGCGCAGCGGCGTCGAGGGCGGTGTAGGACTCTTCGTTGGTGTAGTGCGTCTTCGCACCGATCAGCGCGTTGCGCAGATCGGACTGAGCCGCGCGGTTCTGAGCCGACTCGCGAGCAGAGAGGAAGGTCGGGATGGCGATGGCGATCAGAATGGCAATAATCAACACCACAACCATCAGCTCGATGAGCGTGAAACCGTCCTGCTCCCGGCGGGCCTTCAGAGAGTGAATAATTCGCACGTTGGGGAACCCTTTCGTCGTCGGAGGCCGACGGACCGTTGGGGTCCCGTCGCCAAGTGTGATATCGGCCACCACGCTGCGTGGCTTGAGTCTCTTGGTCGGGTTCCGACTGAAGCGGTGCGTTCGGCGCTCGAGAGATCCTCACCCTCTGGTCGCCGCTCTGTGCCCGGGCCGAGCA
Organism: Actinomycetota bacterium; assembly: GCA_034408875.1. GTDB lineage: Bacteria > Actinomycetota > Acidimicrobiia > IMCC26256 > PALSA-610 > JANNHK01. Next base: position 21,323 of record JAWXCJ010000061.1, read on the forward strand.
AGTAGAACCTCCCTCGTGCTTGCGCCGCGGCTGGTTCGGATGTTGGTGGTCGTTGCCCTCGTCCTGGGCGCGGTGCGACTGACCGTTGCGGCGCCGGAACGGTGTGCGGAAATCTCCGCGGATGACGCCCGGGCGACTGCCCAGGCCGCGGCCGATTGGCTGGTCGACAACCAGAAGCCCGACGGTTCGTACCTGTATCTCGCCGACCGCGAAGGCAACGACCTCGGCGACTACAACGCGGTGCGGCACGCGGGCGTGACGCTTGCGCTGTACCAGGCGGGCGAGACCGACGCGGCCGACGCCGGACTCGTGTGGATGCGCGACCGGCTCGAGGAGCGCGACGGCTGGGCCGCGCTCACCGACAACGGCGTCGCCCCGCTCGGCGGCACCGCGCTGATGCTCGCCGCGCTCACCGAACGGCGCGAGCAGACGGGCGAGACCACGTACGACGACACGATGCGCGACCTCGGCGAGTTCCTCGTCGCGATGCAGCGCGACAACGGCGACTTCTACGTGTACGCGTACCCGCGCTCGGGGCGCGTCGACCGCGAAGCGATTTCGCAGTACTTCGCGGGCGAGGCACTGTGGGCGATGGCCCGGCTGCATCGCGCCCTCCCGGACGAAGCGTGGCGCACGGCCGCGGAGCGGGCCGCACACTTCATCGCCGTCGAGCGCGACGACACCGACTTTGTTCCCGTTGCTCCGCTGAACGACCATTGGGCCGCGTACGGGTTCGCCGAGATGGCCGACTGGCCACTTTCCGACGACGCCGTGGAGTACGCGCACGCGTTGTACGGACGGTTCGCCATGCTGATCCGTTGGGATGCGCAGGCCGACGCGGGCGAGCCGTATGCAACGACGCACACGTCCGGCAAGCGAGCGGCGGCGCTCGGCACGTGGGTCGAGGGCCAGGCCGCGCTGGCTCGGCTCGCGCGGGCCGACGACCGCGCGTCCGACTTGTCGAAGGCGACACTCGCGAGCGCCCGCTGCGGCGCCGCCCTGCTGGCCGCCCGCCAGATCGACGGCGCGTGGTACACGAACGGTGAAACCCGCATGGACGACCAACAGCACGCGATCTCGGGGCTGCTCGCAGTCGCCGCACTTCTGGAGGGTGAGGAATGAGCGACTGGCTCCGGCTCCTGGTGGTGGTGCTCGTCATCGTCGACCCCCTGACGGCCGCGGTCGCGGGCGCGACCCTGACGGCGGACCGCGACCGGCGGGCCCGGTCGATCGTGTTCGCAACCGGCACGCTCGTCGCGCTCGCCGTCGTGGTCGTCACCGCCTGGCTCGCCGACCCGATGCTCGACGCCTTGGAGGTATCCGTCGGTGCCGCCCAGCTCGCGGCCGGGATCGTGGTGCTCGTCCCGGCAGTCGAGTTGCTGTTCGGCGGCCCGTCGGGATGGGTCCGGCCCGCACCCGACGCCGCGCCGGCGCGGGTGGGCGCGTTCCCCTTCGGCGTGCCGGTACTCGCGAGCCCGTGGCTCGTGGTGGCCCTCCTCGCGTTCGCGGCCGACGAGGGTGCGGGCATGACGGCATCGGCCGCGGCGCTGGCGATGTTGGTCTCGACGGGGCTGGCGTTCATGTTCACCACCCCGGCCGATCGCGGCGCTCTCCGGGCTCTCGGCGTCGCGATGGGTGCAGCCACCGCTCTTGTCGCCTTCGACCTCGTGCACGATGGGGTGTTCGGGTCCTGACGGCGCGACGATGGCGCGTGCGCACGCTCGCGCGGGGGCTGCTCGTCACCATGTTCCTTCTGGCGAGTGCGTCACCCGCGTCTGCCCACGGGGTCGGCGGCCGCCAGCCGACCGACGTGCACGTGCGCGTGACCGAGGTCGAACCGGCCGTCGCGGGCGTGTCGGTCAACGTCGTCGAGTTCGGGTCCAAGCTCGAACTGGTGAACGCGTCCGATGCCGAGGTGATCGTGCTCGGGTACGCGGGCGAGCCGTACCTGCGTGTCGGCCCCGAGGGCGTGTTCGAGAACCGGCGCTCCCCCGCCGCGTTCATCAACCGCACCCTCGATCCACCGAGCACCGTGCCCGACTCGTACGACTCCGACGCCGCGCCACTGTGGCGGCAACTCGGGAGCGGTATCAGTGTCCGCTGGCACGACCACCGCGCCCACAACATGACCGGCGGCAACCCGTCCACACCCATCGCGTGGGCCGTCGATCTCACCGTCGGAGGCGAACCCGTCGTCGTGCGGGGCGACATCGCAACGGTTGCGGCCCCGGCGTGGTGGCC
>JAWXCJ010000062.1:0-2832 GCA_034408875.1 Actinomycetota bacterium
AATGCGGGTTCTGCACGCCGGGCATCGTGATGCGGTGCAAGTACCTGCTCGACAAGGACGGCGACGATCTCACGCGCGAGAAGGCGGCGCGGCACCTGGGCGCGCACCTCTGCCGCTGCACCGGTTACCACCCGATCCTCGACGCGTTCGAACTGCTCGCGACCGGTGAGGGCGCGCGTACCGAGCCGGTGACAGGCGTCGGATCGAGCGGCATCAAGTACCTCGCCCGCGAATACTCGATGGGCGACAAGGACTACGTCGACGACATGCGCGTGCCCGGGATGCTGCACGCGGCCGTCGTGCCGGCGGAGCATGTGCGCGCGGACATCGTCGCGATCGACACCAGCGCGGCCGAGGCTGCACCCGGCGTCGTGCGTTTGTTCACCGCGGCCGACGTACCCGGCGACCTCAAGATCGGCATCATCCACACCGACTGGCCGGTGTTCATTCCGGTCGGCGGGCGCACATCGTACGCGGGCGACGTCCTCGCCCTCGTCGTCGCCGACGATCGCATCGCGGCCCGCGCCGGCGCCGAGCTGGTGCGCGTCGAGTACAACCCTGCGGCCGATTACCGACGCGATCGCCGCGCTCGCGCAGAGTGCGCACGTCGTGCACGAGGTGTTCCAGACTCAGCGCGTCGAGCAGGCGTTCCTCGAACCGGAGTCGACCCTCGCCGCACCGATGTCCGATGCCAAAGGGGGATTGAGGCGCCTCGAAGTGTGGTCGGGCGGGCAGGGCCGTGTGGGACGACCGCAACCAGATCGCGACCGTCCTCGGCATCGATCAACACCAGGTTGTCGTACACCTCGTCGCCAACGGCGGCGCGTTCGGCGGTAAGGAGGACTGCGCGAACCAGTGCCAGACCGCGCTCGCCGCGTGGATCTTGCAGCGACCGGTGAAGTGCACATTCTCGCGTGAGGAATCGTTGCGGGTGCACGCCAAGCGGCACCCGATCCGCATCGCGGTCCGTACGAGTTCCCGAACATGGATGTCGAAGCGCTCGCGGCCCGCACCAACAACTCGGTGTGCGGTGCGTTCCGCGGATTCGGCGCGAACCAGGCCCAGTTCGCGGTCGAAGGGCTGCTCGACCGGCTTGCGGTCGCGGCGGGCATCGACCGGCTCGACTTCCGGGACGCCAACCTCATCGACCCGGGCGGGAATCTGGGGTCCGGGGCAGATCATGGACGACGGTTGCGCGGGTGCTCGCGCGTGTCTCGAGTCGGTGCGGCCCGACTACGACGCCGCGGTCGCGGCGGGCAAGGCGGTGGGTGTCGCGGTCGGTATCAAGAACTCCGGGCTCGGCAACGGCCTGGTCGAGATCAGTAGAGCGGTCGTGCGTCTCGAAGCCGACGGCACTCTGGAAGAGCGCCACTGCTGGACCGACATGGGCCAGGGTGTCGACACCGTCGCGTTGCAGGTCGCGGTCGAGGTCCTGAAGGTCGACGCGGCGCGCGTGCGCGTCGTCGTCGACACCACCCACGAACGCGGCGCGGGGCAGACCACCGGCAGCCGCGGCACGCTCATGGTCGCGGGTTCGGTCAAGGACGCGTGTCACCCCACGCAACGTGGGTTCCTCGCCGGTGGGGGCGTGCAGTGCGGATTCTGCACGCCCGGCTTCGTCGTCACAGGCGCGGCGCTGCTCGCCGAACAACCCGACGCCGACGCTACGCGGTGCGCGAAGCGTTCGCAGGCACGAACACGTTCGCGACGGCGTGACCCACGCGGTTGTCCGTCAGTCGTTGTCGGTGATCGTCACGGTTGCCGAGCCGTCGGCAATGGCGCCGGCGGTCGGGTCGCTCAGGACCACGGTGAAGGCTTGCGGGCCCTCGACGTTGGTGTCGCCGGAGACCGACAGTGTCACAACCGTCTGGGTGGTGCCGGGATCGAAGCTGATCGCGCCGCTCTTCTCGGCGTAGTCCTTGTCCTCGGGCTTGGGCTTCCCATCGGTGGCAGTGCCGTCGACGGTTTGGTACTTCACTCGTACGCGCGCGTCCGACACGCGGGAGAGCGTCAACGTGACCGTCATCGACCGGTTGCCCGTGTTGCCCTCGACCACTTGCGCGTCGCCCACGGAGATCATGACCGGGTCGTCGTTGTCGACGATCGTCGCCTGACCGGTGGCGTCGCCGATCGGCGCCTCGTTCGCGTCTCTCAGGACGACGGTGAAGGTCTCGTCGCCCTCGTCGAGCGTGTCGCCGACGACGGGGATCTCGATCGTTTTGCTCGTGGTGCCCGACGGCAACAGGACGGATCCGGTGCGGCGCGTGTAGTCCTTGTCCTCGGCAGCCGGCTTGCCGTCATTGGCACTGCCGTCGGCGGTCTCGTAGTGCACCCGGACGTTGCTCGTCGCCGGCGACGACAGCGACACGGTGAACATCGCCTTCACCGTCTGCCTGTCCATCTCCACGACCGACACGTCGTCGATCGACAGCGTCGGTTCGGTCGGCGGCGCGGTCACCGTGAAGAACGCCGGACCGAACGTGCGGATCGCACACTTCTTGTCGTACCCGTCGTAGCCGTCGTAGCCCTCGTACCCGCCGTACCCGCCGTACCCGTCACAGCCGTTGTACCCGTTGTACCCGTCGTAGCCGCTGTAGCCGCCGTAACTGGCGCAGACGCCGACAACCTTGAGTTCTCCCGCGGGCTGGTCAGCCGGCACCGGGATCGTGAAGCTCACCGGACCGATGCTCTCGCCGTTCGCGGCGGTGTGCACGATCTCGACGGGCGCGTCGACCGTCGTGACTGCAACCGTTGCGAGTCCGTCGCACACGAACCGCGCGTCGAACGTCGACCCGGCGGGACCGGACGAGGGCGACAGCTCGAGCGGACCGT
>JAWXCJ010000063.1:0-6275 GCA_034408875.1 Actinomycetota bacterium
CCCCAGTTCTCGTTGAACAGCCATTCGTTCTTCGGGTGGTTGACCCGCGCGATGACTCGGGGCACGCCGAACTCCTGTTTCGCGAGGAGCGACACGACAAGGTTGTCCTCGTCGTCACCCGTCGCGGCAACGACGACGTCGGCCCGTTCGAGTCCGGCGGCGCGCAGTGAGTTGACCTCGCACGCGTCGGCGACGACGACCTCGACACCCATCGACAGCTCGGCCCGTGCGATCACGTCGGGGTTCTGTTCGATGAGCTGCACCTCGTGCCCCGTGGCGATGAGGTCGTTGGCGATGAAGAGGCCCACGTTGCCGGCACCCGTAACGACGACCCGCATCAGTGATCTCCTCCGGAGTCGAGTTGCACTTGCAACTCGTCGAGCGCTTCGAGGGCGCTGACGAACACGAGGACGTCGCCGTCCTGGCCGACGAGGTCGGTGGTGACGATCTGCGCCTGACCGAACCTCGTGACCGCCGTGAGCCAGAACCGGCCGGGGCGGTTGAGCTTGCTCAGCTTCTTGCCGACCGCGGCCGGCGAGATCGACCGCTCGACGAGCGCAACCTTGCCCGTGCCGTCGGCCCAGTCGTGGCGGGTCTCGTCGGGGAGCAGACGGCGCAGCACCTGGTCGGTCGTCCACGCGACGGTCGCGACCGTGGGGATGCCCAGGCGTTGGTAGATCAGGGCCCGGCGCGGGTCGTAGATGCGGGCGACGACCCGTTCGATGCCGTAGCTCTCCCGGGCGATGCGGGCGCACAAGATGTTGGAGTTGTCGCCGTTGGTAACCGACGCGAATGCTCCGGCGCGGTCGATGCCCGCCTGGGCGAGATGGTCGCGGTCGAACCCGAACCCCACCACCGTCTGGCCGTCGAATCCGGAGCCGAGGCGGCGGAACGCGCGCTCCTTCTTGTCGACGATCGCCACGCTGTGACCGCCGAGCTGGAGTGCGCTGGCGAGCTCGCTCCCGACCCGGCCGCATCCCACTACGACAACGTGCACCGCGGCCTCCATTCCTCGAACCGGCGGGATGATACGGCCCTTGCCTCGCCCGGGGCACACCGTTCCCGGAGCGGGCCCGGAGAGATGGCATGCTGACGAGGGCCGGGCGCCACGCGCCGACGGGAAACGCCGACTGGACGACGACGAGTGCTCGAGACGCTGAAACGGATCTTCGTAGGACGGCCGTTGGCGACGTCCGAGCAGGAACACCAGCGGCTGGGTAAGCCGACCGCGCTCGCCGTCTTCTCCTCGGACGCGATTTCGTCGACTGCGTACGCGACGGAAGAAATCCTCTTCGTGCTCGCCGTCGGTGCGGGCACGAGCCTGGCGGTCGGTCTCGAGTACCTCGTTCCGATCGCCATCGGCGTCGCACTGCTGCTCGCGATCGTCATCACGTCGTACCGCACGACGATCAAGGCGTACCCGCAGGGTGGCGCGGCCTACATCGTCAGTCGCGAGAATCACGGCGAGAATCCGTCGCTCGTCGCGGGGGCATCGATCCTCGTCGACTACATCCTGACGGTCGCGGTGTCGGTGTCGGCCGGCGTCGCGGCCATCATCTCGATCCCTCAGTTCCGCGACACGGTCGAACACCATCGCGTCGAGTTCTGTCTGGGGTTGATCGTGCTGATCACCCTGCTGAACCTGCGCGGCATGAAGGAATCGGGCCGCATCTTCGCGGTGCCCACGTACGGCTACATCATCATGCTGTCGGCGCTGTTGTTCGTCGGTCTCACGAAGTCGTACCTGGACTGGTTCGGCGGCATCGATCCGATCACGTTCGATCCCGAGCTCGCGGAGGACGTCACCGAGACCGGCGGCGCCATTGGGCTGTTCCTGATCTTGAAGGGCTTCTCGTCGGGTGCGGTCGCACTCACCGGTGTCGAGGCCATTGCCGACGGCGTGCCCGCGTTCCGGCGACCGGAGGCGCGGAACGCGGCGCAGACCCTCACGATGATGGGCGTCATCTTGGGCACGCTGTTCTTCGGTGTCTCACTCCTTGCCAGCAAGTTGCACCCATTCCCGAGCCACGAAATCACCGTCAACGCCCAGATGGGTCAGCAGGTATTCGGCGCCGGCGCCTTGTTGTTCTTGCTCCAGGTGCTTACGGCCGGGATTCTCGTTCTCGCGGCCAACACCGCCTACGCCGACTTCCCGCGTCTCTCGTCGATCGTCGCCCGCGACGGGTATCTCCCGCGGCAGCTGGCGGCACGTGGCGATCGGCTGGTGTTCTCGAACGGTGTGGTCGTCCTCGCGATAGCGGCGAGCGTGTTGATCGTCGCGTTCGGAGGTATCACGACCGCGCTGATTCCGCTGTACGCGGTCGGTGTCTTCACATCGTTCACGCTCTCGCAGTCGGGCATGGTGCGGTATCAGCTCCGCGAGCGGGGCGAGCGCTGGCGGCTCTATGCCGTGATCAGCGGCACCGGCGCGACCGTGACGTTCATCGTGCTGATTATCGTCGCGACCACGAAGTTCGTCGACGGTGCGTGGATCCCGCTCATCGTCATCCCGTCGATCGTGATGCTCTTCAAGGCGATCAAGCGCCACTACGACGGCGTTTCCAAGGGTCTCACGGTTCCGGAGGACTACAAGCCGCGGCGGATGAACCACACGGTGATCGTGCTCGTCGGCAGCTTGCACCGCGGGGCACTCGAGGCGATCGCGTACGCGAAGTCGCTCGCGCCGAACCATCTCGTCGCGGTCACGATCGTTTCCGACCAGGAGGAGCAGGACCGCATCGAACGCGCGTGGGCCGGCCGCAACATCGACGTTCCGCTCGAGATCGTGCACTCGCCCTACCGAGAGCTGTCGCGTCCGATCATGCGGTTCATCGACGAACTCGACGCCCGCTATACCAACGACATCGTCACCGTCGTGATCCCCGAATTCGTCGTGAAGTCGTGGTGGGGTCACCTGCTTCACAACCAGAGCGCGCTCCTCCTGAAGGGCAAGTTGCTGTTCCGGAAGGGCACGGTCGTGACGTCGGTGCCGTACCACATCGACTGACCGGGACGAGTTGGCGTTTCGAGCGGTCGAAACCTAGATTGCCGCCCATCGAAGACGCCTTCTCGTCGCTATCGAAATCTGACCGGGAGGCCTTGAAGGCCATTTACCGCCTGGCCCCCAAGGAAGTCTCGGGGTCCGGCGGGGCCCACACCGGCGCGCTCGCCGACCGGCTCGGCTTGAGCCCGGGCACGGTCAGCGCCACGCTGAAGCGGCTGGCCGACCGGGGGCTCGTCGACCACAAGCCCTACCGGGGCGTGGAATTGACAGCCGAAGGCCGCCGCGGCGCGATCTCCGCCATCCGCCGGCACCGCATCGTCGAGCGGTTCCTCGCCGACATGCTCGGCTACGCGTGGAACGAGGCCGACCGCCTGGCGACTGCGTTCGAGCACGACCTGCCCCAAGAAGTCGAGGACCGGCTGTACGTCGCGCTCGACCGCCCCGATGCGTGCCCGCACGGGTTCCCGATCCCGGCCAAGGAAACGGCCGAGCTGCCGGAGATGCCGCCGCTGTACGCGCTCGAGCCGGGCGACATCGCGGTCGTCGCCGTGCCCGGCTCCACCGACCCGGAGATCGTCGCGTTCCTCGACACGCTGGGACTGCGCCCCGGAGTGCGCGTCGAGGTGAGAGAGAAGCACCCGTTCGACGGCCCGCTCGTGCTGCGGGTCGACGGTAAGGAGCGAACACTCGGCTCCACCGTCGCCAACCAGGTGTACGTCCAGAAGTCCGCTTGAAGTTCACAACCACCCGGCAACCCTGAGAACAAGGAACAAGCAATGACGAACGCATTGGCCTCCGAAGGCGGCTACCAAATCTTCACGCTGGCGGGAGGCGAGTGGGCGATCCTCATCGGATCCGCACTCACCGCCCTGCTCGCGATCCTCGTGGGCTTCGCCCTCATGAAGGGGGTGCTCGCCGAAGATGCGGGCACGCCCAAGATGCAGGAGATCGCGAAGGCGATTCAAGAAGGCGCGAACGCGTACTTGAATCGGCAGTTCAAGACGATCGCCGTCATCTTGATTCCGCTCGCCGCGATCGTCTTCGTGACGTCGACCGAGGTGTTCAAACCCGAAACCGAAGACGGCCTCACGTACTTCCAATCGGGCATGTTCCGAACCCTCGCGTTCGTACTCGGCTGCTTCATGTCGGGCCTCACCGGCTACATCGGCATGAGCCTGGCGGTGCGCGGCAACGTCCGCACCGCGGCCGCGGCGAAGACGGGCTCGATGCCCGCCGCGCTCCAGGTCGCGTTCCGCACGGGCGGCGTCGCCGGCATGTTCACGGTCGGCCTGGGCCTGTTCGGCGCCACGGTCATCATGATGCTGTTCCAGAACACGAGCTCGGCGATTCTCATCGGCTTCGGGTTCGGTGGTTCGCTGATCGCGCTGTTCCTGCGTGTCGGTGGTGGCATCTTCACGAAGGCGGCCGACATCGGTGCCGATCTCGTCGGCAAGATCGAGGCGGGCATTCCCGAAGACGACCCCCGCAACCCGGCGACCATCGCCGACAACGTCGGCGACAACGTCGGTGACTGCGCCGGTATGGCGTCGGACCTCTTCGAGTCGTACGAGGTCACGCTCGTCGCGTCGATCATCCTCGGTGTGCCCGCGTTCCAGGCCATCTTCCCGAACACCCCCGCGCTGTGGGCAGCCGGTGCGCTGTTCCCGCTCGGTGCGCGTGCCATCGGCGTGCTCGCGTCGATCGTCGGCGTATTCGCCGTACGCGCCAAGGAGAGCGACAAGTCGGCCTTGGCGCCAATCAACCGTGGCTTCCTGACTGCCGGCTTGCTGACCGTCCTGGGCACGCTGGCGTTCACGCTCGTCTACATCGGCAACCCCGACGGCGAGCTGTCGAACGTCGGCTGGCGCATGTTCGGCGCAGTCGTCGGTGGCCTCATCCTCGCCCAGGTGGCGTCGCGCATCACCGAGTACTTCACGTCGACCGAACACAAGCCGGTGCAGGAGATCGCCGAGTCGGCCGCGACCGGCGGTCCGGCGACCGCAACGTTGGCCGGTGTGAGCTCGGGTCTCGAGTCGTCGGTGTGGGCGATCATCGCCATCTGCGGCGCGCTCGCGACTGCGATCGGCCTCGGCGGCGGCAACATCCAGTTCATCCTCTACCTCGTTGCCCTCACCGGTATGGGCATGCTCGCCACGACCGGTGTCGTCGTCTCCGAAGACACGTTCGGTCCCGTCGCCGACAACGCGGCGGGCATTGCCGAGATGTCGGGCGAGTTCCACGGCGAGGCGCAGAAGATCATGGTGAGCCTCGACGCCGTCGGGAACACCACGAAGGCCGTGACGAAGGGATTCGCGATCGGTTCCGCGGTCATCGCCGCAGTCGCGTTGTTCGCGAGTTTCATCGAGACGATCGGCAACGAGGACGAGGCGTACTCGGGTCTCGTCGGGAGCCCCGACCCGATCACCGGAGAAATTCGTACGGTGTTCGACGTCGTGCAGGTCAACGTGTCGGACCCGAAGCAGTTCATCGGGCTGCTCATCGGTGGTTCGGTCGCGTTCCTGTTCTCGGCGCTCGCGATTCGTGCGGTGAGTCGCACGGCCAACGTCGTGGTGCAGGAAGTCCGCAACCAGTTCGCCGACGGCAAGATCATGTCGGGCGAGAAGCTGCCTGACTACGGCCCGGTCATCGACATCTGCACGACCGCGTCGTTGCGGGAACTCGCGACGCCGGCCCTGCTTGCCGTGCTCACGCCCGTGATCGTCGGGTTCGGTATCAGCTCGCTCGCGTTGGGAGCGTTCCTCGCCGCGGTCATCCTCACCGGCCAGCTGATGGCGAACTTCTTGTCGAACTCCGGTGGTGCATGGGACAACGCCAAGAAGTACATCGAAGACGGTCACTACGGCGGCAAGGGCTCCGACGCGTACCGGGCTGCGGTCATCGGTGACACGATCGGTGACCCGTTCAAGGACACGGCCGGTCCCGCGCTCAACCCGCTCATCAAGGTGATGAACCTGGTGTCGCTGTTGATGCTCCCGGCGATCATCTCGCTCCAGGACAACGACGCGGCGCGCTACTCGATTGCCGCCGCCGCGCTCGTCGTGCTCCTCGGAGCGATCCTGTACTCGAAGCGGGGCGGCGCCACGCTCGCTTCGGCGGAACCGGTGAGCGAAACCGTCACGGCCGGCTGACAACGCGTGTTTGAAGCTAAGTGGCCGCTCAGCGGCCACTTAGCTTCAAACCGAAATCGCGGTCAGTCTTCCTCGAAGATCTCTTCGAGTTGGTCCTGCTCGGCTTCGGCTTCGGCTTCGGC
>JAWXCJ010000064.1:0-9332 GCA_034408875.1 Actinomycetota bacterium
GACCCCCGGCGCGCTCGACGGCGTCGACGTGCAGTACCTCGAGATGCCCGCGGGTTCGGTGATGGTGTTCCACGGCAGCTTGTGGCACGGCGGCGGCGCGAACACGACGGCCGACGAGTGGCGACTCGGCGTGAACGTGCAGTACTGCCCGGGCTTCGTACGCCAACAGCAGAACCCGTACCTCGGCATTCCCGCGGAGATCGCCGAGACGTTCCCCGACCGGCTGCTCTCGTTGTTGGGCTACCGGTTGTACAAGGGGATCATGGGCCACATCGACGGCAAGAGCCCCGGTGAGGTCGCATTCGGCGCCCGCTTCGCCGAAACCGCCTACAAAGACTCCGAAGCCCGCATAAACGACGTGCGTCGCTAGGGGGGAATAGTTACCCCCTAGCGACGCATCGGTGATCTAGCGGCGGGAGAAGTTGCGGGGGGCGCGGTAGGAGCCGCCGACTTCGGGGCGGCCTCTTCCCGATGTCCAGCGGAACTGCGCCGAGATGCGGCCCGCGCGCGGACCGGCGCCCGCGAGTTTCGGCACGCTGTGTTCCCAGTCGGCTTGCGCTCGACCGCCGAGCACGATGAGTTCGCCGCCCGCGGGGGCGAGGTCGTATTCGGCGCCGCCGTGGTCGGCGGTCCACTTGTCGGCTCGTGTGCGTTGGCGTAACAGCCACGGGCGGCGGGCGCCGAACGTGACGATCGCGATGATCGTGTCCTCGCAGAACTTCATGTCGCGGTCGCGGTGGAACGCCTGGCTGTCGTTGCCGTCGCGGTAGTACGCGAGCGCGAAGCCGCCGAAGCTGATGTTGTAGCGATGCTGGATCTTGCGCTGCGCGTCGACGAACACGGGGTGCGGATACGACGCGACCCGCGAGTACCCGTGGCCGACCCGCGGTTCCTCGACCCACTTCTCGTAGCGCCACAGCAACGACGCCTGCCACGGCACGGTCTCGGTCAGGTGCGCGTACACCTCGTCGGCGCCGACGACGAACTCTTTGGCGCGGTCGACCCACGTCGTTTCGTCGAGCCAGGTGCGCTCGAATTCGCTATCGGCGACGTGAGGTTCCACTGCGCGCCAGAATACGGGGCATGGAGCACGAAGTCGTCGTCGAGATCCCCAAGGGTTCGCGCAACAAGTATGAGCAGGACCACGACACCGGTGAGATCTGGCTCGACCGGACGCTGTTCACGGCAATGCAGTACCCGGCCGACTACGGGTTCTTCCCGCACACGCTCGCCGAGGACTCCGACCCGCTCGACGCGCTGGTGCTGCTGTCCGACCCGACGTTCCCCGGCTGTCACATCCGCGTGCGCGCGGTCGCGGTGTTCTGGATGTCGGACGAGAAGGGCCCCGACGCCAAGGTGTTGTGCGTCCCGGCCAGTGACCCGCGGTGGGACCACGTGAACGACATCGCCGACGTCGCACCGTTCCTCCTCGCCGAGATCGAGCACTTCTTCGACTTTTACAAGACGATCGAACCGGGCAAGGGCTCCGAGACGCGCGGTTGGGAAGGCGCGGCCGCGGCCGAGACCGAGATCACGGCGGCGAAGAACCGGTACCCGAAGTAAGGACGACGAGGGGGATCGTGCGTGTCGTACGCGTCTGGTACTCGTCGTAGCGCCCGGTGTCCTTGTGGCGGTTCTTCTCGTTCACGAGCTTCCACAGGCGGTCGTACTCGTCGCCTTCGGCTTCGTGCGCGACCGCCGGATGCCGTTCGCGGCCGAGTTGGATCTCGACGTTCGGTTCGGCGCGCGCGTTGAACACCCACCCCGGCGCCTTGTCGTTGCCGCCGTTGGAGCCGACGACGACGTACCGGCCGGGTCCGTCGGCCGCGTACACGAGGGCCGCCACCCGCTCTTTGCCCGTGCGCGCGCCCTTCGTGCGCAACAGCAATGAGCGCAGCGGCCCGATGTTGTGGCCGACGCGGCCGTCGGTGCGCTCGTAGAGCCACTGATGTACGCGGAGCCCGACGAGTTGGAAGCGTTCGGCAACTGTGAGGTTCATCGCTCGGTCCGATCGAGGAGCCGGCGGGCGGTGCCGCCGAGGAACAGGGCCATTGCCTCGTCGTCGAGGGGGAGTGCCTTCGCTTCCGCGAGCGAGCGGCGCATCGGGAACCACGGTTCGTCGCTGCCCCAGATGACACGGCCGCGGTACGTCGACGTGTTCATGAACGCCACGAGGTTGGGGTCCATGTACCGCGGCGCGTACGCGGTGCACGACAGGTAGAGGTTCGGCCACTTGCGCATGTAGTTCATGAGCAGCTCTTCGTACGGATGGCCCATGTGCGCGCCGATGATGACGAGATCGGGGAAGTCGATCATCACGTCTTCGAGTAACTCGGGATGTTGCACGCGCGACCGAACGCGCGGCCCGGGGATGCCGACGTTGATCGCGACCGCGATGCCTGCCTCTTCGCACGCCTGGTACACGGGGTAGTGCTTGGCGTCGTCGGTCGCGACCTGCGACGAGAGCGGCGCGACGCGCACCATCGCGAACCGGGTGTGTTGCGCGTACTCGCGGATCAACTTCACGTTCGCACTCGGACGGCCGGGATCGACGACGACAGCGGCAACCAGGAAGCGGCCGGGGTGCGCGTCGGCGATCGCGAGCGACTTCTGCACCCCCTCGCGCGGGTACAGGCCCGGCGTCAGGATGCCGGTGGCGACGCCCATCTCGTCCATGAGCCCAATGAGGTCGTCGACGCCGACCCCCGCGCTCCCGTCGCCGCCGAGGTAGGTGGGGATGTGGGCATTCCCCTGGCCGCCGAGGAACTGGGCGGCGGACTGGGGTGTGACCAGGTTGACCCAGATATCGAGAATGTCGAGCGCGTCGTCTGTCATCGGGCGCGGACGCTAGCCACCGCGGCACACTGGACGCATGGAGATCGTTCTTCCGCCCAGGTTGGAGCAGTGGGTCGTCGCGCAGGTTCGGGTGGGCCGCTACGTGGATGCCGACGAAGTCGTACGCGACGCGCTCCGGCGGATGCGCGAGGCCGACACCCCGGAAATCTCACCCAACCTGGTGCGCGAGGCCCTCCAGATCGCGAACCAGGCCCAGCGCGACGTGCTGTCGCTCGTCCAGCGGGCCGACCGCGAGACCGACCTGTTCCACCAGGTGCTCGGCGCGACGACGAACGCGGTCGACGCGTCGCTCGACGTGGCCCGGCGGGTGCCGGTGGCCCGTGAGGTGGAGAAGGTGTTCCGGGGTTCGCTCGAACAGGTGACGCGCACGGCCCAGCGCGGCGAGCGCGACGCGCGTGCGATGCGCCAGGGCCTCGAATCGGCCGCGAAGGCCCTCGGCCTGCTGACGTCGGTGTTGGAACGCGTGAGCGCGACGTCGAACGCCTTGAATCGCCCGCCGAACGGCGAATAGGCCCGCCACACCGGGGCCGGGACCGACACGCGCCCGCCGCACTTGCGCTGCCCCGGGGCCTCTGCCGTAGCGTGACGCCCCGTGCGGAGTAGGAAACGGACGCCCGGCGTGTGGGTGCGCTGCGACGAATGTGGTCGCCAACGCCTCCCGCTCGGGGCGGTGACCCTGCAGGAATGTGAATCGCCGGTGACGTTCACGGTCACCTGGCGTTGCGCGCGCTGCCGGCGGTCGGTGGTCACGAGGGTCGCGCTCGACGACGTGCACCGCCTCGCGCAGGCCGGGGTGCGGCGCGTGACATGGCGGCTGCCGCGCGAACTGGCCGAGACGCGGCCGGTGGCGGCGGTGCTCACGACCGACGACCTGCTCACCTGGCACGAGCGGCTGGCGACACCCGGCTGGCTCGAAGCCGAGGTCTCGAAGCTCGGAAGTTAGGGAGCTGCGTATGCGCGCCGCGCTGCTCGAGACGTCTGCCGCGCCGTTGGAGATGGTCGACGACGTGGTCGTCGAGGACCCGCGTACCGGCGAAGTGCTCGTGAAGGTCAGTCACTGCGGCGTGTGCCACTCCGACCTGTCCGTCGCGAACGGCACGTATCCCAGTGTTTCGCCGACAGTCCTCGGGCACGAGGCGTCCGGGACGGTCGAGACGGTCGGTGCCGGCGTCACCGACCTCGCGCCGGGCGACAAGGTCGTCCTCACGCCCATCGCCGCATGCGACCGGTGTTACTGGTGCCTGCGCGGCGAGTACGGGTGTTGCGTGAACGCGTCGTCGGTGATGACCGGGACGTTTACCGACGGCCGCACCCCGCTCTCGCGCGGCGGTGCGCCGGTCCTGCGCGGTCTCGGTGTCGGCGGCTTCGCGGAGTACGTGCTCGTGCGCGAGTCGGGCGCGGTCAAAGTCGCGCCCGACACGCCCCTCGACATCGCGTGCGTCATCGGGTGCGCGGTCCAGACCGGGGTCGGTGCAGTGTTGAACACCGCCCGCGTCGAGGAAGGCGCGACGGTGTTCGTCGGCGGCGCGGGGGGTATCGGTATCGCGATCACGCAGGGAGCCCGGCTCGCGGGCGCGGCGACGATCGTCGTCTCCGACCCGGTTGCGCAACGTCGGGAAGCGGCATTGTCGTTCGGCGCGACGCACGTGCTCGACCCCGGCGCCGGCGACGTGATCGGCCGGGTGCAGGAGATCACCGGCGGGATCGGCGCCGACTACGCGTTCGAAGCGGCCGGGAGCGGCCCGCTCGCGGAGACGTGTCTCTGGACGACGCGGGCGGGCGGCACGACCGTGCTCGTCGGCGCTGCGCCCATCGACCAGTCGATCAACCTGGGTCCCGCCGTCGTCATGATGGCGAGCGAACGCAAGGTCGTCGGGTCGTTCCTCGGAGGGTCGCACAGCCGCCGCGACGTGCCCCGGCTGCTCGCCTTGTGGCGCGCGGGCCGCCTCGACCTCGAAGGCATGATCACGGCCCGGCGCCCGGTCGCCGAAGTCAACGAGGCATTCGCCGACATGACCGCGGGCCGTGGGATCCGGACCGTCCTCAGCCTCTAGAAGGTAGAAGGCGCGGCTAGGAAACGGTCTGCGGCTGCGCGCCGGTGACGCGCCGGCTCAAGAGTGCGAGTTCCGGCGGCCGGTACAGCACCCACACGGCCCACGCCACGAGCGCGGCCGCGACGATGCCGTCGAGCCAGTAGTGGTTGGCGGTCAGCACGACGGCCATCATCGTCATGGCGGGGTGGGCGCCGATGAACCACCGGAACCGAGACTTCGAGATACGGATCACGCCGTAGGCGACGATGATCGCCCACCCGACATGCAGCGACGGCATGGCCGCGTACTGATTCGCGAACTCACGTACACCGTCGGAGTGATACGGGTTCGGTCCGAACTGCGCCATCGTGTCGACGAAGCCCGGCATCATGCGCGGCGGCGCGAGCGGGAACGCGACGTGCATGACGAGCGCGCCGGCGGTGACCGCGAGCAGCACGCGCCGCACCTTCGTGTAGTCCTGGAGCGAACGCGCGAAAGCCCAGACGAGGAACGCCATTGTGCCGATGAAGTGGAACGTCACGTAGTAGCGGTTCAGGCCGACGACAATGTCGCGGTGGGGGAGGATGAGCTGCTGCAGCGTCGACTCCGAGTCGAGCAGCATCCAGTGCTCCCACTGGAGGACGCGCTTGGCGTTGGCGAACGCGATGTCGGTGCGCTCGTTCACCAGGAACCGGACGTATTTGTACGCGTACAGCATCACGGACAGCAGGGCGAGTTCGCGCGCGAGCCTTCCGCCGTAGTGTGCGTGCCAAATGCGCGTCAGAACGCTCTGACGACGTTCCATGCCTCCACCCTGTACCCCAGTAACCGTCCCAGAATACGCGGCGGAGCCGCGACGGCATAGTGAGAATCGGTGCGAAGTGACAGGATGAACCCGGTGCGGTATCTCGTGGGAGTGGTCGGCGCCGGGCCCGGGGACCTCTCCGCTGCCGCTCATCTGGGCAAACAGGACTTCGACGTGGTCGTTCCGGGGTTCGAGCGATGAGGCGGGGCACCGCCCTCGGCCTCGTCGGGCTCGGGGCGGGGACGTGGCTCCTCGCCCGGGTCGAACGCCTGCGCACGGCGCCGGTGGTCGCAGGCGAACTCGACCTCACGGTGGTCATCCCGGCGCGCGACGAGGCCGCGTCGCTGCCGCGGCTGCTCTCGAGCCTGGGCGCGCAGGTCGCGCCCGCGGCCCGGATCGTGGTCGTCGACGACGAGTCGACGGACGGTACCGCCGCGGTCGCCCGCGCTCACGATGTCGAGGTGGTAGCCGTGCCGCCCCGGCCGCCGGGATGGACGGGCAAGGCGTGGGCGTGTTGGACCGGAGCGGCGCTGGTGACGACCGAGCGGATCGCATTCGTCGACGCCGACACGTGGCTGGCGCCCGCCGCGCTCGGTAATTTGGTCGCCGACCACGAGGAACGCGGGGGCTTGGTGTCGGTGCAGCCGCACCATCACCCCGAACTTCCGTACGAACAGCTGTCGTTGTTTTTCAACGTCGTCGCGCTCATGGGCTCGGGCGCGTTCACGCCCCGTCCCGCCGAGCCAGTGGTCGCGTTCGGGCCGTGCCTCGTGTGCCGCCGCACCGACTACGCGACGACCGACGGTCACCGGGCCGTGCGCGGCGAGGTCGCCGAAGATCTCGGGCTGGCGCGCGAGTTCCGAGCCGCGGGGTTGCCGGTCCGCGTGTTGGCCGGGGGTGACGCGGTCGCGTTTCGCATGTACCCGGGTGGGTTGGCGACGCTGGTCGAAGGCTGGACCAAGAACTTCGCCACGGGCGCAACGGGGGTTCGACCCGCCGAATCGGCGCTGGTCACGCTGTGGATCGCGGGCGTGGCCCAGATCGCGGTCGATCTCGTGCGGCGGCGTGATGCCGAAGCGGCGGTGCTGTACGGGTTGGCCGTCGTGCAGCTCTCGGGACTCGCCCGGCGCGCGGGCGCGTTCCGGCCGTGGTCGGTCGCGCTGTACCCCGTTCCGCTCGCGACGTTCATGGGCGTCTTCGCGCGATCGTTGGCGCTGACGTACGGGCGCGGTGAAGTGACCTGGCGCGGTCGGCGCATCGCGACGACGAGCCGCGCGCGGAGTGGTGCGCGTTCGTGACGAACGAGACCGTTGCCGTTATCGACGCCGTGGCGTGGGCCACGATCCAGGTCGGCACCGGCTACCTGGTGCACCGGATGCCGGCGAGTCGCTTCGAGCACGACGGCCGGCTGTGGCGGCGGCGTTCGTTCGAGACGCGCCGGCGCTACGAGCGGTGGACGCGGGTGCGGCGCTGGAAGGGCGCACTCCCCGAGGGCGGCGCGGTGTTCCGCGGTGGGGTGTCGAAGCGCACCCTGCTCGGGCGCGACGCCGATGCGTTGCGCCGGTACGCGCTGGAAACGCGCCGCGGCGAGCTGGGGCACTGGCTCGCCGTGTCCGCCACCCCGCTGTTTGCGCTGTGGAACCCGGCCTGGTTGATGCCGTTCATGGTGCTGTACGCCGCCGTGACCAACGCCCCGTGCGTCATCGCCATGCGCTACAACCGGCTCCGCATCGAGGCGCTCCTCGCCCGCCCCCCGACGGGAATCAGGAGCTCGTAGGCCGGGGGGATCGGCCCGGTCGGGCGCCGGGAGCCGGGTCGGGCCCGAGTGAGACGGAGTTCACACTTGGGGTCAAGCCCGATAGGGGTTCGCGCCGACAACATCTCCCGAATGGCTGCATCTACGTCGGGCACGCGGCGCTCCGACTCTGCGTCGGAGAAGCCGGCTAAGAAGATGTTGCTCGACGACCTCGTCGCGGACACCGCCGACACCGACGAGGACCGGGCCCCCGCCGGTTCCGAGCTCACCCTCCAACCCGTGCCCGTGGCGGCGCTGGCTGCGGCCCGGAAGCGGCGGCGGGTGAACGAGCTCGAAGAGGCGGCCGTCCACAACCTGAAGGCGGCCGAGGAAGCCCGCAAGGTCGCCCTCGAGGATCGCAAGCGGCTGGGCGTCGAGACGAGCACGCGGCGCAAGATCCAGCGGGAGGCGACGCGGCTGCGGCGGGAACTCGACCGTCTGCGCGAGACCGAGCAGAAGCGCACTGCGCAGGCGAAGTTCGCGGCCGAGCGCGAAGCCCGGCGCGAAGTGCAGGACGAGGTCGAGCGCGTGAAGGACGAGCACGTCCGCGTCGCGCAGGAAGTCGACCGGCTCCGCCACGCGCTCGACGACGACCGCCGGCTCATGGAGGAGTTCACCGAACGCCTCCGTGAGGAACAGCGGGCCAAGATCGAGGCGAAGATCCAGCTCGAGCAGACCTTCGAGCTGTACAAGCAGCTCGAACGCAACATGGAGCACGCGGTCGAGTCCGTGCAGCGACGGGCCGAAGACGAGCTGGCCCGCTTGTCTGCGGCGGAGACAGCCGTGCGCGAGGCGCAGGCCGATCGCGACCGCGTCGCCGAGGAACTCGCGGAGATCGCGGCCAGTGGTGGCGGCCAAACCCGCGAACTGCAGGCCCAGGTGCGGGAACTCGAAGCGTCGCTGGTGGCGGCGGGCGAAGAGGCGCAGCTCATCGTGGGCGAACTCGAGTCGCGGCTGATCGCCGCGGCCGAGGGGCGCGAGGACGAGACGGGTCGCGTCAGCCAGCTCGAGCGCGCCCTGTCCGACGTGCAGTCGCAGCTTCGCGATGCCGACACGGAGCTGCGGCGGCTCCAAGACGCGGCGTCGGACGAGGCGCGAGCGGTCGAGACAGGGCGCGCCGAAATCCAAACGGCTTTGCACGCGCGCATCGCCGAACTCGAAACCGAGGTCGTGGCCTCACGGGCCGACGCCGAGACGGTGCTGCACGCGCGTATCGCCGAGCTCGAAGCCGAAGCAGTCACGACGCGTGCCGAAGCCGACGACCTGCGAGTCACCGTCGGAGCGCTCGAAAACCGGTGGGCCGAGGCCACGGCCGACGCCGAAGAGGTACGCGCCCAGTTCGCCGACCTCGAAGACGTAGTGACCGCCACGGCCGACGCAGCCACCCGGGTGCGCGAGGACGCCGAGGAAGCGCGCGAAGCATTGCGGGCGGAACTGGCGTCGATCATCGACGGCGAGGTCGACGTCCGCCGGTCGGCGATGTCGGAGCTGAGCTCGCTGGCCGGGCGGGACACGCTCGTGGGCCACATCGGCGACGTGCGCGACGGTCACTAGCCGGTCGGCCGGGTAGGCGCCGGCACGGGCTCACAGAACGCTCACATCAGGATCACCCGCCGCTGGCGCTGCGGGCCGTAATGGTGTGTATGCAGCCCCAGACCTCCACCGCCGTACTCGAGCCCACCACCAACCCGGCCCCGGCCGGCCACCCGGCACCCGCCGTCGACCGGACACCGGAACCGGCGCACCATCCCCGCCGCTGGGCCCTGGCCGAACTGGCCGCCCTCGCCGCCCGCTAGCCTTTCTGTCAGCCGACCAACGAGCGCAACCGGGAACGAACCCGGGA
>JAWXCJ010000065.1:0-6126 GCA_034408875.1 Actinomycetota bacterium
CGACCCCGACATGGCCCGGCCCGAGGCGATCGTCGCGCTGCCGCCGGGGTCGACACTGCTGCTCTACACCGACGGTCTCATCGAACGGCGCGGCCACCGCCTCGAAGAGGGGCTCGATGCACTGGCTGCGCAAGCGTCGGCCTGCAACGGCCTACCCGTCGAAGAGATGTGTGACGAGCTGCTGCGCGTGCTCGTTCCCGAACTCCCGGGCGACGACATCGCGCTCGTTGCCATCCGTCTCGTCTCCGCTGACGCCCGCGCGTTCACGTACCGGGTTCCCGCCGCGGCCGACGAACTCGTCGTGATGCGCCGCCGGCTTCGCGACTGGCTCGTCCGCCGGCACTTCCCCACGCGCGTGAGTGACGACGTCGTTCTCGCCGTCGGCGAAGCCTGCACCAATGCGGTCGAGCACGCGTACGCGAGCGACGGACCGAACTCGGTCGTGGTCGAAGCCCACCGCGTTGACGATGACATCGTCCTCACGGTCCGCGACTACGGGTCGTGGCGGCGACTCGCGCCCGACCCTCGCCGCAACCGTGGTCTCCGGCTGATGGCCGCGGTCATGGACGACGTATCCGTGTCGGCCGCGCCCGACGGCGGCACCCGGGTCCGCATGCGCCGACACCTCGGGGTTTCGTAACGCCCCACGCGCTACCCTCCTGCTCGATGTAACACGACGAACGCCATCGTTGTCGCTCCCCGCCCTCCCGTTCCCGGTCGAGGTTCCGTCGTGTCGCACTCCGCGTCAGCCAGTCTCATCGCTCGTGACGTCTGCAAGGCGCACGGATCCCATCTCGTGCTCGACCGCGTTTCGTTGACCGTGGTACCGGGTCGTTGCCTCGGGATCGTCGCGCCCAACGGGGCGGGAAAGACGACGCTGCTTCGCATCCTGGCGGGTCTCGAATCGCCCGACAGTGGTGTCGTCGAACGACACCCACCCACCGCGACCGTCGGCTATCTCCCGCAGGAGCCGGACCGGCGTGACGGCGAGACGCTCCGAAGCTTCCTCGCGCGTCGCACCGGCGTGCGCGCGGCCGAAGCTGCACTCGACACGGCGAGCGAGGAACTCGCGGGCGATCACGAAGGCGCCGACGACACGTACGCCGCCGCGCTCGACCGCTACCTGGCGTTGGGCGCACCCGACTTCGACGCGCGTGCGGCGACAACCGTCGTCGAACTGGGTCTTTCCGAGCGGTTGCTCGACGTCCCGATGCCCGCGCTCTCGGGCGGACAGGCGGCGCGTGCCTCGCTGGCCGCGATCCTGCTGTCTCGCTTCGATGTGTTGTTGCTCGACGAACCGACGAACGACCTCGATTTCGCGGGTCTCGACCGGTTGGAACGCTTCTTCGCCCAGACCGCCGCAGGCGTCGTCGTGGTCTCCCACGACCGCATGTTCCTCGACCGCACGATCGACGCGGTGCTCGAACTCGACGAACACACGCACCAAGGCCGGACGTTCGACGGCGGATGGTCCGCGTACCTGGACGAACGCGCGATCACCCGGCGCCACGCAGAGGAACGGTACGACGAGTACCAGACCAAGCGGTCGACGTTGATGTCACGGGCCCAGCAACAACGCGAGTGGGCGACCCAAGGCGTGGCGAAGGTCAAGAAGAGCGGCGAACGCGACAAGTTCATCCGCGCGTTCCGCACACAATCGAGTGAACGTCTCGCGGGGAAAGCCCGCGCCACTGCCGAGGCAGTCGCCCGCCTCGATGCCGAAGCCGTCGAGAAACCCTGGGAAGGCTGGGACCTCCGCCTCGAACTCGCCGAGGCGCCCCGCAGCGGCGACATCGTGGCTCGCTTCGAGCGCGCGGTCGTACAGCGCGGTGACTTCACGCTCGGCCCGCTCGACTTCGAAGTGCGTTGGGGCGAACGGGTCGCGATCCTCGGCCCGAACGGCAGCGGCAAGACGACGCTGCTGGGTGTCCTCCTCGGGGACCTCCCGCTCGACTCCGGTGTGCGTCGGCTCGGGCCGGCAGTCGTCGTCGGCACGCTCGACCAGGGGCGGGCCCGCTTCGCCGCCGACGCCGGCCTGCTCGACGCGTTCATCGGGGCTACGGGTGCCGACCTCTCGACGGCGCGCTCCGCGCTCGCCAAGTTCGGGCTCGGCGCCGACCACGTCACGCGCCCCTCGAAGACACTGTCGCCGGGAGAACGTACCCGCGCCGTACTCGCGTTGTTCACGGTGAGCGGGGTGAACTGCCTCGTGCTCGACGAACCGACCAACCACCTCGACATGCCCGCGATCGAACAACTCGAACAGGCCCTCGAAACCTTCGGCGGCACGGTCCTGCTCGTCACCCACGATCGCCAACTGCTCGACGCGGTGAGCCGTACCCGCGAGATCCGCCTGGCCGAAGGAAGGATCGTCGCCGACGAGACGGTCGCAGAACTGTCGTAGCATGTACGGGTGAACACCCGGGCGAATGATCTGCTCGACGGAACGGAACAACAGCTCGATCCGAAGATCGCGATCGTGTGGGCAGTCGGTTCCGCCGCACCGCCGCTCTTCCTGACGATCGCGGCGGTCGTGACGATCCTCGCGGTCGACGCACCCGAATGGATGCTCGGCGTCGCCCTGTTTGGCGGCGTCGCGTTGACCCTCGCCGGCGTCGTCTGGGCTCGCATGGCGTGGGCCCGGTGGCGGTGGACCGCATGGCCCGACGCCGTCGAACTCCGCCACGGCGTCCTGCGCGTGCATGAGTCGGTCGTGCCGTACCACCGGATCCAACAGATCGACATCGTGCGCGACCCGCTCGAACGTGTCCTCGGCTTGTCGAGTGTGATCCTGCGGACGGCGTCGGCCTCGAGCGATGCCAAGATCCCGGGGCTCCCCGAGGCCACGGCCGACGGGTTGCGCCGGCGGCTCCTCACGCTCGCCGGTGTCGACGATGCAGTGTGACCCTCCGGCCCTCGAACCCCACCAGAGCGCCCCCCGGCGAACCCATCCACTCACCGCCATCGCCGGTTTCGCCGCGTTCGGCGTAGGAGTCCTGCTCGTCGTGACGACCGCCGGCTTCGGGCTCGACCTGTTCCTCACCTTCTTCGGTGGTCTGTCGCTCGTGCGGTGGTGGTTCCGCACCTACGAGGTCGGGCCCGACGAGTTGATCGTGCGCGACGGCGTCCTGAGCCGCCGGATCCAGGTCGTCCCGTACCGGCGGGTGCAGCAGGTAGATATTCGCCGGAGCCTGCTGATGCAGATCTTCGGGCTGGCGGCGCTCCGCATCGAGACCGCGGGGTCGCAAGCAGGAACCGTCGACCTCGCCATGCTCGACGTCGGGACCGCCGAGAGTCTGCGGACATGGGTCTTGTCCCGCCGCACTGCGGGTGTCGTCGATAACGCCGACCCGAATCCGGCCGCAGCAACGCTCGCGGCCCCGACACCCGAAGTCGTGATGTTCGCGATCAGCGGAGGTCGCCTGGTCCTCGCGGGCGTCACGGCTTCGGCCGTGGCGTTCGTCGCCGCGTTCGTGGTCGCGGCGGTCCCCGTCGCGGTCGCGTTCTCGGCCTCCGTAGGCATCGCGGCGTACGCGTTGACACTCTGGCTCCTATTCCTGGCCGCAGTCGTAGCCGCCCTCTCCACGATCGGGAGCCTGCTCACCTACGCCCGCTACACACTCTCACTCGCAGGCGACGACCTGCGCCTGACGCACGGCGCACTCGAACGGCGTCACGTCACCCTTCCGCGCGCGCGGGTGCAACACATCGAGATCTCGGACAATCCGTTGCGGCGCGCGTTCGGTGTCGTGTCCGTGTCGTTCCGTTCCGCGGCGAGTATCGGCGCCGACCGCGGGGGCGCGACCGGGCGCGTCGACATCCCGATCGTGAATCGCGCCGACATTCCCGGGCTGCTCGCGGCGTTGATGGGCGCCCGATCGTGGACCCCGCCCGAACTGCAGCCGCGCCCCACCGCGGCGCGGCGGCGCGGCATCGTGCGCCGTACCGCTCCCCTCCTCGCCCTCGCCGCGATCCTCCTCGTCATCGAACCGATCGCCGGTGTGATCGCGTTCGGCGTGGCCGTCGTGGGCATTCCTTGGGGCGTCGCGGCGCATCGGCGCGCCGGGCACGCGGTCACTCCGTCGATCACGGCGTTCGGCGCCGGCGTGTTGCATCACCGCCTCCACCTCGTACCGATCGAGCGGATCCAAAGTGCCCGCACGGTGCAGTCGCCGTTCCAGCGCCGGGTCGACCTGACGACGTTCGCGCTCGACATCGCCGGTTCTGCTTCCGCTCCGGGTCTCTACGACCTCGACGTCGAGGCAGCGACGTCCTTACGCCGAGCACTGCCGAGACGCGCACTCGAGTGAACTAGGGAAGAACGACGATCGTCCCGGTCATCCCGTACGCGACGTGGCCGGGAAGGTGACACATGAACTCGAAGATGCCCGGCTCCGTGAACTCGAAGTACGTGACGCCCGTGTCGTGCGGACCGACCGACACCTCGCCCGGAACCGGTGGGTGACGCGCCTCGCTGCCCTCCCGGTGGCGGGCGTGCACGTCGGCGTCACCGGTGACGAACTCATGGTTGATCGGGTCGTCGTTGCGTATGACGAACTCCACGGTCGTCCCCGCGCGCACTTCGAGCTCGGTAACCGAGAACTCGCTGTGCTCGATACCGATCTCGACCGTCACGAGCCCCGGACCGAGCGGCGCGGTGTCGTCCGAGGCGTTCGCGTCGACCGCGTAGCTACCGATGCCGACCGCCGCCGCGGCGACGCCGGCGAGGCCGACCCGTGCGACCCAGTTCATGCTGCTGCCGGTCCCGAACTGCGCCGCGTCCCGAGCCCGGTCACGGCGACGACGCCGAGACCCGCGGCGATGGCGAAGACGAGCGACCACCGGATCGGTGGACCCGGCGCCTGCACCGGTCGCGCTTGCACCGCGTCGACCCCGACGTCGACCAACTCGGGCAGCGCGCGGCCGTCGACCGACGCCGCGAGGTCGTAGTCGAGGTCACGGGCTTCGGCATTCACGGTCAGATACGTGAACCACATCTCCTGCGGCACCCACTCCATGCCGACGTCGGAACGGAGATCGGCGAGCAGCGAGTCGGAAGCGGCTTCGTCGCGCTCGAGTGAAAGTCCGGGACCGCCCGCGAGCAACTTCGGCTGCTCGTCGGTCAACAGGAACACGTCGGCCTCGACGACCTGCGACCCGTCGAGTCCGAGGCCCAGGATCCGCAACGGAACCCATGGGTCGTCGGTCGGGATGGTGAGCATGATCGGTGTGCCGTCGCCGCTGGTCTGGCCGAGTTCGGCGGCGCGGCCGGCGTCGAAGCGGGCGGCCATGAAGATCTCGCTGCGTTGCGCGTAGAAGTCGAGCACTTCGGGTGCGTCGGGCGAGAGGAAGAAGCCGTTGTCGAGCGCCCACTCGCCGACCTCGTCCCCGCCGCCGCGCAGGATCGTGATGTCGAGCGCGTCGATCTGCGTCTCGAGGATGACTTCCGCCTCGGCGCTGTCGAAGGCCCCGGCAGTCAGGCGCACGTTTTGGTCCTGCTCCGGTGCGACCTCGCGTGCGAGCCGTTGGAGCGTCCAGTCGCCGCCGCGGACGACGTCGGTCGGGACGTCGGGGAGCGGGATGATCGACCCGACTTCCTCGCCCTCGCCCGTGAACTCGAACGACGTCACGTAACGCTCGACGCCGTCGTGGTACGCGGCGAGGGTCGTCGTGCGTACGAGTTGGATCGTTCCGTTCTCACCGATCAGACCGCCGCACGCCGCCGCCGGGCCGGCGCCGAGGAGTATCGCGGTGGGTACTGCGACCCCTGCAACCACACGAGACAACCGAAACATCACGCCCTCCAGGACATCCAGGGTTCGGCACAGAACTGGAACCTTGGATGGGGCGCGACGGGCATCTGGTTCCCGCCGCCCAGGAAATTCCAATTGTCCTTTGCTACCCTTGTGAGCAGGGTTCACGCGGGTTCAGTGGGGGAAGCATGGCCAGGGAAGGCCGATCTACGCACGGCGTGACGCCGTGAGTCCGGAAGCGCTACCGACGTTCGATGGGTTGGAAGGCACGTTCGTGCCGGACGACGCGCAGCTCTGGCGCTACCGCACGTTCGTGGATAGTTATCGCGCATTGTGGCGACTCGCCTACCGCGTGGCGTTTCGATTGCTCGGC
>JAWXCJ010000066.1:0-18411 GCA_034408875.1 Actinomycetota bacterium
GGGCCTCACTGCTCGAACACTAGGAGCGGGTGCGACTGGGTTCGGTGTCGGAGTCGGTCCGGTCCGGGGAGCGCCGCCAACTGGTCGACGGCGGGCTGTACCGAGGTGTTCCAGTCGTCGTCGCTGACGTCCCACAGGCACGACCAGGTGCGCGCTTCGATGATCGCCTTCGTCTGATTCGGTGTCTCCTCGAATTCGAAGAAGTCCGCGTAACTCTCGTGCACCGGCGTCATGCCGATGCCGCCGGGAAGGTCGGCGGGCCGGCCCCGCGTGCCGTGCAGCGCCTGCAGGATGTCGGCGACGTCGTTCGGTTCCTCTTTGGCGGCGGCCTGCACGACGACGAGGCGCCCGCCTGGGCGCAGGATGCGGCGGCACTCCGCGAGGACCGTCGACCGGTCGGCGACCAGGTGCATGACCCACACCGCAAGGACGGCGTCGACGGACTCGGCGCGCACGGGTAGGCGCATGGCGTCAGCAACTGCAATGCGCGCGCCCAGCCGCCCGTGCGCGTGCGCCAACATCGCGGGCGAGATGTCGACGCCGGTCACGGTGTGCCCGCGTTCCACGAGGGGCAGCGCGATTGCGCCGGTGCCGACGCCGATCTCGAGAATGGAGCTCCCCGGCGGCAGGTGCGGCGAGATCGCCGTCGCGAAGTTGTTCCCCCGAACCAGGCCACCACGCGTCTCGTCGTACTTGTCGGCCATGCGGTCGAACGAGACCGACTCGTTCATTGGGCCAGCCGTTCGAGCAACGGCCGCCACGACGCGAGGTCGGGAACGACGGCGTGCGGGTCCTTGGCTCCCTCGTCGGCGCGGCGGAGTTCGAGCATCGCGTCGGGATCGACGTCGGCTTCGAGCGCCGCGCGTTCGGTTTGGTCGAGGACGTCACCCTGTTCGAGCAGCGTTTCGACGCTCCGCGGGCTCAACGTGGCGCGGTACGCCGCGTCGGCGGTGACGAGATAGCGCTTGGCGACGACGTGCGCGCCGACGAGCTTCGCGACACGCGCGCCGAGCAACGGAGCGACCAGCGCGGCGCCGCGGCCGTCGTGGTCGTCGTGGTCCGGGTAGACGTTGTCGGATACGTCGTGCACGAGTCCGGCCGCGATCAGTTCGGGGTCGTCGGGATGGGTGCGTTCGAGGATGGCCGCGCACTGGAGCGCATGTTTCAGCGCGTCGAGCCGGGGCTCGTCCCACATGCGGTCGCCTCGCGCGAGGGCCGCGATGAGTTCGTCGACAGAAGCGAACGGTTCGATGATTGAACGCTAGCCCGCGAGCTGCGCTTCGGCGTTCGCAATCAGACGTTGCAGGTGCAGGCCTCGGGTCACGTCGGCGGGGTGCGGCGTTCCGCCCGCGACGGCGACGAAGGTACGGCGCAAGTTGGCGAACGTCTCGGCCGGGTTCCCGGCGCGGCCGTCGTAGCGCAGCGACCCCGTCGCACCGAATACCTCGACCTCGGTGCGGTTCTCGCCGGTCGCCTTACAACAGATCGACGCCTGACTCGTCACGCCGGACGCATGGTGCAGCGTGAGTGAGGTCCAGCCCTGGACGTCGCCCGACGCGTCGACGGCGACGATCTCGCCCAGGGCGATCTCGTGCAGGTCGAGCAGATGCGGCCCGATGTCGAGGAGCGCACCGCGATCGAGACGCCAGTCGGTCGCGAACGGTCCGCCGGGGAGCAGCGCGCCGGAGACGAAACAGCCGCGCCCGCCGAACGCGTCGAAGGCGGCGGCGGCTTCCGCGAACGAAGGGAGTGCCGGGTTGAACCGGTTGGTGAGCGTGAGCAGGTTGGGTGTGCCGCGGCTCGTGAGCGCGTCGGCCAGGCGTTCGGCTTCCGCGAGGTCGAGCGCCAGCGGCTTCTCGAGGAGGACGGCTTTGCCGCGTTCGGCGGCACGGATCGCGAAGTCGGGTTGCGCACC
Source organism: Actinomycetota bacterium (assembly GCA_034408875.1). Lineage (GTDB taxonomy): Bacteria > Actinomycetota > Acidimicrobiia > IMCC26256 > PALSA-610 > JANNHK01. The sequence goes on from JAWXCJ010000066.1 coordinate 1,916, forward strand.
CGGCGCAACTGCGATCGCGACGGCGTCGCAGTGGTCGAGGAGCCCGTCGACGTCATCGAACACGGCGGCGCCGAACGGTTCGGCCGCCGCCTCCGCGTTGGCGCGGGTGCGGGACCAGATGCCGGCGAGCCGGGTCTCGGGCCCGGCCGCGAACACGGGTCCGGTGACGAAGCGCACCCACGGTCCCGCGCCGATGACTCCGATTGCCAGCGGGTCCGCCATGGGCCCGAAGGTACCCTTCCCGGCATGGCGAAGCCCCAGACACCGAAACCGCGCAGTCGCGAAGTCACCGACGGCATGGAACGCGCGCCCGCGCGCGCCATGTTGCGTGCCGTCGGGATGAACGACGACGACTGGGGCAAGTCGCAGGTAGGCGTGGCGTCGTCGTGGAACGAGGTCACGCCGTGCAACATGCCACTCGACCGGCTGGCGAAGCGGTCGAAGGAAGGTGTGCGCGACGCGGGCGGGTTCCCGTTCGAGTTCGTGACGATCGCGATCTCCGACGGCATCTCGATGGGGCACGAGGGCATGCGCGGGTCGCTCGTGTCGCGCGAGATCATCGCCGACTCGGTGGAATGTGTGATGCACAGCGAGCGCTTCGACGCTCTGGTCACGTTCGCCGGGTGCGACAAGAGCCTGCCGGGGATGCTCATGGCCGCGGCCCGGGTCGACCTGCCGTCGGTGTTCCTCTACGGCGGTTCGATCCTGCCCGGCCACTACAAGGATCAGGCCCTCGACATCGTCAGTGTGTTCGAAGCCGTCGGCGCGTGCGCGGCAGGGACGATCACCGAGAACGAGCTGGGCGAGATCGAGAAACGCGCGTGCCCCACAGAAGGTTCGTGCGCGGGCATGTTCACGGCGAACACGATGGCGGCGATCGGTGAAGCGATCGGCATGTCGTTGCCGGGGAGCGCGTCGGCACCGGCGGTCGACCGCCGGCGTATGGACTACGCGTACGAGTCGGGCCGCGCGGTGATGAACTTGCTCGAACTCGACCTGCGGCCTCGGCAGATCATGACGAAGGAAGCGTTCGAGAACGCGATCGCGGTGACGATGGCCCTGGGCGGCTCGACGAACGCTGTGCTCCACCTGCTCGCGATCGCGCACGAAGCCCGGGTCGAACTCGAACTCGAGGACTTCAACAAGGTCGGCGCCCGGGTTGCGCACGTGGCCGACATGAAGCCGCACGGCAAGTTCCACATGGTCGACCTCGACAAGGTCGGTGGGGTGCCGGTCGTGATGCAGATGCTGCTCGACGCCGGCCTGTTGCACGGCGACTGCCTCACCGTGACCGGCAAGACCATGGCCGAAAACCTCGCCGACCTCGCCGCGCCCGCGCCCGACGGCACCGTCGTGCACCCGTTCGAGAGCCCGATCCACTCCCAGGGCGGCATCGCCGTGCTGCGCGGGTCACTCGCGCCGAAGGGTGCGGTCGTGAAGGTCGCGGGCATCGACGAGATGATCTTCGACGGCGTGGCGCGCGTGTTCGACGGCGAAGCGGCGGCGATGGCAGAGATCCTCGCGGGCAAGATCAAACCGCGTGACATCGTCGTCATCCGCTACGAAGGCCCGAAGGGTGGACCCGGCATGCGCGAGATGCTCGCCATCACGGGCGCGATGAAAGGCGCGGGCCGCGGCGCCGACGCCGCACTCGTCACCGACGGCCGCTTCTCCGGCGGCACGCACGGCTACTGCGTCGGCCATGTCGCGCCCGAAGCCGTCGACGGCGGCCCGATCGCGTTCGTGCGCGACGGCGACCGCATCGTCATCGACGCAAGCAAGCACACCATCGACTTGATGGTCGACGAGACCGAGCTCACGAAGCGCCGCGCCGTGTGGGCGCTCCCCGAGCCGCTGTACACGAGCGGCTTCCTGGCGAAGTACGCGCGCCTCGCCCAAGGCGCCGAAACCGGCGCCATCACCAACGTCTTCTACTAATCCCTCGGGCGTCGATAGACGCCAATAGTTGTCGTCTATCGACGCCCGATGGGGGAGCCGGTATGCCGGAGATACTCGAGGTTGAGGCGGCGCGGGTTGTGCTCGGTGCGCATGCGCTGCGGCGGCGGATCGTGAAGGTGCATGCACCGGACACGTGGTTTCTCAAGCGGGGGACGACGCCTACGACCGTCACGAGCGCGCTCGTCGGGAATCAGTTCCTCGCGGCCGAGAGGCGGGGGAAGTTGATCCTCTTGCGGACCGAGGGGCCGACGCTCGGGGTGCACCTGGGTATGAGCGGGCGGGTGCTGGTCGACGACGAGGAAGCCGGTGACCCGCTCGTGTACGCGAGCAACCGGCGGGTCGAGGGGTGGCACCGGTTCGGCGTGCACTTCGCCGACGGCGGTTCGTTCCTCCTGCGGGATCCGCGCCGGCTCTGAGCAGTCCTGCTCGACCCCGACGAATCGAAGCTCGGTCCCGACGCGCTCACCCTGACGCTCGCGCAGCTCGACCACGCGCTCGGCGCCCGCGTCGCGCCCGTCAAAGCCGTGCTGATGGACCAGGCACGCGTGGCCGGGCTCGGTAACCTGCTGGTCGACGAGACGTTGTGGCGAGCCGGCATCGACCCGGCGCGGACCCCGGCCACGATCGACCGTGATCGACGCAAGGTGTTGCACCGTTCGATCCGCGACACGGTGCGCGTGCTCGGCCGCCGGGGCGGGAGCCACACCGGCGACATGCCCCGCTCGATCGACGCCGCGTGCCCGCGTGACGGCGGCGCGTTGCTGCGGCGCAAGGTCGGTGGACGCACGACGTACTCGTGTCGCGTGCACCAGACCTAGTCCACTAATCCCAGAGGGGGCTGTCCTCGATGTCGGCGCAGTCGGCGGCGCCGTGGTCGTAGTAGTCGTCGTTGCCCGGGTCGAGGAGCAAGTCTCTCGCCGCGGGGAATGCGGCGCCTTCCGGCGCGTCGTACATGATGTCGTTCGGGTCGTCGATGACGTGGCCGTTGCGGCCGTAGTGCGGTGCGCACGCGCCGACGGCACCCATCGCGTGGATCAGCTCGTGCGCGATCGTCCCGCTCACACCCGCGTCGAGCACCGTCGATGCGGTCGAGGGAACGTCACCGCACGCGCCCACCCAGATCACGACGATCCCGCCCGTCTCACCGCACGTCTGCTCGATCGCGATCGGCACGAACACGACGACGACCTCGTCCGTCGGAAGTTCACCGTTCTCGTCGCGGAACTCGTCCGCGATCAACGAGCCCGCGTCGGGGCGGTCGATGACCGAGTCGGTCGAGACCGCGAGCGCCTGCGTCTCGACCACTAGCTCGCCGTCTTCCTCGACCCACTTCGGTGCGCGGCCGGCTTGCTCCTCGAACCACGCGTTGGCGACCGCGACTTCGTTGCGGATCGCGGCGACGAGATCCTCGTCCTGGTCGACGTCGGCAGGAATCCCGTACACGACGCGCACTTGGTCGGGGCCCGAGACGTCGACACTGTTGCGGCCCGTGTTCGGGAACGCGACCAGCACGGCCAGGGTGAGTCCGCCCAGGACGATAAACGGGGCGAACTTGCGGAGGCGGGCCTTGCGCCCGACCTTGCGGTCCCGGGTTTTGCGGCGCTTGCTCGCGGCGTGCGCGGCCCGGGCCCATTCGGAGCGTTCGGCCGCGCTGGGCTCGTGGAACTGGGCGCCTTCGACGAAGAGTTCGTCGAGCGGGGACTCGAAGCCCCCCTTGCCGATGTCGCCGTCATGCGGGTCGTCCGCCACGTTGCCTCCCGGCCCGCAGCGTAGGTGTTCAGGTACTCATGTCTTGCCAAGGCCCTCTGAGGTGGGTGATACTGTGACCTCGATGTTTGCGGCGACCCTCCTCGTAGTAATTACGTAGCGCACGGCCGCCCCGACGCGCCCGTGCGCTCTTCCGCCCCTCGCACTGCGAGGGGTTTTTCACGTCCGAACGCAGCCGAAGAGGAAACATGACCCCCACCGGGAAGCTGACCGGGGCCCAGGCCCTCATCAAGAGCCTCGAGATGGAAGGCGTGGAGGTCATGTTCGGCCTCCCGGGCGGGGCGATCCTGCCCGTGTACGACCCGCTCATCGACTCCTCGATCCGGCACATCCTCGTGCGCCACGAACAGGGCGCAGGGCACATGGCGTCGGGCTACGCGCACGCGACCGGACGACCCGGTGTCGCGATGGTGACCAGCGGCCCGGCGGCGACCAACATCGTCACGCCGCTGTGCGACGCGTACATGGACTCGGTCCCGCTCGTCGTCATCACCGGCCAGGTGCCCTACCGCGTGATCGGCACCGACGCGTTCCAGGAGTGCGACACCGTCGGCATCACGATGCCGATCACGAAGCACAACTGGTTGGTCAGCGACCCCGCCGACATCCCGCGCATCGTGCGCGAAGCGTTCCACGTCGCGACCACCGGCCGTCCCGGTCCGGTGCTCATCGACTTCCCGAAAGACATCGCGAACGCGTCGATGGACTGGTACTGGCCGGAGAAGATCGACCTGCCCGGCTACAAACCCATCGTGAAGGGCCACCCGAAGCAGATCAAGGACGCGGCCAAGCTGATCAACCAGGCAACCAAGCCGGTCATCTACGCCGGCGGCGGCATCCTGAAGGCCGGTGCGTCCGCGCAGCTGAAGGAACTCGCCGAACTCGCGAACCTTCCCGTCGTCACCACACTGATGGCGCGCGGCGCGCTGCCCGACGAGCACCCGCTGTGCCTCGGTATGCCGGGCATGCACGGCAACTACACCGCGATCACCTCGATGCAGCAGTGCGACCTGCTGATCGCACTCGGTTCACGCTTCGACGACCGCGTGACCGGCGACCCGAACACGTTCGCGCCGTTCGCGAAGGTGATCCACGTCGACGTCGACCCCGCCGAACTCGGCAAGGTCCGGCGGGCCGAGGTGCCGATCGTCGGCGACTGCAAGAACGTGATCACCGAGTTGATCAAGGCGGTCAAGGCCGAGCACGAGAAGCACGGCAAGCCCGACGTGTCCGAGTGGATCACGACGCTCGACAGCTGGCGGGAGACGTACCCGCTCAAGTACACGCAGCTCGAAGGTGGACCACTCAAGCCGCAGTACGTGATCGAGAAGCTGCGCGAACTGACACCCGACGACACGATCTTGTGTTCCGGTGTCGGGCAGCACCAGATGTGGGCCAGCCAACTGTGGAAGTTCAAGGGCCCGAACACGTGGGTGAACTCCGGTGGGCTCGGCACCATGGGCTACGCGGTGCCCGCGGCGATCGGCGCCAAGGTCGGCCGGCCCGACCGCATGGTGTGGGCCATCGACGGCGACGGCTGCTTCCAGATGACCGCGCAGGAACTCGTCACGGCCGCGGCCGAGGGCATCCCCGTGAAGATCGCGATCCTCAACAACGCGTACCTCGGGATGGTGCGCCAGTGGCAGGAACTCTTCTACGAAGAGCGCTACAGCGAGGTGTACCTCTCGCCCGACCTTCCCGACTACGTGAAGTGGGCGGAAGCGATGGGTGGTGTCGGCCTGCGGGTCGACAATGCGGAAGACGTCGTGCCCGCGATCGAGAAGGCGAACTCGATCACCGACCGCCCGGTCGTCATCGATTTCCGCACCGACTGGCGCGAGAAGGTGTACCCGATGGTTCCCGCAGGGACGAACAACGACAACATCATCCTCGGCCCGGAGTTCGGCGAGGGAGACCTGAGCCATGACTAACGGCGTCGCGCACCACATCCTCACGGTCGTCGTCGAGAACAAAGCCGGTGTGCTGTCACGCGTCGTCGGGTTGTTCTCGCGGCGCGCGTTCAACATCTACTCGCTCGCGGTCAGCCCCACCGAGGACGAACGGTTCAGCCGCATGACGATCGTCGTCGACGCCGAGTCGGCCCCGCTCGAACAGGTCGTGAAGCAGCTCAACAAGCTCATCAACGTCATCAAGATCACCGAGGTGCCGCACGAAGAGGGCGTCGAGCGCGAGCTCATGCTCGTGACCGTGAAGGCCACGTCCGAGTCGCGCAGCCACGTCACCGAACTCACGGCGATCTTCGAATCCAAGATCGTTGACGTCGGCTACGAAGCGATGACGATCATGATCGCGGGGGAGCCCGACAAGCTCGACGCGTTCAGCGACCTGGTGAAGCCGTTCGGCATCCTCGAACTGCAACGCACGGGCCGCATCGCCCTCGCCCGCGTCGCCCGGCAGCCAACCAAACTCCGCGCCGTAAAAACGGCCCGCGGCTAACCGATTTTCCGGGCGACGCCCGATTGACCTGGGAGAACGTTTCGATGCCCGCTTCCGTCTACTACGACAACGACGCCGACACCGCGCTGATCGCCGACAGGAAGGTCGCGATCCTCGGGTACGGGTCGCAGGGGCATGCGCACGCCCTGAACCTCAAGGACAGTGGCATCGACGTGATCGTCGGGTTGCGCGAGGGTTCGAAGTCGAAGGCCAAGGCCGAAGCGGCCGGGCTCAAGGTGCTGCCGACCGGTGAAGCGGTCAAGGCGGCCGACATCGTGATGGTGCTGCTGCCCGACACCGAGCAGAAGAAGGTGTACGAGGCCGACATCGCGCCGAACCTCGTCGACGGCAATTCCCTTGCGTTCGCGCACGGGTTCAACATCCACTTCGATCAGATCGCCCCGCCCGTCGGAGTCGACGTGTGGATGATCGCACCGAAGGGCCCCGGCCACCTCGTGCGGCGCACCTACGAAGAGGGCGGCGGCGTGCCGTGCCTCGTCGCGGTGCACAACGACGCGACCGGCAAGGCGAAGCAGACCGGCCTCGCGTACGCGAAGGCGATCGGGGGCACTCGCGCCGGTGTGCTCGACACGACGTTCGAGGAAGAGACCGAAACCGACCTCTTCGGTGAGCAGGTCGTGCTGTGCGGCGGGCTCGTCGAACTGATCCGCAACGGCTACGAGACACTTGTCGAAGCGGGCTACCAGCCCGAGTCGGCGTACTTCGAGACGTTGCACGAGGTGAAGCTCATTGTCGACCTCATCTACGAGGGCGGCATCGCGGCCATGGACTACTCGATTTCCGACACGGCCGAGTACGGCCAGCTTTCACGGGGGCCGCGCATCGTCACCGCGCAGACGAAGGACGAGATGAAGAAAATCCTCGGCGAGATCCGCAGTGGCGAGTTCGCCAAGGAGTGGATCGCCGAGAACGAGAACGGCCGCCCGAACTTCAACCGCATGCAGGCCGAGTTGCGCAAGCACCCGATCGAAGCGGTCGGCGCCGAACTGCGCGCCATGATGCCGTGGATCGCGGCGGGCAAGGCGAAGCCGCAGGACGTGTCGGGCGGCTGACGGCTACTCGCAGCCGATAGGTGTGTCGAGCGGCCGGTCGTAGGACACCCGGTCGACACCGGGGCCGCAGTCGACGCGTTCGTCGCGGGTTGCGTCGGCTGCGTTGACGATGTCGTTGCCGCCGCCGGCCTTGATGGTGTCGATTCCCGTGCCGGCCGAGATTGTGTTGGCCCCATTGCCTGCTTTCACGAAGTCGTCGCCGCTTCCCGTCGTGATGTTCTCGACGTCGGGGTCGACGCGGTCGCGTTCGCCGGCCTCACCGTCGGCGGCGCGCGCGTCGACCTTCACGGTCACCGCGTTCGTGCGGGCGCCGTAGTCGATGTGGTCGATACCGGCGCCGCCCCGAAAGCGGGTGGGGCCATCGGCCGTTGTCCCCGCCTGGAGGCGATCGTCGCCGTCGCCGCCGTAGATGTCGACGGGCACGGAAACCGACGGTGCCACAACGTCGTTGCCGTCGCCCGCGAACACGTCGATGCGAGTCACTCCCGAACGCGGGCACGACACCGAACGACCCGAAACTCTCGTGCATCCGGTTCCCGGCGCGATCGGGCGCTTGTCGGTGATCGTGATCGTCGTCGCGGTCTGCGTGATATCGATGTTGTTCTTCTCCGCACCGCGTCCGGTGACCTTCAACACCCCGGCGGTGAGCGAGGCGAACCCCGGCTGGGGGAGACCGGCGACTCGGATCTCGGCGGAACCGGCGGTGATGCGTTCGAGGGTGACCGTGACTCCCGCGACCGGATCGGTGAAGGTCCTCCCGGCCGGCATCGTCGCGTCGCCGACCCACTCGGTTTCGGATGTGCCGTCGAGAAGGTAGGTCGTGCGGTTGGTGTTGTCGGCCGACGGAACGACGCGGATCTGGATGCCATCGACGTGCGCGCTCGAGCATTCCGGGAATGTCTCCGACGTCCACTCGATTTGGTAGGCGTCGCCCCATTCGTCGGCGACGCGTGGGAGCCGCAGCGTGTCGGGAGTCCCGTTTGCCGCGAGATCGGTCGCGCGAATGCGGTAGAGGCCGTCGGTGGTCGGCTGGAGCACGTCGACCGGCATACCGATGTACTCACGGTTCCAGGTGCTGTAGCTGCACGGCCCCCAACCCATCGGGTCGTAGGAGTCCTGCTGGTCGAAGCCGCTTTCGGGAAGCGCACATGTACTGCTCATCATGACCTTGGCGCCGTTCGCGGTGCAGCGAAGGTTCATGCCGTGCCACAGTCCGAAGTTGTGGCCGAACTCGTGACGGATGCTGAACGATGCCGGCGTACCGAAGAACCACGACACCTTGCCCACGAGTTCCCGACTTCCCATCGCGCCGAAGCCCGATGCGCCGCAGTTCATTCCGTTGGGTGAGATCAACGTGACGTGGTCGTACGCGCCGTAGTCGAGCTGGGTCTGGAAGAACACGTCCCAGTCGCCGATGTTGCATGTCCGCGAGTTGAAGGCGACAGGTGCGGCGTTGGGGGGAGTCCAACTGGCCGGTAGCGTCTTGAGCAACACGTCGCCGGTGAAACCGCGCGTGTTTTTCGACTCGCGTTGCCAGAACGCGTGCAGCGACGTCGGGCCGTCGAAGAACGCGGCGCGCGCCTGCGTGGTCGTCATGGAACGGGGGACTAGGGGCTCACTGGCGAAGTTGAAGACGACAACCGCGACCCGTCGCGTGCTCGGTGGCACTGCGTCAGCCGGTTCGGCCGCGAGCGAGACGGGCCCAAGCGCGAGTAACGAGGCAAGTCCGAGTCTGACGAAGCGGCGCGCGGCCATCCGTGGTTCGCTTTCCTCGCGCGGAGCTTCCGTGCCCCGACGGCCTCGAAAGCCTACCGAATCGGTTGAAACTCGGTCAACCTGGTCCAAATGACCTAGGTCAGAAGATCTTCACCGCGTCGAGGAACCGGGTCGTGTACTCCTCGTCACCGCTGACCGACACGAAGTCGCGCCACGGGCGCCGACCCGTTCCCCAGGTCACGAAGTCGTGGTCCGACGAGGTCACGGTCGCGACCGCGTCGTGTTCGCCCTCCCGCACGAGCACCCGGCCCTCGTCGCCGACGGGGCCGATCGTCCACGTTCCGCCCCCGGGACCGGTGAGCACGAGCGCGATCGGACGGTCGACGAACGCGAGTTCCTGCTCGCTCATCCACGGCAGGCCCGCGAGCATCCACTCGACCGTCGGCCGCAGGCGCATCTCGTCGCGCGGTGGTTGCGGCCGGTCGATCGGGCCGTTCGGCTTGAGGATGTCGTTGCGCAAGTGACAGTACGCGTCGAACGTGAATGTGCTCGCGAGGATCGACATCGGGTGCGTGCCCAAGTCGCCCATCGGCAACATCGTCTCCGACATCGGCGGCTGTTGCGCCATCGCGGCGACGTTCGCGACCTGCTCGCTGTACGTCTCGTACTCCTCGAGCACCTGCTCGATCGGCCACGAACGCCGTTCCGCGACCGGGATCTCCATCGCGGCTTCGGTGCCGCCGCTCATGTCGACCATGAACGCGGGGTCGGCGACGCCATGGAGAACGGCCGCCATATGCGCGTACACGTCGCGTACAGCCCAGCCGTCGCAATCGGACGGCGCGTTCCACTCGTCGTCGGTCAGGCCCTTCGCAATCGTCAGGATCGCGTCCCGCTCCGCCCTCAGACCGTCTACCGCCATGTCGCTCATGGCGACATCCTGCCCGACGCGCCGTGCTCCGTCGACTTTCCGCGTTCTCAGTTACGCGGCACGTCCGACCAGGGGACATCGCGGTCGTTGCGGGGTTCGCCGGGCAGACCGAGGATGCGTTCGCCGAGGATGTTGCGCATGATCTCCGACGTCCCGCCCTCGATCGAGTTCGCACGCGACCGCAGGAACATCTTGCGCGCCGATCCGAGTGGCGCGTCGAGGCCGGCTTCGTCCGGGCGCCGGAACGCGTAGTCGTAGTCGACCAATCCCGCGGGGCCGAGCAGGTCGATACACAACTCGTACGTCGACTTGTTCAGGTTGGCGAGCGCGAGCTTGGCAATCGAGCCTTCGGGTCCGGGGTTGCCGACGCGCCGGTTCGCGGCCGCACGCGCGTTCGTGATGCGCAAAATCTCGTTCTCGATCCAGTGCCGCGCCAGCCGGTCGCGCATCACCGGGTCCTTGTCGTCGCGCTTCGCCCAGAGGTCGAGCGCTTCGCCCATCGCGCCGACCCGCCGCGACGACGTACCCGTCGCCGCGCCGATGGTCGTCCGCTCGTTCATGAGTGTCGTCATCGACACCCGCCACCCGTCGCCGATGTCGCCGATGCGGTCGGCGTCGGCGATTCGTACGTCGGTGAAATACACCTCGTTGAACTCGGCCTCACCCGTGATCTGGCGCAACGGCCGCACCTCGACACCGGGCGCATGCATGTCGACCATGAAGTACGTCAGGCCCTTGTGCTTCGGCAGGTCGGGGTCGGTGCGGGCAACGAGCATGCCGCGGTCGGCCAGGTGCGCAAGCGTGTTCCAGACTTTCTGGCCGTTCACGATCCACTCGTCGCCGTCGCGCACCGCGCGCGTCGCGAGTCCGGCGAGGTCGCTCCCGGCTCCCGGTTCGGAGAACAGCTGGCACCAGATCTCTTCGCCGGTGAACATCGGACGCAGCGCCCGGCTCCGCAACTCGTCGCTGCCGTGCGTCGCGACCGTCGGTCCCGCGAGTGACATGCCGAAGAACAGCGTGCCGTGCGGCGGCGCCGCGCCCGCTTCGCGCAGGCGTTTGTCGATGTGACGTTGCCCGGGCGGATCGAGGCCGAGACCGCCGAACCCCTCGGGGAAGTTGACCCACCCGAGCCCGCGGTCGTACTGCGCGCCGCGGAACACGTGGTTGTCGGTCGAGCGCGGGTCGTGTTCCGCGAGCAGGTCGTCGATGAGAGCGTCGATCTTGTCGGTCATGACCCGCTGCCTCCAAGCGTTACTTCGTCGTCGCGATGCCGCCGTCGACGGGGAGCACGGCCCCGGTCACGTACGCGCCGGCGCGGCTCGCGAGGAAAATCGCGGCGCCCGCCATGTCGTCGGGCCGGCCGATGCGGCCGAGCGGCGACGACTTGGCGATGGAATCGCCGAAGTTTTTCAGGGTCTCGGCCATCATCTTCGACTCGAACGGCCCCGGCGCGATCGCGTTCACGGTGATGTTGCGACGGCCGAGCGAGCGGGCCAGGTGGCGCGTGAGTTGGTGCACGGCCGCCTTGCTCGCCGAATACGAGTACGTCTCGAGCATCGGCACCTGGATCGCGTCGATCGACCCGATGTTGACGACCCGGGCCGGGTCGTCGGCGGTCGCCGCGTTCTCCAACTGGGGGAGCAGTGCCCGGGTGAGGAAGAACACCGACTTCACGTTCAGGTCGAGCACCTTGTCCCAGCCGCTCGCCGGAAAGTCCTCGATCGGTTCGCCCCACGTCGCGCCCGCGTTGTTCACGAGAATGTTCAGCGCATTCTCATACCCGGCGACCTCGCTCGCGAGCCGGTTGCACTCGGCCTCTGTCGCCAGGTCGGCGGGAATGCTCACGCAGGTCCCGATCTTCGACAGCTCGGCCGCCACTTCGTCGCACACGGCGGCCTTGCGGGACGAGATGTAGACACGGGCGCCGGCTTCGACGAAGCCCCGGGCGATCATGAGCCCGATACCCCGGCTCCCACCGGTGACGAGCGCGGACTTGCCTTCGATCGAGAAGAGGTCGTTCACGCGCCCGACGTTACCTGCGCCGAATCAGCGTCGTGTGAGCCGGGTCAGCCACTTGTACTTGGCGGCCTTCTCGAACGCGACTTCGGCCGCGAGCTGGCCGAACGACGTGGCCAGGGTGGGGTAGATGTGTACGAGGTTCGCGATGTCCGAGACGGTGCAACGCTGCTCGATCGCGAGCACGAGCTCGTGGATGAGGTCGCCGGCGCCGGGCGCGAGGATCTGCGCGCCGACGATCCGCGACCCCGACAACACCATGACGATCGCACCTTCGGTGTTGCCGTCGGCGCGGGCCCGGTCGTTGTGGGCAAGTTCCCATCGCAGCTCGCGCACCTTCTGCGCCCCGAACTTCTGACTCGCCTCGGCCACGGTGAAGCCCGCGTGAGCCAGTTCCGGATCGGTGAACGTCGCCCACGGGATCGTGGGTTCCTTGCGTTGGCGACCCGGGAAGAACATGTTGCGCACCGCGCGCACGCCTTCGGTCGCGGCAGAGTGGGTGAACAGATACCGACCGGCGACGTCGCCCGCCGCGTACACCGATGGCACCGAGGTACGCATACTCGCGTCGACCTCGATGCCGCGCGGTCCGGTGCGAATGCCGACCTGATCGAGGTCAAGTCCCTCGACGTTGGGTGTCCTCCCGGCCGCGACGAGGATCTCGTCGGCGGCGAACGTCCGGACTTCGTCGCCGACGCGCGCGCGTACGACCTTGTCCGCACCCACCCGTTCGACGCGTTCGACGTCGACGTTCAGGCCCACGTCGACGCCGTCGCGGCGCAGCACGTCGGTGAGCGTCGCGACGAGCGCAGGGTCGTCGCGCGGTAGCAGGCGCGGACCCTTCTGCAGCAGGATCGTCGCGATGCCGAGCCGCGCGCACGCTTGCGCCATCTCGACACCGATGGGCCCGCCCCCGACGACGGCGACGCGGGCCGGCGGTTCTTCGAGGTCCCACAGCGTCTCGCTCGTGAGGAAGCCCGCCTCGGCCAGCCCCGGTATCGACGGCACCGCGGGGCGGCTGCCGGTGCACAGGAGCACGAAGCGCGTCTCGAGATCGCGCGTCCCGCCTTCGGCCAACTCGACGTGCACGGTGTGCGGCCCGCGTAGCGACGCGCGGCCGGCCACGATCTCGAGCCCCATCGCGCGGTAGCGATCCGGGTCGTCGTCGGTGGCGGCGATGTCGGCCTGCACGGCCCGGACCCGCTTCCAGACCTCGGCCCGGTCGACCGCGACCGTGGTCGTGAGCCCGAGCTCGGCCGACTCGCGGAGATGGTGGGCGACCTTCGCCGCCGCCAGCAGTGCCTTGCTCGGGACGCACCCGGTCCACAGGCAGTCGCCGCCGACCCGGTCGCGTTCGACCGCGGCGACGCGGAGCCCGATCTTGGTAGCCAGCGCGGCTGCGACCATCCCGCCGGAGCCCATACCGACGATCACCAGGTCGTATCGGGTCTCCATACTTGTGAATCTACGCTGCGGATCGGCGGCCGGAGCAGGTCGACGATTTCTGTGATCCAGATGATCCGGCGGTCACGTGTACGGCCTGGTGGCGCGGGTGACCCGCGACCCACGCGCGGCCGAGGACCTCACCCAAGACGTGTTTCTCGCCACCGGTTGCTTGCGTCGGCGCGCGTTGATCCGGCTTCCCCGCTCGACGCCTTGCTGACCGAGAGCGAAGCCCTCAAGAAAACCTTCTCAAGGTCGCCCACGCGCGTGCCGATAGGTGGGGCGGGATGCGTGTGCAATCTGGGGGACACGGTGAGCGGCTACGGGCGCGCTTGCGCTTTGATCGCGATGGCGCGTCGCAGATTCTCGCGGCCCGGATCGGGTGCGCGGCATTCCTGGTCGGTGGGCTCCTCGCGTACATCGCCATCTCGCTGACGCATCCGCCCGACTCGACCCCCGACTCGATCATCGCGGGCGCCGCGGTCGTCCTCGGCCTGATCGGTTTCGTCCTACCTTGGTCGCGGTGGTCGGCGCGAGCCCAGCTCGCGATCCCGATCGGCGCCCTGATCGTCCTCGTGTGCGGCTCGGCCGTCGGGCACGCGGATGCGGCGCCGTTCCTCGCGGTCCTGCCCCTGCTGTTCGTCTTCATCGGCTTCACACAGCGTCCGGGTACGTCGCTCGCGTTCGCGCCCGCCGCGGCGGTCGGTCTGGCGATCGCGCACGGCCTGAGCGCGATGCAGCCGTTGGTCGCCAGTGTTGTGATCATCGTCCCCCTCTCGGTACTCGTCGGCGAGGCGATCGCGCAGTCGCAGGTTCAGCGCGACCGGGCCCACGAGCAGATCGGGCGCCTACTGCACGCGGTACGCGTGCTCGCGCGCGTGAACGACGAACGTTCGGGTGCGCAGCTGGTCGCGTCGCTCTGCGCGCATCTCCTCCAGGCCGACGCGGTCGCGGTGCTCCTGGCCGACCGGCCCGAGTCCGGCCGCTTCCTCAACCGGGCGTGGTTCGGTCATCCCGCTCTTGCCGACGCCGCGCCGCTCGTCATCGATACCCGCGCCGAGCCAACGCTGTCGCCGCGCGCAACACGATTTTTCCCGGACACGTCGGTCACGCCGCTCTTGCACGCTCCGGGTGCAGCCGGTCGCATTCGCTCCGCCGCGCTGCTGACGTTGCCCGGCGACGCCGGTCTTCCCGTCGGCATGGTGCTGGCGATGTGGGGCACACACCGCCACACCCTTCCCACGACCGCCCGGCAAGCCGCCGAGCTGATGTCGGAAGAGGCCGGGCGCATGTTCCAACGGCTCCAGGCGACGGCCGCCCTGACGCGAGACGCTCGCACCGACCCGCTGACCGAACTGTCGAACCGCCGTACGTTCGCGCACGCGCTCTCACGCCTGCGAACCGGCGACGCAGTCGTGATCGTCGATCTCGACCACTTCAAGAGTGTGAACGACCGCTTCGGACACGACGCGGGCGACGACGTCCTCCGCGCTCTGGCGGGTTGCCTGCGTAAAGTCGCTCGCGAGGTCGACTGCGTGTCTCGCTACGGCGGTGAGGAGTTCGCACTCGTGTTGCCCGAGGCCGGTGGCACGGGCGCGCTGCGATTGCTCAACCGCGTCCGCAGCGCGTGGGAGGCACTCGACCCGATCACGACGTTCTCGGCGGGTATCGCCGTGCACGAACCCGGCGAGCCGGCGTCGTCGACGTTGCGGCACGCCGATGCCGCGCTCTACCAGGCCAAGGAAGCGGGCCGCGACCGCGACATGCTCGCCCCGGCCCGCGAGGTCATCCTCAGTTAGTCGCCCGTCGGCGGCGGTATTTACGAGCCTGCGGCCGCGTCGTCGGCCGGTGCTTCGGCGGCGTCGGCGGCTTCGGCTTCGGGCTTCACTGCCGCGTTCTCTTCGATCTGCTTTTCGAGCTCGGCGATCTCGGCGACCTTGGCGTCGATCTGCGCGTCGGCGTCGGCCGGGGCCTCGCCCCGCCGTTGCGACACGACGATCCCGCCGATCTCTTCGCAGAGCGACTCGATCTTTTTCGCGAGCTTGGCGTCTTCGATCTTTTCCTTGCCGACCGCGGTGGCGTGCTTCGCCTGGTCTGCCGCCTTACCGGCGACGTCCTTCACTTTGTCGAGGAAACCCATTCCGACCTCCCGGTTCAGGGCGCGATCCTATCCGCGTGGTCATCGGCGCAAACCCGGCGCAGGTGAGAGCCTCGCGACTGACGTCCCTTCTTGGTCAGGGCGTCAGGGTCTCGCCGGCGGTCCGGGGATCGTCGGCGTCGAGCATGGCCTTGTCGGAACCCGCGCCGCAGTCGACCCTGGTGTCCGGGGCCGAGTCCCGGGCCTGGAGGTCGTCGTTGCCCCGGTTGCCGACAGTTCAGTTCTCGGATACCCGTGTGGTCGTGCCCTGCTATGCGGTCGTCTCGCACCCCGTCAGCAAGTCGCCGATCATGTAGACGCCACCCGGCTTGCGGGGTGCGCCGTCGGGCCGCGCTTCGTCGACGCCGGTACCGCAGTCGACGAGTTCGTCGGTGCGGTCCTTGCTCCTCACCATGTCGGAGCCGGGACCCCCGCGTTGCGCGTCGGTCCCGGGACCGGCGAGCAGGTCATCGTTCCCGTCGGCGCCGTCGAGCGTGTCGTTGCCGGGCCCGCCGCGCAATACGTCGTTGCCCGGTCCGCCGTCGATGCTGTCGTCGCCGGCGCGACCGTCGAGCGTGTCGTCGCCGCCGCCTCCGACGAGTAGGTCGGTGTTGGGACCGCCCGTAATCTTGTCGGCGGCGGAACCGCCGATGACCCGCTCGACATCCTTTTCGATGTCGTCCTTCTCGTTCTTGAACCCGTCGTTCGGCGAACCGTCGAGCGAAATGCCCTGCGCCGCCGCGCGCGCGCTGTAGTCGGCGGTGTCGGTACCCGCGTCGCCGGCGAAGCGCGTCCGGCCGTCGGTCGCAGACCCGGCGCGGAAGGTGTCGTCGCCGTTGCCGCCGTTCACGTCGGCCACGAGGGAACTCGCGACCGTGACGTCGTCGTTGCCGTCACCCGCGTTGACGACGATGTTCGTCACCCCCACTGCACCGCGCGCTCGTCGGCGACACCGAGGTGCACCCGAGCCCGACGGTCACGGCCTGGTTGTCGGTGA
>JAWXCJ010000067.1:0-4378 GCA_034408875.1 Actinomycetota bacterium
GGTCACCTCGGATCGCGACGAGATCCTCGTCGCCGGCGCGGTCGCCGAGCCCGAGTACCCGAAGGACGCCGACGACGAAGCGCGCGCGGCGGCGCGCCAGGCTCGCATCAAGCGCTTTCGGGAGGAGACGCGCGACCAGCGCATGCGCATCGCCGACGAAGCCGAACGCCGCACCGGCGCCAAGGTCGCGTGGGGTGCGCGCTGCGGCGGTGTCGAGCAGGTATTCACCAGTCTCTCGGTGCCGGTGATGACGCGGCTGCGCATGCCCGAGCGCCGAGTTCTCGACACACTCGTCGCCGGCGGCGTCGCGCGCAGCCGCTCCGACGCGCTGGCGTGGTGTGTGCGCCTGGTCGGCGACCACGAAGGGGACTGGATCCGGGCCCTGCAGGACGCGCTCGTCGCCGTCGACAAGGCGCGGGCCGCGGGACCGGCCGCCCTGCCCCGGGCGTAGGCGACCGCGTCAGCAGGCGGTGGTGTCGCGGAGTCCCGCGAGGTCGCCGTTGCCCCAGTGCAGGATGATGTTCGACGACGGGTTCATGACCGAGCCCATGTCGCTGATGTGATCGAGCCCGAGTACGTGACCGAGTTCGTGGATCGCGACCTGCCCCCACCCGATCGGTCCCCAGTCGAACTGTGATCCGGGCGGCGCGAGCAACACCGTCTGCGCGGTCGACAACCAGAACCGGCCCCGGCTCGGCGGGTCGGGCAGCGCGACACCGAGGGGGACGTTGCCGTTGGGCAGCATCGCGCCGAGGTTGGTCCATCCGGCCACGACGGTGTCGGGCGGCGGCCGCACGTCGCCGATCGTGCCGCCGTACTGGAACGTGACACCGAGCGCCCGCGACGCGTAGTCGAACAACTCCTCGAACATCTCGAACGCGCCCGCCGGCGCGTTACGCGGATCGAAGCGCCACGTGATGCCGCGACACCGACTCCAGTCGACGTTCGCGATCTTCGCGTTGGCGCCCTGCGCGGTCTCGAAGGCATCGCTGCGGGCGCGACCCGAGTACGCGATCCACGTACCGTTGCCGTCGGCTGTGAGCGCGAGCCCGACTGCAGTCGACCCTGCGTGCGGATTTCCGCGCGGCACCGCGACCGCCGCGCCGACCGACGAACCCTGCACGGTTCTGTGGGTCCAGATGCCGCCGGTCTCGTCGAGGATCAGGTAACCGGTCCCGTCGGGAAGCGCGGCGATGTCGGTGGCCAGGTTGGTGACGAAGCCTTCGCCGCCGAGGTACGCGGCGTCGCCGAACGAGTAGACGGCGCCGTCACGGCCGACCAGCCAGTAGCCGAGGTTCGTCACCGTCGGAGCGAGGGCGACGATGGGCGCCGACAGCGAAATGCCGCCGAGCGAACCGCGAAACGGTGCGTCGCCGAACGCGAACACGCCGCCGTCTTCGGCCACGAGCCAGTAGCCGCGCCCGGTCGACGTAGGGATGAGTCCGATCATCGGCGCGTTGAGTCGCAGTGATCCGGTCGACCCGAAGAACGGTGCGTCGCCGAACGCGAACACGCCGCCGTCGCCCGCGACGAACCAGTAACCCGCTCCCGCGCGCGTGGCCGCCATCCGCAAGGCCGGCGAGTTCAGCCGGAACGCGCCCGTCGATCCGTAGAACTGCGCGTCGCCATACGAGAACACGCCGCCGTCACCACCGAGAAGCCAGTACCCGGTTCCCGACGCGCTCGGCGAGATGTCGACGAGCGGTTGGTTGAGCAGCGTGTTGCCGGTCGAGCCGTAGAAGCCGGCGGTGCCCGCCGCCGCGACCGACTCGCGCTGCGGTAGCTCGGCGCCGGCCGGCGTCGGGGGAACGAGCGCGGTCAGCGCGGTGAGCACAATGAGGAGGATTGGGATGCGGCGCAATCGCGGCGAATATTACGACCGGGTCGGGCGCGGTCGCTTGCCGGACGGTTCCCGACGAAATAGTCAGTTTTAACCTATTTACGCAGTATTGCTCGTCTTCGTGGCATTAGTCGCGCCCCGGCAACTCCCGGCGCGCCAGACCCTGCCCCGAACGGGATCGGGTTCCGCGCCCTTGATGCTTGTCTACGGCTTCGGGTTCCAGGCCGCCGGCATGGTGCTGGTGTTCGCGCGGCGCCGGACGCACTGAGCCGCAGACCTTCCGACAGTTCCCGCGGATCGTGAGCACCGGTTCACGATCCGCGGGAGTCGGCATTGACCAAACTGGTATATTTCGCCCATTCTCCCCGTTAACGTAAAAGGGGCTGCAAAAAGGGGTGGGCTGTGAGTCCCAGGCTGGGCATCAAGCGCAATAGGCGGGTACGAATCGCGTCGGGTCTCATCGTCGGCGGGCTGCTCTCCGTCGCGAGTGGTGTGACGTTGAGCGCCGGCGCCGGCGTCGCCGATCCGGGTCCGGTGAGCGTGAGCGTGAGCGGTTCGCTGACGATCACGATCCCCGACGCGCCCGAACCGCCCGTCAACCCGCCGACCGTGGGCATCATTCCGGTGCAGGACCCGAACGGTCCCGTCCCGGCGGCCGGCCCCGCGCTCGTCGGCACCGTCGCGAGCGACGGTACCCTGGCGTTTCCGCAGGCCAACGTCAACTTCAGGCCGCAATCGCCCGTCATCCTCGTTCCGGTCTCGATCACCTTCGCTGCAGCCGGACCGTGGAGCGGTGCGATCGACCCCGACACCGGCAAGGTCGAAGTCGAAGGCGACATGACCGTGTTCATCTCGGCGCTCGGCATTGTCGTCAACTGCCCGCTCGGGCCCATCCCGTTCAGCCTGAGCACCGAGAACGCGGGCGGCGTCGGCTACAACCCCGCGACCGGTACGGCGACCGTGATCCAAGAGGAGTTCGACGCGCCGCCGGTCGAATCGGGCGCCTGTGTCGGCTGGGACACGATCAACGGGTTCCTCGGCACCGCCGTCGGCGGTCCGGTCATCATGACCCTCACCTTCTCGCCGATTCTCGAAGCGGCGACGACCACCACCACCGAAGCGCCGACGACGACGCTCGCACCCACGACGACCACGTCGCAGCCCGAGGCGACGACAACGACAACTGAGCCGGACCCGACGACGACGACGTTGGCTCCGACCACGACGACCACAACCACGACGACGACGGTGGCTCCGACCACGACGACGGTGGCTCCGACGACGACCACAACCACGACGACGACGGTGGCTCCGACCACGACGACGACGGTGGCTCCGACCACGACGACCACCCGTCCGGGATCGACCACCACGGTCGCGGTCGCGGCTACGACCACGACCGCTCCGAAGACCACGACGACCGCACCGTCCGTCTTTGGGGCCCTCCCGACCACGGGCGGCGACGACGACGTCGACCAGGTGGGAAACACGGCGGTCCTGCCGCGCACGGGGTCCAGCATGTCGATGCCGCTGCTCTTCGCCGGGTTCGGCCTGATCGGCGCCGGTGCAGTGCTGCTCCTCGCTCGGAGGCGGGCGCCCGTTTCGGGCCGATAAGGGCCCTGTTGATCGGCGAGTGACATCCGGGTTATCTTGGTCACTTCTCGTGAGGCGATAGTCGCCCCGCGGGTTCGCTGGGGGGGAACGCCGTGAGTCCGAGGCTGGGAATCAAGCGGTCGCGCCGCGCGCGTCTGGGGGCGACGTTCATTGCGTGCGGCATGTTGGCCGCCGTTGGTGGTCTGACCCTCAGCGCCGGCGCCGATGTCGGGCCGAGCGGTCCGATCACGGTCACGTTCACCAACGGTGTGCTTTCGACACCGGCCGGCATCACCGTCCAGCCGATCGCCGGAACACTTCCCGGAACGGTCGACAACCTCGGGAACATTGCGATCCCCGTTGCAGGGATAAGCTTCAGCGACTTCACGGTGCCGGCGACCCAGGTCGGTGACATCTCCGTGAGCGTCGTTCCGAGCGGAGATTTCACGGGCACGATCGACCCCGCAACTGGGGCGCTCAACCTGTCCGGCGGGTTCACCACGCTGCTCGACATTCCGCAGGTCGCCGCCGTCGACTGCCCGCTCGGCCCGATCCCGATCAACTGGACGACTTCTCCGGTCCACGGCGGCGCGACCAACTACAACCCGGTCACGGGAACCGCGGCACTCGTCGCGGACACATTCATCGTGCCGGCGATCGCCGACACACCCGCGAACGCGACCGCGTGCGCGGGGCTCGCTGCGTTCCTGAACGCCGTCCTCACGCTGCCGAGCACGCCGTACGACCCCACGGGCGGTATCGGCGGTGTCCCGTCCGGCTTCCGCATCGTGCAGCCGACGAGCATTTCACCCATCCTCGAGACCGTGACATCTACGAGCGGGGCGCCGACGACCACGACGACGGAACCGGCGACGACCACGACGACGGAACCGGCGACGACCACGACGACGGAACCGGCGACGACCACGACGACGGAACCGGCGA
>JAWXCJ010000068.1:0-8632 GCA_034408875.1 Actinomycetota bacterium
CGCGTATTCGAGTTCCGCGAGCGGATCCAACGCTGCGAGACCGGGTCGCTCCAAGGGGGGGTACATATGTTCGCATCATAGGCCAAGAACCCTTATCCCGCAAGGGTTTTTCAACGATTTCGACCTAGTCGAACGTGATCAGCTGGCGGGCGACCTCGCCGCCCTTCAACGCCGCGAAGCCGTCGTTGATCTTCTCCAACGGCATGGTGCCGCTGACCAACTCGTCGAGCTTCAGCTTTCCGGCCAGGTACCACTCGATGTACTGCGGCATGTCGATGCGGAAGCGGTTCGAGCCCATGTTGGAACCCTGGATCTTCTTCTCCAGCAGGAGTTGGAAGCCGTCGATCTCGACGCGTTCGCCGAGCGGGATCATGCCGATCACCGTGGCGGTGCCGCCTTTGCCCAGCATGTTGAACGCCTGCTGCGCGGTTTCCGACAGGCCGATGGCTTCGAACGAGTAGTCGACGCCGCCGCCGGTCATCTCGATCACCGCACCGACCGCGTCGACCGACGACGCGTCGACGACGTCGGTCGCACCGAACGTGACCGCGAGATCGCGCTTCGACTCGATGCGGTCGATCGCGATGACGCGACCGGCACCGGCGATTGCTGCCCCCTGGATCGCGTTCAGCCCGATTCCGCCGCAGCCGATCACTGCCACGGTGTCGCCGGGCCGCACCTTCGCCGTGTTCAACACCGCGCCGACACCTGTGGTGACGCCGCAGCCGATGAGCGCCGCCTTGTCGAGCGGCATGTCGGGTCGAATCTTCACGAGCATGTTCTCGTGCACGAGCAGTTGCTCGGCGAAGCTCGAGAGGTCGAAGAACTGGAAGATCGGTTTGTCGCCGCGTCGCAGCCGCGGCGGTGCCGAGGGGTCGACAGCCAGCGCCGTCTTGTCGCACAGGTGCGGACGGCCTGACAGGCAATAGCCGCACGCGCCGCAGAAGCCGCTGATGCACGAGATCACGTGGTCGCCGGGCTCGAGGTACGACACCTGCGAACCAACGGTTTCGACGACACCCGCCGACTCGTGGCCGAGTACGGCCGGGGTCGGGCACGGGTACTTGCCCTCCATGAAGTGGAGGTCGGAGTGGCACAACCCCGCCGCGACCGTTCGCACCAGCACCTCGTGCGGACCGGGCGAACCGATCTGCACGTCGTCGATGACCAGTTCGCCGGGGATGTGTTCGAGCACGGCTGCTTTCATGGCGGCGACCATAACGAGTCACCGGCATCGGCGAAACTCAGCCTTCGGCGGGTTCCGCCTTTCAGGAACCCGAGCTCGATGAGGCCGAGACCGGGTGCCAAGATGCGGGGCGTGCCTATCGTCACGACGCCGTCGGGTACGGCGATGCACTACGAGGTGTCCGGCGCGGGCGAGCCGGTCGTGTTGGTGCACGGCATCACCGAGTCGGGCGCGGCGTGGGGTTCGATCGCCGATCGGCTGACGGTGAGCCGACGTGTGGTCGTCGTCGACCTTCCCGGTCACGGGCACTCGGGACCGGCCGCGTCGTACGACGTGATGGCACTTGCTGCCGATGTTGCCGCGGTCATCGTGGCCGAGGGCCTCGACGACGTGCGCCTCGTCGGGCACTCGCTCGGTGGAGTTGTCGTGTCCGCGCCGGCCGCCGGGGAAGTGCCGGTGCGGTCGGTCGTCAACGTCGACCAGTCGTTGAAGCTCGACGACTTCCAGGCGATGTTGCTCGCCGCGGAACCGGCGTTGCGCGACCCCGAGTCGTTCCCGATCGTGATGGAAGCGTTGCTCGACGGCTTGGCCGGCGACCGGCTCTCCGATGCGGAACGCGAGCGCCTACGTGCCTTGCGTCGTGTCGATCAGGAGGTCGTCCTCGGCGTGTGGATGACCGTGCTGGAAACGCCGACCGACGAGCTCGCGGCGCGGGTCGTGGAACTCGCGAGCGCGATTCGTTGCCCGTATCTCTCGCTGCACGGCACCGATCCGGGGCCCGAGTACACGGCCTGGCTCACCCGGCTCGTCCCGACCGCAACGGTCGAGACGTGGGCCGGACTGGGCCACTACCCCCACCTCGTCGACCCGGACCGGTTCGTTCGCCGACTCGACGAGTTTTGGGCGAGCGACTGAGACCGTGAGTCGGGGTGCCGGGATTCGAACCCGGGCCTCAGCGTCCCGAACGCCGGGGAAGCCGGCCGACCCAGATCAAGTCGACGACCTCGCCGAGAAATTCTCGCCGGTAGAAGGCGGCGACACCGTCCGTCCCGTGCGGTTCGGCGTAGCGAACCTCGAAGTGCGGTAGGTCGGAGAGTTCGGGAAACGGAACGCTCGGTGCCTGCCGCGGCGTCGCGTCGAGCGACTGGATCCATTCGCTCACGATTCGCCAGGTCGTGTACGGCGGGTTTTCGCGGCGCGCCCACTCGTCGAGCGCCTCGGTGTTGCGAAGGGGCACGTTACGCGCTGCGGTGAACGGGTCCGCCGCGTTCGTTTCGCTCTTCCAGCTCGGAGAGCCTTCGTCGCAACATCGCCAGGAATTCCGGATCGGCCGCGGCGCGACGGGCGCCCTCTTCGCTCGCGTTGTACCAACTCTTCACCAGAGCTGTCACGTTCTCGATGTCGCCGGCGAGCCACGCTTGCGTGGGCGTTCGGTCGCCGAGTTCGGGATAGGTCACGAAGTTCCACCACCGCGTCTGCTCGGGCGTCGTCAGCCCGATCTCGCCGAGCAGGTGGTTGAGCGCGGCCGCCTGGCGCTGCGACTCCTCCGACATCTTCATTTCCGAGCCTTCGCCAGTCGGCGGCATCAGCCGCTCCTTCTCAGAGTGACGGTGGCCACTTCGCGCGTTGCTTACCTTCGTCGGATCATACGGTCGTTGGCGGCCACGTTGTTTGCAGCGCGATTTCGTATCGATCGACGAGTTCGCAGGCTTCGAGCATGTCGTGCATGCGCTCTGACGGGCTGTAGGGCGCGCTCATCCTTACCGAGTCCGGTCCGAGCTCGATCAGGATGCCTCGATAGCTGAAACCCCCCAATAGTGCCTCGCCGCTGAACTCCTGAGTCCGACAAGCGACTGTTTCAACACCGTCGGCGACGTTGAACTCCTGCGCCGTCTGGACACGCGGAACTCCGCGGCGCTGTCTCCGGCGCGCTCCTCGGTCTCGATTGTCAGCGCGTCGCCGTCGCACCACGTCGCGAATGCGCTGACCTCGAGCCGGCCATCGCGGCCGCCGAGCTGGATATCACGAACGTAGGAATGCGGACCGCCGTCGGAACCGAAACACCAGTCGGGGTGCCGGGATTCGAACCCGGGGCCTCAGCGTCCCGAACGCTGCGCGCTAACCAAGCTGCGCCACACCCCGTGTAGAGCCGGGTCAGTGTAGCGAGTGGGTCCCCCCGACCGTGTTTGAAGCTAGGCGGCCGCTCAGCGGCCAGTTTGCTGCAAACACGCGAGCACACGGGACGCGAGTTCCGGGCGACAAATCAACAGGTCGGGGAGATACGGGTCGGCTTGGTTGTAGCGCAACGGCGAACCGTCGAGGCGGGAGCAGTGGCACCCGGCGGCGGTCGCGACGCCGACGGGTGCGGCGGAGTCCCACTCGTACTGGCCGCCGCTGTGCGCGTATACGTCGGCCGTGCCGAGCACGATGCCCATCGCCTTGGCGCCGGCCGAACCCATCGGCACCAACTCGGCACCGAGCATCTCCGCGAGCTGCGTCGCGACCGCGGGCGGACGAGTGCGCGACACGATCAGGCGCAGCGGCCCGTCGGCAGGGGGCGCGAGTACCGGCGCGTGAGCCGTCGACAACACGAGATCCTGCGCAGGCAACCCGACCGCGGCCGCGACCGGTGTCCCGGCGACGGTCAGTGCGACGTGCACGGCCCAGTCGGTGCGGCCGGCTTCGCCGAACTCCCGGGTGCCGTCGAGGGGGTCGACGATCCACACGCGCGCCGCCTGCAACCGGCTCGGGTCGTCCTTCGACTCTTCCGAGAGAATTGCGTCGTCGGGACGTGCCGCGCGCAGCAACGGCAGAATCAAGTCGTCGGCCTGACGGTCACCGACCTTGCCGTCGGCGCCACGAGCGCGGAGCTCGAGCAGCAGCTCGCCCGCGCGCCGGGCCGCGTCGGCCGCGAGTTCGTGGTCGTCCACGCCTCAGGGCACCGGTGCGGCGAGAATCTGCTTCGCGGCGCGGCGCAAGATGCCCGCGTCGACGGGCTTGACGAGCATCGCGTCGACGTCGGCGCGCTTGCCGAGGAACTTGTCGGCATCGCGGTCGAGGAGCAACAGGATCGGAACGTGCGGCAGGCGCCCGCCCGACTCCTCGAGGCGGAGGTCGAGTGCCGCGGCCACACCGCCCATGTTCCCGATGTTCAGGTCGAGCACGACGAGGTCGGGCTCTTCGTCTTTCACCGCGTCGCGCACGTCTTGGCCGCGGGCGACTTCGACGACGCGCTGATCGCGCCCGACGAATGCGCCTCGCACCTGGTCTCGTACCCACTGCGCATCGGCGGCCACGAGGATCGTCGTCATGGTTCCGACGTTAGCGTGGCGCCGATCTCGTGCAGCGCGTCGAAGTCGTAGACGTCGTGGGCGAGGTACGGCACGAACGCGATCGTTGTCGAGCCGATCTGCGGCAGGAGCGCGCGCAGGTTGCGGCGTTCCTCGATGGCGACGAGCCGGAAATCGGCCAGGTTGTCGTACAGGACCGCGAGGCGTTCCGACGCCTCGGGCTCGGCACCGGGGTGGGCCCGCAGGTCGTCGGCCCGGGCGCGGAGCCCCTCGGGCGACTCGTCGCCGAACTCGGGGTGGACCCGATTGATAATAAGAGCGGCGACGCTTTGCTCGCGCTCCGCGAGCTTCTCGGCGAAGTACACGGCGTCGGCGGTGGCGTCGCTCCGGGGCGATGTCACGAGCACGAACGCGGTTCCCGGGTCCTTGAGCAGCTTGTCGACCGCCGCGGCCCGGGCGCGAAACCCGTCCTCCATGCCGTCGAACGCGCGGAAGAACGCGATGACGTCGTCGATGACCGCCGATCCGACGACCTTCGACACCGTGCGCAAGAACGCCTGCACCGCGAAACCGGCGATCTTCAACGACGCACGCGTCGGCACCATCAACAACCGGAAGATGCGATTGTCGAGGAGGCGGATCAGCCGGCCCGGCGCGTCGAGGAAGTCGAGCGCGTGACGCGTCGGTGGCGTGTCGACAACGATGAGGTCGAACCCGCCCTGATCGTGCAGCTCGTGCAACTTCTCCATCGCCATGAATTCCTGCGTACCGCCGAGCGCGCCGGAGACGTTGCGGTAGAAGGTGTTGTCGAGGATGCGCTGCGCCTGTTCGGGCGAAGCCGAATCGCGCGTGACGATCGCGTCGAACGTCGACTTGGTGTCGAGCATGAGCGCCGACAACCGGCCGCCGCTTCCGTCGCCGTCGCGCCAACGGGCCGGGTCGATCTCGCTCGGCGTGTCCGACAGTTCTTCGAGTCCGAGTGCGTCGGCCAGGCGCTTGGCCGGGTCGATCGTCACCACGCACGCGTTGCGGCCCATGCGCGCGCCTTCGAGCGCGATGGCAGCCGCTGTCGTCGTCTTGCCGACACCGCCGGTGCCGCAGCACACGACGACGCGCCGCTCCGCGATGAGCTGGCCGATGTTCATGCGGCTTCAGCCTCCGTCGCTCCATCTCCGAAGATCGCGCCCTCGGCGACCGCTCCTCCGGCTTGCGCCTGGAGTGTCACAGCGCCTTCACCCCGACCGTGAGTGCGTCGGCGAGCGTGTCGAGGTCTCCGCGCCGGATGTCGGGTGTGAAGAGGAACGGCAGGTGGATCTGCGCGAGGGGTAGTTGTTCGCCGAGCCGTGCGATCTGCTGCTCCTGGATCGCGCGCCGCTGCGTTCGGAACTCGGCGGCACGCGCGAGGTCGACTGCCTCGCGCGGTGAGACGAAGCGGTCGATCGCGTCGGCGTCGCGGGCGATCGACTCCGGGGTCGGGAGCGAAGGTAGCGGCATCGGCTCGAAGCACGAGTTCACGACGATGGGGCCCAGCGCGACACCGGCGCGGTCTTCGACCGCGAACGCGGTATCGATCGCTTCGCTGACCGGCGTCTCCTCGGGAAGCGTCACGAGCATGACCTGGCACCGAGCCGGGTCCGACAACAAGTCGACGACGTCGGCCGCCTGCTTGCGCACCGGCCCGACCGACACTGCGTCGAGGAGGCCGCGCGCCGACAGCAGGAACGTGATCGCATGCCCCGCCGCGGGCGCGTCGACGATGATCAGGTCGGCGACTTCCTGCTCCTCGAGCGACTTGACCTTGCCGAGCACGAGGATGTCGCGCATCCCGGGGACGGCGGTGGAAACCACATCGAGCGCGCCCGACGCCACTAGGCGCTTCGAGATGCGGCGCATCCCATGGCCCTCGAGGTACTCGACCAGCGCCGCGTCCGGCGTCAGGAACCGGGCCCGGATGCGCTCGTCGAGGTCGATCTCGTCGTAGCCGAGTGGCGGCGCCCCGAACATCGCGTGGAGCCCCGATTTGCCTTCGACCTCCACGATCAGCACCCTGAGACCGGCGCGGGCAGCCGCAACCGCGAGCGCAGCAGTCACCGTGGTCTTCCCGACGCCACCCTTGCCCGCGACGATGACGACGTGGGAGGTGGAGCAGAACTGCGCGACCTCCATCTCCTCATGTTACGAGAGCCCTGATGCGACTCCCTTACTCCTGCCGCACGCTCGCCTCCTCTCGCCGCCTGCTCGGCGCCCTCGGGTGCTTCGTCGGCGCGTCACTCCTCTGGTCGGGTGCCGCCGGTGCCCAGGAGGATGACGAAGACCTCGAACCGGGCGGTATCGACGTCGTACAGGTCGACGGCCTCCTCGATCCGTCGAACGCCGCGCTGATACGCGATGTCGTGCGCGAGTCGGAGCGCGAAGGTTCGTCGCTCGTCGTGCTCCAACTCGACGCGTCCGGCTCGGTCGACATCGACGTCGACAACCTCGTTGACATCGTCACCGAAGCCGAGATACCGATCGGCGTGTGGGTCGGACCGTCGGGCGCCGACGCACGCGGCGCGGCGGTGCTTCTCGCGCTCGCGGCACCGGTTGCCGCGGTTGCGCCCGGCGCGGGCATCGGATCCGCCTATCCCGTCGAACTCGACGACACGAGCGCGTGGTCGACCGAAGAGATCACAGACACGTTGGTCGAACTCCAGGAACGCAACGGCCGCTCGGTCGATGTCGCCGACGTCATCGCGCGGCGCGTGTCCGCGCGCGATGCCGACCGGACCGGCCTCACCAACGGAACGCAACCGACGCTCGGCGATTTCATCGTCTCGTTCGACGGCGACACGGTCACGACGGCCGCGGGCAATGTCACACTCGACGTCGCCGACATCGTGGGCGAAGGCGACCAGCAACGCCTCGCACCCAATCAAGTCGTGCGGTTCCACAAGCTCGGGCTCGGGCAACAGGTCGCCCACACGCTCAACGCATCGTGGGTCGCGTACTTCCTCTTTGTCGCCGGGTTCTCGCTCATCGTCTTCGAATTCTTCACGGTCGGCGTCGGTATCGCGGGTGCGATCGGTGCGATCGCGCTCGCCGGCGCGTGCTTCGGGTTCTCGCACCTGCCCGTCGCGCCGTGGGCGCTGGCGCTCCTGCTGTTCGGCATCATCGGTATGGCGGTCGACGTGCAGGCGGGCGCCATCGGCGCGTGGACCTTCATCGGCGGCGTGATGCTCATTGTGGGGTCCGTGTGGTTGTACGACGGATCGTCGCGCCTCGATCCGACCTGGTGGGTGATCGTGCTCGTGTGCGGGCTCACGATCCTGTTCATGGTCGCGGGCATGAGTTCGATGGTGCGGTCGCGGTTTTCGACGCCGACGGTGGGCCGCGAAGACCTGGTCGGCGAGATGGGAACCGCGGAGGTCGACGTCGCGCCCGACGGCGTCGTGCGTATCCGCGACGCGCTGTGGCGCGCGCACACCAACCGGGCGACACCGATCGGCGCCGGCAATGCCGTCCGGGTCGTCGCGGTCGACGGCGTCATGCTCGAGGTCGAGCCCGAGGAGGGCGGCGCGCGGGACTACCGCGACCGAGCGCGCCGGGGGTGATCAGCCCGTTTGTCGCTTTCTCGGCCCGGAGATACGTTCCGCCCGCGGCTGCGGGGCCGGATGGGGGTGGAGACGGTGGCGCTCGGGATCATCCACGAGACGTGGCACCTGAAGGCAGAGTGCCGGGGGCCGGAATCGATCTATTTCTTCCCACCGAACACGGCAGAACGGCGCGAGGACCGCGACCAACGCGAGGAGCACGCCAAGGCGATCTGCCTCCAGTGTCCGGTGCGCCGGGAGTGTCTCGACTTCGCGCTGCGGGTGCGGGAGCCGCACGGCATCTGGGGCGGCCTCACCGAAACCGAGCGTCGGCGCCTACTCCCGAGCGAATAGTTCGGCGGTCGGTCCGGGTATCCGTTCGTCGCCACGGCGGCGGGTGATGCCGTCGGCGTCGAGCTGATTCACGATCGGCACGACGAACTTTCGCGACGACCCCAACAGGTTGCGCACGTCGGAGACGGTGAGCGAACCGTGCTCGAGTACCGCAACGGCGACGCGCCGGCGCGCGTCGTCGATCGCATCGGCGTGGAACATGATCCCGTCGAGATCGACGAGGCGGCCCGCGC
>JAWXCJ010000069.1:0-15141 GCA_034408875.1 Actinomycetota bacterium
AGCTCGGTCGACCACGGCCCCGCGGCGGGGCAGACTGGGCCGCATGCGCAACCAGTTGCAGGCGCGGACACCCGCGGGCGAGAAGTTCGTCGAACTCGCCGAACAGCACAGCGACGAGATTGCGACGCGTGCGGCTGAACACGACCAGAACGGCACATTTCCGCACGAGGCCATCGACGCGATGAAAGCGAGCGGCTTCGCTTCCGGCCCGCTGCAGGAGGAATTCGGCGGGCTGGGCGTCGCGTCGCCCTACGACGTGATGGTCGCCGTCAGCCGGCTCGCCCGCAGCGACGCGTCGGTCGCGATCGCGATCAACATGCACCTCACGACCGGCATCATCGTGAACCGGCTCGTGCGCGGCGCGCGCGAGGCGAACGATCCCGTCGCCATCGGGCTCATGGAAGGGTTCGCGGGCCTGCTCGGCGGGGGCGCCATCGCGATGGCGAACGCGACCGAACCCGGCACCGACATACGACACCCTCTGACCGAAGCCACGCGTGTCGACGAAGGCCGGCGCCTCGACGGCCGCAAGATCTTCGGCACGCTCTCGCCCGTCGCCGACGTCATGACCGTGACCGCGCGCCACAAACGCGACGACGGCACGTGGGGCCGCGGGCGCGCCATCGTGTTCCGGGGTACGCCGGGCCAGACGATCATGGAGAACTGGGACGCGCTCGGAATGCGCGCGTCGGGCAGCCACGACGTCGTCTACGACAACTGCGTCATCCCCGACAGCTTGTACATCGACCAGGGCGACTGGGGCGCATTCGACGAAGAGAACCTGCTCGTCAGTACGGCGGGCGCGTTCGGCTTGATCGGCGCGTTCCTGGGTATCGCCGAAGCGGCACGCGACCACGTCGTGCCCATGCTGAAGACCCGCACCAAGCAACCGTCGGGACGCGTGCTCGCGGCGCGGCACGGGATCCAGCACACGATGGCCGAACTCGAGATCGAGCTCGCGACGGCGCGCGCCCACCTCGCGTTCGTCGGACCCGCGCTCGACGACCTCATCTCGCAGCGGCCGGTTGCGTCGGTGACCCACGACGACTTCCACCAGGGCATGTCGAGCACCCAGATCGCGAAGGTTGCGACCCAACGGGCCGCGATGAACGTCGTCGATCTGGCGATGCAGTTGAGCGGCGGCGCGGGGTACATGACCGCGAACCCGCTGTCGCGGCTGTACCGAGACGTGCGGGCGGGGCCGTTCATGCAACCGCTGTCGCCGAACGAAGCGTACGAGTACATCGGACAGGTCGCGCTCGACCAACCCGTGGAGCTCGAAGGATGAGCACCGCGGGCAGGAGCGTGCTGCTGATCCTGGCGCGGGAGCTCGCGTCGAACCTCGCGACGCCTACGTTCCTGGTCGATGGGGAAGGCATGGTCGTGTTCTTCAACGACGCGGCCGAACAACTCCTCGGCAAACCGTTCAGCGACATCGGCGAGATAACGGGTAACCAGCTCGGCGAGATGCTCCAGATGGTCGGGGAGGACGGGGCCGCCCTACCGACGCGCGAGTCCCCGGCCGGCATCGCGTTCTACGAGCGGCGCCCGGCGCACAAGATCGTCTCGGCCACGTTCTTCAACGGCGAACGGCACGTCATCGAAGCGACCGCATACCCCCTCTTCGGCAACGGCGGCGAACTGCACGGCGTCGTCACCGTGTTCTGGCCGACGGGAGCCGACTGATGCGCGCCCACGTGTGGGGCTGCCGGGGCTCGCTCGCCGCGCCGGGCGCGGACACCGTGCGCTACGGCGGCAACACGTCGTGCGTCGAGGTGCAACTCGAGAGCGGTGACACGCTCGTGCTCGACGCGGGAACGGGCATGCGCGCGCTGGGCGTCGAGATCGAGCGGAACCCTCCCGCGGTGCTGCACATCTTGCTCTCCCATTTGCACCTCGACCACGTGCAAGGCCTCGGCTTCTTCCGGCCGCTCTTCCGCTCCGACATCGAGATCCACCTGTGGGGACCGTCCTCGCCCGTGCAGAGCCTCGAGGACCGCATCGCGATCTATATGTCGCCGCCGCTGTTTCCCGTGCGCCTGGCCGACATCCCGGCGCGCATCGTGTTCCACGACGCGCCCCTCGAGGAAGTCACCATCGGGTCGGCGACCGTGCGCGCCGGCAGCGTCGTGCACCAGGGTCCGACTGTCGGGTATCGCATCGAGGAAGCGGGCAGCGTGCTCGCGTATCTCCCCGATCACGAACCGGCCATCGGCGTGGCACTCGACGACCGACCGACCGACTGGATCAGCGGTCACGACATCGCGTGCGATGCCGACCTGCTCTTCCACGACGCGCAGTACGGCGACAAGGAGTACCCGGGTCACATCGGGTGGGGGCACTCGTGCATCGACCATGTCGTCGGGTTCGCGCGGCGGGCCAACGTCGGCACGACCGTCTTGTTCCATCACGACCCGTACCACACCGACGACGAACTCGACGCGCTGCTCGTCGACGCGCATCGGTGCTCCGACGTCGCCGAGGAACGGCTCTGCCTCGCGCGCGAAGGGATGACCGTGCAGGTCGACCCGAAGGGTGTGCGGTTTCTCGCCTGATGGGCCAAGATGCGCGCATGCGCATCGACGTGAACGGAACCGGAATCGAAGTCGAGGACCAGGGATCAGGGCCGCCGGTGCTGCTGATCCACGGCTGGCCCGACACGCACGACATGTGGCGCCATCAAGTCGCCGCGCTCACCGCCGCGGGCTACCGCACCATCGCCCCCGACCTGCGCGGGTTCGGCGCCTCCGACAAGCCCGAAGGAGTCGAGCACTACTCGATCCCGTTCGTCGTCGGTGACCTGCTCGGCGTGCTCGACAACCTCGGCGTCGAGAAGGCGCACGTCGTCGGCCACGACTGGGGCGCGGCCATCGCGTGGGCCACCGCCGCACTCGTTCCCGACCGCGTCGAGACACTCACCGCGCTCTCGGTCGGGCACCCGTCGGCGTTCGTCGGCGCGGGCATGCCGCAGCGCGAGAAGTCGTGGTACATGCTGCTGTTCCAGTTCGAAGGCATCGCCGAGCAGTGGCTCACGATGAACGACTGGGCCAACTTCGCGCAGTGGTCACGCCATCCGGGCATCGACGACGTGAAGCGCCGCCACCCCACACCCGAGTCGATGACACCGGGCCTCAACTACTACCGGGCCAACATTCCGCCCGCCACGCTCGTGGGCCCGCCGCTCGAGTTCCCGCCCATCGCCGCGCCGACGATGGGCATCATCGGCACGAACGACTTCGCGCTCACCGAAAGCCAGATGCACGACTCGCAGAAGTTCGTGAGCGGACCGTGGCGTTACGAACGCCTCGAAGGCGTCGACCACTGGATGACGATCGAAGCCCCCGACCAGGTCAACGCGTTGTTGCTCGACTTCCTCGCCGCCAACTAACCCGGTGCGTCGCTAGGGGGTAATAGTTACCCCCTAGCGACGCACCGGGGTTTAGGTGCGGTCGAGTTCCAGCATCTTGATCGCGTTGCCGCGGAGCACCTTGTAGGCCACGTCCTGGTCGACGCCGCTGAGGATCTTCTCGACGTATTCCTTGGAGTTGGGCCACGTCGTGTCGGTGTGCGGGTAGTCGACCTCGAAGCAGATGTTGTCCTCGCCCACCTCGCCCAACGATGCCAGGCCGTGGTGGTCGGCGGTGAAGCACCCGAAGATACGGCCGTAGTAATACGACGACGGCGGGTTGGGGATGCGTTCCTTGCTGTGCTGCCAGCTGTCGTGCTGGTCCCACACCGTGTCGGCCCGTTCGAGCACGTACGGGATCCACCCGATCTGGCCTTCGGAGTACGCGAGCTTCAACTTCGGGAACTCGATCAGTTTCCCGGAGAACAACCAGTCGGCCAGCGACGCCATCGAGTTGTTGAACGCGAGCGTGCCGCCGACCCCGCCCGGCGCGTCGGGCGACGCGGCCGGGTTCGTCGACGACGAACCGATGTGCATGCACAACGTCACACCCGTGTCGTTGCACACCTGGAACATTTTGTCCCAACCGCCCGAGTGGATCGTCGGCAACTTCAAGTGGTGCGGCAGTTCACTGAAACAGACGGCCCGGCAGCCCTGCTCGGCGACGCGCTGCACTTCGGCGGCCGCGAGATCGACGTCCCACAGCGGGATCAAACACAACGGGATGTTCACCCCGTTCGACGGCGCGCACCACTCCTGGATCATCCAGTCGTTGTACGCCTGCACGCACGCGAGCCCGAGTTCCTTGTCGTTCGCTTCGTAGAACGTCTGGCCGCAGAAGCGCGGGAACGTGGGGAACGGCAGCGAACCGTCGGTCCAGTTGTTCGCGAAGTCGACCATGCGCGCGTCGCGCTCGTAACAGCCGGGGCGCATCTCGTCGTACGTGAGCGCCTCCATGACCATCTTCGACCGGTCGAACTTGGAGAGGTCGCCGTCGGGGGTTGCCTCCAACGGGATCGCGACGAACCGCTTGTGCACGTAGATGAGCCGGTCCTCGAAGTACCAGGCGTCGCCCCACAGGCCGTTCGGGTCCTCGGTGTTCACGTACTTCGCACCCGGCTTGTGCGAGAACGGTCCCCACCGCTTGCGCTCGATGCGCGGTCCCTGCTCGCGGTACTGCTGCGGGAGCCAGGTCTGCCACACGTGGGCAGGCTCGACGACGTGGTCGTCAACGCTGATGATCTTCGGCAACTCCATCGAAAGGGCTCCCTCGTCCGCTCCGTGAACATGACGTTAGCGTCAGGTCCAGGCCGCGGCTAGTTTCATTTATGAAACGATCGTTCCATCTATGGTCTATGAGGACTAGGCTCGCGCCGTGGACTTTCGTCGCCCCGTCACGGCCGTCATCCCCGATTCGCAGGGCCAGATCCTCGCGAGTCTCGCCGCCGTATCCGGCCCGCTCACGCTACGAGGTCTCTCGGAGGTGTGCGGTGTCAGCCCGGCCCAGTGCTCGCGTGTTCTGAAGCGCCTCGTTGCGTTGGGCATGGTGCAGCGGACCGACGTGCCCCCCGCGGCACTCTTCTCCCTGGTGCGCGACCACGTGGCGAGCGAACTCCTGATCAGGCTCGCTGACGCTCACGGCGCCGCAACCAAGAAGATCGAAGATTGGGCCAAACGCATACGACCCACCCCCCAGAGCGTCCTCGTGTTCGGTTCGTTCGCGCGCGGAGTTGCCGACATCGACAGCGACATTGACATCCTCATCGTGCGTCCCGCGCTTACGGAAACAGAGGAATCTTCGTGGGTCGATTCGCGAGCCGAGTTCGAAATCAACGTGCGGCGCTGTACGGGTAACCCCGTCAAGGTGATCGAAGTCGAGCGGCATGAACTCGACGAGTTGCTGAAAGGTCCGCTGTGGAGCGAGATCGCACGAGGCGGCAAGACCGTTCTCGGCACCGCGATCGGAGCGCCGGGGTGATCCCTGCCGCCCGGCCCATTTCTGCCGGAGGGGTCGATCGGGAACAATGTGGTAGCGGCTGGGAACGCGGAGGCGGCCGCGATCGTTGATGTCCGCGGAGGGTTTGCCGGGACGATGCGCATTCTGGTGGTCGAGGATGAGGCCGAACTGGCGCTCGCCGTGGCGTCGGGACTTCGGCGCGAGGGCTACGCGGTCGACATCGCCGGCGACGGCGCGGCCGCCTACGAGCGCCTCGACCTCAACGAATACGACCTCGTGTGCCTCGACCTCGGCCTCCCCGATGTCGACGGCATGTCGATCTGCCGGGCGCTGGCCGAGGGCGAAGTCGGCGACCCGTCGACTCGCGTGTTGGTGCTGACCGCCCGGGGGAGTGTCGAAGACCGGGTCGCGGGCCTCGACGCGGGCGCCGACGACTTCCTCGTCAAGCCGTTCGCGTTGGGCGAACTGTCGGCGCGGGTGCGCGCGCTGCTGCGCCGCGACGCCGGCCGCACCAACGCGGTGCTGCGCATCGGCGACCTCGAACTCGACGCCGCCGGGCACGTCGCCCTGCGCAACGGGCAGGTGTTGCCGCTCACAGCCAAGGAACTCGCACTGCTGCGCTATTTCATGATGCACCCCGGTGTCGTGCTTACCGCCGAACGGTTGCTCGAACACGTGTGGGACGAACAGGCCGACCCGTTCACCAACACCGTGCGCGTCACGATCAGCAACCTGCGCCGCAAGCTCGCGGCCGCGGGCGACGGTCCGATCATCGACACCGTCATCGGACGCGGTTACCGGCTGGCGGTCGCGGCGTGAACGTGAACGTGAACAACCAACTCGCGCGCCGGTGCGGTCTCGCCGCGGCGTGCGTTGCGCTGTTCGCCATCGCGCTCGCGGGCGTGCTCGGGTACGTGCTCGCGGCCCGGGCCGAGCCCGACCCCGAGGAACCGCGCCAGACGACGGTCATCGACCAGACGGGTTCGCAGACGGTTGTCACCCAAGTCGTTGCGGCACCGGTCGACGACCCCGGCGCGGCCCGCGCCGCGATCGCCCGCTGGACGCTGCTCGCCGCGCTGTTCGTCGTGCCCCTCGCCGGAGCCGGAGGCTGGTTCTACGGACCCCGCCTCCTTGGCGCGGGCCCCGGCAACCGGGCCGTCAACGCGTTCCGCGAACAAGAACGGCGCCGCCTCGAAGAAGTCGTGCACGAACTGCGCACACCGCTCGCGATCACGTCGATGAACCTCGACCTCGTCAAGACCGAGAGCGACGGCGACACGCTGCGCTACGTCGACGCTGCGCACCGAGCCGTCGGCCGCATGAGCCGCACCGTGCAGGACCTCGCTGCGCACGGTGGCCTCGCGTTCGAAGCACCGGGCACCCGTGTCGTCGACCTCGTCACCGAAGCGCGCGGTCTCGCGACCGAACACGAAGGGCCGGCGTCGACTCGCGGTGTCACCGTGCGCGTCGACGCACCGGCCGCCGTCATCGTCGTCGCCGACCGCCAGGCCGTGCGCACGGTTGTCGGCAACGTGCTCGCCAACGCCGTGCGACTCTCACCGCGCGGTGCGACCGTCACCGTCACCGTGCGCGCCGACGAGAACTGGGCATCGGTCGCGGTACGCGACCAAGGGCCCGGCATCGACCCCGCGCAACACGAGTTGGTGTTCCGCCGCAACTGGCGCGGGCGCTACGAAACCGAACGCGGCGACAGTTCGGGCGGCGGCACACGCGGCCTGGGGCTCACGATCGCCCGCCAGGTCGCCGAAGCCCAGGGCGGCCGCATCACCGTCGCGTCCGAAGTCGGCGCCGGCGCGATCTTCACCCTGTGGCTCCCGCGCACCGCCGAAGCCGACCCGTCGACGATCGTCGCTACCGACGGCATCCACCCGGCCGCGGAAGCGTCGTAGTCCCGCTTCTGGACGCGCGTATCTGTTCCTGGCAACAGATACGCGCGTCCAGAAGCACATGGTTTTCACAGGTGGGCTTGACGCCAGGTTTATGGCCGGTTCCGTACGGTGCCCGGCATGCCGAGAACTCCCCCTGAAGTCGACGCGCCCCCGCGTCGCATCCCGCGCCGCACCTGGCGCGACCTCCCCGCCGCCCCGCCGACTGCCGCCGAACTGGCTGCGGAAGCCGCCGCCG
Organism: Actinomycetota bacterium; assembly: GCA_034408875.1. Classification (GTDB taxonomy): domain Bacteria; phylum Actinomycetota; class Acidimicrobiia; order IMCC26256; family PALSA-610; genus JANNHK01. Next base: position 7,509 of record JAWXCJ010000069.1, read on the forward strand.
CTCCCGTCGTGACCGAACCGGAAGCGCCTCCTGTTCCGGCCGAAGACACCGAACCGCACGTCGTGATCGAACCGGCCCCGGTCGTCGAGATCGCCGCCCCGCCCGCACCGCGCGGCATCGGTGCCCGCAAGGCGTTCGTGATCGTTCTCGTGCTGGTGCTCCTGCTCGGCGCCGGTGCCGCCGTCGCCACGGTCGTGAGCGACGACGACGACGGCAACGGAAGCTTCGGCCCCGCCGCCGCGAGCGGCGGGTCGGTCGAAGACGTCGCCGCCGAACTCTCGCCGAGCGTCGTGAACATCGAAACCGGTGTCGGTGTCGGATCGGGTGTCGTCGCCGGTGAAAGCCTCGTGCTCACCGCCGCGCACGTCGTTGCCGGTGCCGACGAAGTCACGATCAAAGACGAAAGCGGCGGTGAATACGAAGGCCGCGTCGTCGCCCGCGACGCGGCGGCTGACCTTGCTGTCGTTTCCGTCGACGACGACGGCGCGTTGCCGCCGGCCACGTTCGCGACCGAGACGGTCGAAGTCGGCCAGGACGTCGTCGCCGTCGGCAGTCCGTTCGGGTTCCAGACGTCGGTCACGACCGGCATCGTCAGCGGCCTCGACCGCACGCTTGAGTCGCCGATGGGCACGCTCACCGGACTGATCCAGACCGACACCGCGATCAACCCCGGCAACTCCGGTGGCGCGCTCGCGAACATGGACGCCGAAGTGGTGGGTATCCCTACCGCGATCGCGTCGATGTCGGGCAGCAGCTCGGGCGTCGGGTTCGCCATCCCGATCGCAGTGACGCAGGCGATCCTCGACGAGGTGATCGCCAACGGCGGCGCCGACGCGCCGACCGTGTCCGACGACGGCGCGACCGGCGGGAGTCTCGAGGACATGCTGGGTGGGGGTCTCGACGACCTCGGCCAGGGTCTCGATGACCTGCTCGGCGGCGCCGAGGAGCTCGACAACCTGCTCAATGGTGAGGGCGACATCGATGCCCTGCTCCGGGAACTCGAGTCGATGCTCGGCACCGACCTCGACACGCTGTTCGAAGACCTCGGTGCCGACCTCGGCACCGAACTCGGTCCGGAGTTCGAGTCGCTCCTCGACGACCTGCTCGGTGACACACCGGGCGACGTGCAAGTCGAAGGCGGCATCCTCGACCTCAGCGGTCTGCCGAGCGACCTCACGATCGTGTCGTCGCGCGTGACGTCGAGCGACACCGACGACGGCTCCGTCGCTGCCGACCGGTACGCCATGGACAGTGCCGACGGAGCGGTGTTGCTCCTCGCCGAACGGAGCGGCAACGCGGCCGACCAGTTCGACGACCTCGACGGCGGCGACGTCGACCTCGGCGGCATCGACGCCAAGGTCATCGACGACGCCGGCTCCGACCGGTACGCGTGGATGATCGGCGACGACGTCCTCGTCGTGCTCGTCGTACCCGAAGGCACATCGGTCGCAGATGTCACGGACATTGCGAACACGGTGGAGGTGGCCTGAACCGTGCGGACACAGAGATGGCCCGCCGGCGCCAGGCCGCAAGGACGAGAGCGTAGGGAGCCGTAGAAATGGAGATCATCGAAGCTCGTCAAGCCGCGCAGCGGATGGAACAAGTACTCGTCGAGTTGCGTCGGGTCGTGGTCGGCCAGGACCGTGTGCTCGAGCGCGTACTCGTCGCGTTGCTCGCCAATGGCCACTGCCTGCTCGAGGGTGTGCCGGGGCTCGGCAAGACACTCACGGTGTCGACGCTCGCCCGCACGCTCGGCGGTCAGTTCACCCGTCTCCAGTTCACGCCCGACCTCGTGCCGTCGGACCTCGTCGGCACGCGCGTGTACCGGCCGTCGTCGGAGAGCTTCGACGTGGAGCTGGGCCCGCTGTTCTCGAACTTCGTCCTCGCCGACGAGATCAACCGGGCCCCGGCCAAGGTGCAGTCGGCGCTGCTCGAAGTCATGGCCGAACGGCAAGTGTCGATCGGCGGCACGACCTACAAAGTGCCGAAGCCGTTCCTCGTGCTCGCGACGCAGAACCCGATCGAGTCCGAAGGCGTGTACCCGTTGCCCGAAGCGCAGCGCGACCGGTTCCTCATGCGGGTGCCGGTCGACTACCCGACGCCCGACGAGGAGCACGAGATCGTGGCGCGGGCCTCGCGCCCCGAAGACCCGCCCGCGCGCCTGCTCGACCCCGAAGACGTGTGCGCGCTGCAAGCCGCCGCGGCCGCCATCGAGGTGGCACCCGAGGTCACCGACTACGCGGTGCGCATTGTGCTCGCGACCCGCGACCCGAAGGCGGCCGGACTCCCGCAGATCGACGGCCTCCTCGCGTACGGCGCCAGCCCCCGAGCGACGCTCGGTCTCGTCGCGGCGGCCCGTGCCATCGCACTCATTCGGGGCCGCACGTACGCGATCCCGCAGGACGTGTACGACCTCGCGTACGACGTACTCAACCACCGGCTCGTGCTGTCGTTCGACGCGCTGGCCGACGGCGTCTCGATCGACGACGTCGTGGTCGAGTTGCTCACCGAGGTGAAGGCGCCCGTCGTGAAGACCCGTCTCGGCGTCGCGTGAGCACTCGTATCTCACGGCGGCGGCTCTCCGATCCGGTGTTGCGGCGGCTCGAACTGACGGTGCTGCGCCGCCTCGACGGGTTGTTGCAGGGCGATTACGCGGGTCTCGTGCCCGGGCCCGGCAACGACGCGGGCGATGCCCGCGTGTACGAGCCCGGTGACGACGTGCGGCGCATCGACTGGTCGCTCACGGCGCGGACCAACGAGACCCACGTGCGCGACTCCATCGCCGAGCGCGAACTCGAGATGCTGATCGTCGTCGACATGTCGGAAAGCCTCGCGTTCGGTACCGCGAAGGCCGACAAGCGCGACGTCGCCCGCGACCTGGCCGGCGCGTTCGCCGTGCTCGGTTCCACCAGCGGCAACCGCGTCGGCGCGCTGCTTGCCGTCGACCGCCCCGTATACGTGCCGGCCCGCAGCGGCCAGGCGCACGCGGCCACGATCCTTGCGACGATCCAGCGCACGCAGTCGGGTCCCGGCGACCTCACCGCCGCGCTGCGCCAAGCCCGCCGGCTCGCCCGCCGGCGCGGGATGGTCGTGGTCGTCTCCGACTTCCTCGTGCCCGACGGTTGGCAGCGCGAACTCCAAGGTCTGGCGGCGCGCCACGACGTGGTGGCCGTCGAAGTCGTCGACGAGCGCGAAATGACCATGCCCGACGTCGGATTCGTGATGCTCGAAGACGCCGAATCTGGTCGGCGCCGTGCGGTCGACACTCGCGATCCGCTCCTGCGTGCACGCTTCGCGGCCTCCGCCCGGGCCCGACGCATGCACCTGGCGCGCGCAGTGACGACAGCCGGTGCCGACCATCTCCCCGTACGCACCGACGAAGACTGGGCCGTCGCGCTCGCCCAGTTCGCGGTGCGCCGCCGGCGCCGCCGCATGGCCTCGGGAGTGCGCTGATGTTCGACGACGTCACGTTCCTCGCACCGTCGCGGCTGTGGTTGTTGCTCGCACCGGTGCTGGTGGTCGGCGCGTATATCGCCCAACAGGTTCGGCGGCGCGGCTACGTGCTGCGGTTCTCCGATCTTTCACTGTTCGACGAAGTTGCCCCCGACCGCCCCGGCTGGCGCCGCCACCTGCCCGCCGCCGTCGCCGTGTGCGCACTGATCGCGACCGTGCTCGCGTTCGCCCGCCCCGCGGTGGCGCAGACGACCGTGCGGAAGGACGCCATCGTCATCCTCGCCATCGACGCGTCGCGCTCGATGGAAGCCGACGACGTGTCACCGTCGCGCATCTCCGCGGCACGCGAGTCAGCCGCGGCGTTTCTCGACAACGTGCCCGACGGCGTGCGGATCGGCATCGTGACGTTCTCGGCGCAGGCCCGCGTGTTGGTGCCGCCGGTCGACGACATCGGCTACGCCCGCGAAGCGGTGCAGTCGTTCGACCTCGAAGAGGGCACTGCGATCGGCGACGCCGTCGTCGCCGCACTGGGCGCGATCGACTCGGTTCCCACGTCGAGTGAAGAGGTGCCCGATCCTGACGCCAAGCCGAGCGCGGCCGTCGTGCTGCTCTCCGACGGCGAGAACACCGCCGGACTCCCGAACGACGAAGCGGCGCAGGCCGCGACCGCAGCGGGGATCCCCGTCCACACGGTTGCGTTCGGCACCGACGGCGGCTCGATCGACGACGGCATGGGCGGCTCCATTCCTGTGCCCGTCAACCGCGACGCTCTTGCGCAACTCGCGGCCGGTACCGACGGCGAATCGTTCACGGCCAAGACCGCGAGCGAACTCACGAATGTCTACGAACAACTCGGCCGCGAGTTGACCAGCGAAACCAGAGAGCCGCGAGAAGTGTCCGACACATTCGCCGGCATCGCCCTGGTCTTCGGCCTCCTCGCCGGCGCCGGCAGCCTCCGCTGGTTCGGCCGCCTCCCATAGGGATGCGTCGATAGCCCACACGTGGTGTGGGCTATCGACGCATGCATGGGGTGGGGCAGTATGACGGGCATGCGTGCGCATGACGATCTCGAGGCGATTCTTTCCGAGGTGAACACCGCCGACGACGAGCGGATCCATGCCGTCGCCGGGGCGTTCGACGCCACGTTCACCTCGGACTACGAGAAGGCCAAGACCTCGCAGTGGAACGGCTCGGTCGCCCTCGACCCGGAACGCACGGCCGCCGAGTTCGCGCAGTATGCCGTCGAGAACCTTTCCCACCGGTTGAGCCAGTTCCTCCACGGCGAGCAGGGTGCTGAAGCAACTCATGCGCTATGTCATGAGCGACGAGGCGCGCCACGTCGCGTTCGGGGGTCGGCCCGGGCGATCGTGCCGAACTGCAAGCGCCTCGGCCTGCTCGACGACCGCGACACCTGGCTGCGGCTGCGGTTCCAGGAGATCGGCGTCATCGAGTACGAGCACTACGTTGACACCGGCATCGAATACGCCGAGCTGAACGCGGTGGTCGGTGCATGAACATCCGCCCGAAGGAAAAGAGGAAGTCGTGATTCCGCGTACTGTCGAAGACCTCACCCCCGAGTGGTTGTCGGACGCGCTCGAAGAAGATGTCACCGCCGTGTCCTCGACTCCCTTGGGCGTCGGTGCCGGTCTCGTCGGGCAGTTGTTCAAGCTCGACGTGACGACCGCGAAAGGACCAAAGTCGGTCGTCGCCAAGCTCGCGGCCGCGGGCGAAGAGAGCCGCTTCGTCGCGACGATCCTGAACATGTACGGGCGCGAGGTCGGCTTCTACCAGGAGCTCGCGCACCGCACCGACATCTCCAAGCCCCGCTGTTATTTCTGCGACCACGACCCCGCGACCCAGGACACGATCCTGCTGCTCGAAGACGTGTCGACCCGGGGCCGGATGCTCGACCAGGTCGCCGGGTGCAGCGCAGAGGAAGCGGAACCGGCGATCCGGACCCTCGCCCGTCACCACGCGAACTTCTGGGACGACGCGACGCTCGGCGAGTACTCGTTCCTCCTGCGCCTGTGCGACGAGCCGTACCCGGGCGCGGTGGGGATGGCGTACGACGGCTCGTGGCCGCGGGTGCAGGAACTGTTTCCCGACGCGATCACACCCGCGGTCCGCAAACTGGGCGACAACTTCTCCGAGCGCATCCCGGCGTTGTTCGCCAAGCTCTGCACCGGGCCGCTCGTGCTCGCGCACGCCGACTGGCGCCTCGACAACTTGTTCTTCGCCGACGACGGCGACGTGATCGCCGTCGACTGGCAGCTCATCGACCGGTCGGTCGGGCCGCGTGATCTCTCGTACATCGTGTCGCAGAGCATGAACATCGAGGGCCGCGTCGACTGCGAGCGCGCGTTCGACACGTACATCGATGCGCTCGCGGCCAACGGCGTCACGGCCGACCGCGACTGGGCGTGGGAGATGTTTCGCTACGGCACCCAGTTCGGGTTCGTGTACCCGGTCGTCGCCGCGGGCGGCCTGACCGTCGACGACCCCCGCCACCTCGAACTCACGCGGGCAATGCTCGACCGTTCGGTCGCCGCGATCGAAGCGCTCGACGCATTCGAACTCGCCCTCTAACGCGAACTTGCGTCACGCAGGTGTCCTGACGACACCCCAGTGACGCAAGAACGACGGGTTAGCGCGCCAAGACGTGCGCGAGGCGGTCGACGGCCCAGTCGAGGTCGTGTTCGTCGATGACGAGCGGCGGGGCGATGCGGATCGTCGACTCGTGCGCGTCCTTGGCGAGGATGCGCTCGGCGAGCAGCCCTTCGCACACGGCCCGGCCCGACGCCATCCCCGGCGCGAGGTCGAGTCCGGCCCAGAGGCCGCGGATACGCACGTCGGCCAGGCCCTTGCCGACCAGGGCGCGCAGTTGCGGCTCGAGGCGGGCACCGAGGCGGGCGGCGCGGTCCTGGTACTCACCCGTGCGCAGCATCGCGAGAACTTCGCGGCCGACGGCGCACGCGAGCGGGTTCCCGCCGAACGTGCTGCCGTGTGATCCCGGCGTGAACACGCCGAGCACGTCCCAGTCGCCGACGACAGCCGACAGCGGCATGATGCCGCCGCCCAACGCCTTGCCGAGCACGTACAAGTCGGGGCGCACGCCTTCGAGGTCGCACGCGAACGTGGTGCCGGTGCGCCCGAGTCCCGACTGGATCTCGTCGGCGATCATCAGCACGTTGAAGTCGTCGCAGAGGGCGCGGACCGCGGCGAGGTAGCCCGCGGGCGGCACGATGACGCCGGCTTCGCCCTGGATCGGTTCGAGCAACACGCCCACGGTGCGTTCGGTGATCGCGCTGCGCAACGCGTCGACGTCGCCGAACGGCACCATGCGGAACCCGGGGGTGAACGGGCCGAACCCGGCGCGCGAGTCGGGGTCGGACGAGAAGCCGACGATCGTCGTCGTGCGGCCGTGGAAGTTGTCGCTCATCACGATGATCTCGGCGCCGTCGACCGGCACGCCCTTCACCTGGTAGCCCCACCTGCGGGCGGCCTTGATCGCGGTCTCCACCGCTTCCGCGCCCGTATTCATCGGGAGCACCGCGTCCTTCTCGCACAACTCGGCGAGCTCACGGCAGAACGGGCCGGTCTGGTCGTTCGAAAACGCTCGGCTCGTGAGCGTGAGCCGGTCGAGTTGCTCGCGCGCGACGCGCAGCAACCGTGGGTGGCCGTGCCCGAAGTTCAACGCCGAGTATGCGGCCAGCAGGTCGAGGTAGCGGGTGCCGGACTCGTCGGTGACCCACGCGCCCGAACCCTCGGCGATCGTGACCGGCAACGGCTTGTAGTTGTGCGCCGCGTGCTGCGACTCCATCTCGGCCGGTGTCGTCGGTCGGGCGTCGAGTCGTGTCATGACGCGCTCCCTTGTGTATGGCTCCCTCGCTGCGCCGTCCGTACGTATGGCTCCCTCGCTGCGCCGTCCGTGGCTCCGCTGCGTCCGCACGGTGGCTTCGCTGCGTCCGCACGGTGGCTTCGCTGCGTCCGCACGTAGTTCCAAGGTGCAGCACTTGGCTGCGCCGCCGGCTTTGCGGAGTTCGGAGAGGTCGACGGGAATCGGTTCGTAGCCCGCGTCTGCAAGCTGCGCGCTGAACTCGTGGGCGCCCGCGGGAACGACGACGTGATAGCCGTCGGACGCGGCGTTGCAGCCGAGCACCTCGGCGTCGGCGGCGCTCAC
>JAWXCJ010000070.1:0-8907 GCA_034408875.1 Actinomycetota bacterium
CCATCCTCACGAGCCCATCCTCATGAGCCAATCCTCATGAGATGGTCGCTCCCTCTTCGTCGAGTTTCACGACGAATGCTCGCCCATTGTCCGGGAGCGCACGGGCGACACGGGCCGCGTCGGCCGGGTCGACGAGCGCGGCGGCCGACGGACCCGAGCCCGAGAGCCAGGCCGCCCACGCGCCCGCCGCGAGTGCCGCGTCCATCGCGGCGCGGGTGTCGGGCGCCCGGGCCAGGCGCCGGTCCTGATGCAGTCGGTCCTCGGTCGCGGTCCGCAGCGCATCGGTGTCGCCCGACGCGAGTGCGGCTACGAGCAACGACGCCCGACCGACGTTGAACACGGCATCCGCGAACGGAATCTGGTCCGGCAATAGGCGCCGGGCGCCGGCCGTGGCCGTTTCGCGTTCGGGGACCCAGACCACCACCGCGAGTTCGCGACCGAGGGGGATACGCACGACCCGCCCGCCCGCGACCGCCACGATGCCGCCGTGGATCGACGCCGCGACGTTGTCGGCATGACCTTCGAGTGTCGTGGCCTCGCGCAGGATCTCGGCCCGTGCCTCCCAGGCGCTGCGCCCGGCCTGCGCGTGCGCCGCGAGCAGCCCGGCGACGCGAGACGCGCCCGAGTACCCGAGCCCGCGCCCGCCGGGGAACTGGGCGCGCACATGGATGGTGCCGGTGCCACCCCCCTGACGGAACGCGCGCACGGCCGGGTGGTTCTCGGACGTTGCCTCGCCCTCGTCGGTGACTTCGAGGTAGCGGGCCAGCGCGAGGGCGACCGCGTCGAACGCTGCGCCGAGGTTGGCCGACGACGCCGGAACTCGGACGAGCCAACCGCGAGTCACGCTAGAGCCAACACCAGCCACCTAGAGCCAACCGCGAGTCACGCTAAAGAATGACACGGCCACGCACTCGCCGCGAGGTACGTTTCGACTCGTGCGAGAACAGTGTGCGCGACCCGGGTGCAGTGCCAAGGCAACGGCCACGTTTACGTTCGACGCGCGGGAGCGGAGGGTCTGGCTCGATCGGCCGCTCGACGGTGCGGCCCGGGCGGGAGAATTGTGCGAACGGCACGTCCGCCTCCTCAGGCCGCCCCTGGGCTGGCTCGTCTCCGACCGGCGCTCGGCTCCGGCCGACCTGGCGCACGTCCTCGACGCCCACACGCCACTCCTGGCCCGAGCCTTCAGGAGTGCCGGCTCGGTTTGACCTTCCCTTGGGGTCGTAGGCCAAAATGAAGGCCCACCGGGGGGAGTAGCGGGTCGCTCTCGTGCGGCACGAACAGGAGGCAGCGACAGCGATGATCCCCGGGTCGAGTTGGACCCGGCGGTACGGCTCCCCGACTCGCCGCCTTTGCGCGCGAGCCGGCTGTGGTGCCCCTGCCGCCGCGACACTTCGTTTTCAGCCCACGCGGCGCGCAGCGTGGCTCATCGACCTCGTCGCCTCTTCGCCGCGCACGCGGGGCGATCTGTGCATGAGTCACGCCACCGAAACGCTGCCGCGCGGATGGGAACTGCACGACAAGCGCCGCGAGTTCGAACTCGACCTCGAACTCGACCTCGAACTCGAACTCGAACTCGTGGTCGAACCCGAACCCGAGCCCGAACCGGAGCCGGTTCCCGAGCCGGTCGCGGTCGCGGTACCCGTTTCGGTTCCGGCCGCGGCACCGGTCGACGAGTCCGGGTGCGAGCCCGAGGATCTGGCGAGCATCCTCGACGCGCGCACCCCGCTCCTGCAGCGGGCGTTCGGCAACATCCGGCTCGGCTAGCGGTCCACAGCTATCTCTGGCCCTTGGCGTCGAGTCGTTGGCGGTACGCCATCGGCAATAGTTCGACGAGCTGGCCGTCGGGATCGCGGACGAACACGGCGTTGCCGATGTCGGTTCCGGCGACGACCTCGCCGCCATATTCACTGATCCGCGCGAGAACGGCAGGAATGTCGCCGACGCTCAACGAGATGTGCGTGAGGCCGGGTTCGTTCATCGTCCGGGGCCGGAACGGCTGCACCTTCCCCTCGGCCGCGAAGTGCAACAGTTCGAGGACGAGTCCGTCGCGCACGAGGTACGACGCAGTGAACCCGAGCGGCGCCGTGAGGCCCATCAACGGTGCCGAGAGATCGTCGGGTGGGTTCAGCTCCCGCTCGAGCGTGAACCCGAGCAACTCGCAGTAGAACCGCTTCGACCGTTCGAGGTCCGTCACGCACTGCCCAAGATGATTAAACGCGCTCACGTCCCGTTCCGATCTTCCGTGCTGCGTTCGCACCGGAGGTGGCGGTCGTCGCTCGTGAGGCAACGGCCGGTCTCGAGGTCGAACTGCCAGTGGTGCAGCGAACACGTGAGCACACCGGCTTCGATATCGCCAAAGCGGGTCAGGTCGGCTTGGCGGTGCGGGCACCACCGCTCGATCCGCCACCCGTCGCGCTCGAAGAACTCGTCGGCCTTGCGGCCCTGCCGGTAGCACTGCTCGACGTACGCGATGCGCTCCGGCGAGAGCGCCTTGAAGAAGGTCATCACGTATTCGTTGAACGGTCCGGGCCGGTGGGCGCGGAAGCGGCACGACAGGAACAGTGAGTTCACCCAGTCTTCGGTGTGTTCGCCGACGAGCGTGGTGAGCAACACGCGGTCGACGTCGGCCTTGTACACGAAGGGCTCACCCCGCCACGGGCGCACTTCGCTCTCGACGAAGTCGACGGCGATCGCGTCGTCGGCACCCGGGTCGAGCACGACAAGCCCGGCGACACCGGCCGACGTGATCGGTGCGTTGGCGAGCAACGGTTCGAACCACTGTGCGAGTTCCGCCACGAGGTCGATCGGCGCGCGCGCCCGACTCCAACGGTCGTGCTCGTCGTCGATCCACGCGCTCCAGTCGGCGCGGTACTCGCGCAGATACGCCGCCTTGTCGGTGAACGGCCGCATCACCTCGGCGTCGCCCGCCGGATGCGTGACCCGGCACACATCGGGTTCGAGTTCGATCACCGAACCGGGAACGATGAGCCGGGCGGTGTCGATGCCCGCGGCGCGCAACTCGTCGAGGAACACCGACTGGTCGGGGAAGATGTTCGCCGGGTCACCGGTCAGGTCGTTCAACGCGAACAGGTCGGCGTCGAGGAAACAGGGGGGTCCGGCGGCGGGGAACACGTTGGCCGCCTTGACCCACTCGATGTACTGGCGAGAACGCGCCATCTGGTTCACGCGCTTCTCGCGCGCGAGGCGGTCACGCTCTTCCGGTGCGAAGTCGTAGACGATCGGATACCAGATCGCACCCGAGAACTGCACGATGTGCGCGTCGTACGGCCCGTACTGCTGGAGCACACCCGGGTCGCCGGGGCGGGCGTCGTTCTGGTTCAGCACGCGGGCAGACGCGTCGGCGATGACGATCGCGGAGTCGCCCAGTGGCCCGTCGGCCGGCGCCGACATCGCGAGGATCGTGACGTCGAGCCCGTCGAGGTCGAGCGGCACACCGTCGCGCGTCTCGACGAAGTGCCGGAACCCGCACGCTTCGAGCGCCTGGCGCAGGAACGGCGCGGGGAAGTCCGGGAGCAACACCCGCGCCCTCTTGTCGACGAACCGGGTCAGGAACGCCGGGTCGAAGTGGTCGCGGTGCAGGTGCGAGACGTAGAGATAGTCCGGCGCCGAGAAGGGGGCAACGTCGAGCGTGTCGTTGCGGGGAAACGGGAACCACGACCCGAAGTAGGCAGGATTGAACCAAGGGTCGCACAGCACCGATCCGCCGTCGGTCTCGACGAAGAATCCGACGTGACCGAGGAACGTCATGCGCACCGGAGCATTCTCGCGGACCCGAGAGGGATTTCCCGTCCGCAGGTCGCGCTTTCCGGACCACGGGTTCGGGCCGGGGTCGGGCTCCTCACCCGCGCCGGGTGGGCGTGCCGATGATCCGGGTGCCATCGACCGGGGGCGTCGACACCACAGCATTCACAGCTGCGTGCACCAACCTCACGATCTGGTCCCGTAGCGCGGTCAATCGCGCGTGCGCGGACGCGCTCCGCGTCAGCGCATCACCATGGCTCCCTTGCCGCAGTCATCCGGGCCTGCCGCGAGAGGAACCGTGGCTGCGTTCGCACGCGCGACCCGGCGCAGCGGCGTACGATGCGCGCGAGCGAGGACTGGCCCCCAACGCGGTCCTCTCATCGAGCCCCGCCGGACCCCACCCGGCGGGGCTCACCTAATTCCCCGACATCATTCCTATCGACACCACACTCGCCGAGTACGACGAGGCAACGGCCGAGGGCGGGTTGCTCACCGGAGCGGCTGCGTAAGGCGCACAGCTCCGGCACGCAATATGGCCCGCGCCTTCGTTGGCACGGGCCATATTGCGAACTGTCGAGAAACGTGACGGGCTACGTCGCTAGAAGGCGCAGTCGGTCGTGATGGTCATGAGTGCTTCTTCGTCCTCGTCGGAGAGGTCGTCGGTCGAGTTGAGCTTGTCGATCCCGAACTCGTCCTCGACACCGTCGACGATGCACGTCGCGGCCTCTTCGCTCAGGCCCGTTTCGACGAGGTCGTCGATCGCTTCGTCGCGGTTGTAGCTCTCGCCACCGCAGGCGCTCAAGGTGAGCGCGACTACGGCCGCACACGCGATGGCCGTCTTCTTCACGTTTCCTCCAAAGCCGATATTCCCGCCTGCGCTAGCAATCGTCCGGCCGGGACCGGACGTGAGCGGAACGGGTATCAGCGCAGCTCGGAGGGGCCGTCACCCAGGAGGTAGCGGGGCCCCGTTCCGAGTACCGCGGCGCGATCCTCGGGGTTGTAGAGCGCGCAGGCGCGCAGCGAGAGGCACCCGCAGCCGATGCAGTCGGACAGCTTGTCGCGCAACCGTTCGAGGTTCGCGATCTGTTCGTCGAGCCGGGGTCGCCAGGCTCTCGACACGTGCGCCCAGTCCGTCTTCGTCGGCGTTCGCGATTGCGGCAGCGACGCGAGCGCGTCGCGAATCTCGTCGAGGCTGAGGCCGACCGTCTGCGCGACCCGCACGAACGCGACTCGGCGCAGGATTTCGCGGTGATAGCGGCGCTGCCCACCTTCGGAGCGCGAGGAATCGAGCAGGCCCTCACGCTCGTAGAACCGCAACGCCGAGGTCGCCATGCCGGTGCGGCGGGCCACGTCTCCGATGGAGAGCCATGCGTCCACGCGAACCTCCTTGCCGAAGAGGGTCTTGACCTGAAGTTGACTTTAACTTGTACCTTGCCTCCATGCCCCTCACCGACCAGACGACCGACGCCGAACTCGTCGCCGGAGTCGGAACCGTCGTCAGCCGGCCCCGCGTGGAAGCGGCCAACTCGTTCGTGCTGCACGCGCCGCTCGAACTGGCCGCCCGCACGGCGCTGCTTCCCCATGTCGCACCGGCGCAGCGCGACGAAGCCCGAGCCCGTATCGCCGCCGTCGCGGCCGAGTACGAGGCGTTTGGACCCGGCGCTCCCGAGCCGCCGGAGCGCGTGTTCGACTCGGTCGTGCAGGGCGCCGAGCGTTTGTCGGTTGCGATCGGCGCGGGCGACCTCGACGAGGTCGACGCGGTCGCCGCGTGGCTCGGGCAGCACGCAACACCGGTCGAGTTGCGCGGGCTGCTCGCCGACGAGGTCGTGCCCCGGCTCTCGGCGGCGGGTCACGCGCCGATCTTCTTGTACCAACTGCCCCGCGTCGCGCCGCGCGGCGAACTGCCGGGCACGTTGTTGCGCCCGCTGGTACGAGAGCTGGCGCGCCACCCCGAGTGGCGACTGTCGTGGATGAACGAGCGCGCCGCCCACGACCCGCCTCCTCCGGCCGCGCTGCTCGACGCGATCCGGTCGGCACCGCAGCTCGGAGTCCCGGGCAGCGACTTCATCTACCCGGTCATGGCCCAAGTCGAGCGAAGCGGCGTTGCCGCCGAACTGCTGGGCGCCCCGACCCAAACCTCGGACTTCGACGGCGCCGCGCGCGTCGTGCTGCGCACGGCCGCATGGTCGATGCTCCAGGAGCCGCCCGATCACGCGCCGTACGGGTGGACCCACTGCCTGACGATGCCGCAGGCCGTCCTCGGAATCGCGGATTCGTGCCGCAACCCGTCGACCGCGCTCGCGGTCGCGGCGACGTACGTCGTGGGGTTCCGCGCCGCGTTCGCGAGCGGGCCGCTGCGCACCTCGTACGCGCCGGCCGATCCGGGCGTCGACCTGGCGCACGCATTCGATCTCGGGCCGGTCGCCGCGGGCGCGGCCGGGTTCCATTCGGACGATGTCGTGACCGAACTCGCGACCCGCGCATCGACCCACCACGACGCCCACCTCGTGAAGTACACGCTCGCCTGCCTCGACGCGGCCGCCTTCGACCCGGGGTACGCACGCCTCTATCACGCGGCCGCGGCCTCGCTTGTCGCGTTCTGGACGCGCGACAACGGCGCGTATTCCCCGTGATCTGACGACCGCTGGCGCGCCGACGTCGACCGCAGCGAGTCAGAGTGGAGCATTCCCGAACCGGTTGTCGTCGCGATGGTCGAGGAGCTACGCGAGCGCGGCGCACGCGCCGTCCTCGACGTCGGGAGCGGGCTCGGTCGGCACGCGCTGCACTTCGCCCGGGCCGGGTTGTTCACTGCGTTGCCGTTTGCCGCGGGCGCGTTCGACTACGTCCTTGCGTGGAACGTGCTGTACCACGGCGACGCCGAGGCGGTGCGGGCGACGAGATCGGCCCGGATATGTTCGTTGTCGCGGGAGACGCGGGCGACAAGGCGCATCCGCACTTCTACGTAGACCAAGCCGCGCTCACCCGTCTGCTCGCCGAGGCCGGGTTCACCCTGGTTCGTCTCGACGACGTGGACCAGAAGCCGCCGGCCGGCGCCTTCCACTGGGCGTTCACCGCCTTGACGGGAAAAGGAGGCCTCACTTCAGTACTTGGCGGGATAGGAGCGGCAAGGCGTAACCCGAGTCGTCGATGGTCGTCCCTAGCGCCCTTTCCAGTTTGGCGGGCGGGTTTCTCTCGCAGCTTTGCCGCCCTCTGCCGCGTCTTCGGTCGCGCCCGCGACTCGACGCATCGTCTCGCCGAACCTGATTGCTTCCAACGGCGGTAAGTGCTGCGAGCGCATCGCAACTTCCTTGGTCGCGCGTGCGGCCAAGGGCGCGGCTTTGCACAAACGGGCGGCCATCGCTCGCGCTTCGTTCATCAGGTCGTCGTGGGGGACAACCCATCCCGCGAGGCCGATCTCCTTGGCCCGCGCGGCGTCGATGCGTTCGCCGGTGAGCAGGATCTCCATGGCGTACTGCCAGTTGAGCCGTTGCGGAAGCCGGATCGCGCCGACGATCGTCGGGACACCGATCGTCACCTCGGGAAACCCGAACTCGGCGCGGTCGCTCGCGATGACGAAGTCGCACCACGTCACCAGCGTCAACCCGTAGCCGAGGCAGTAGCCGTTCACCGCGGCGATCACCGGTTTGAAGATCTCCCACCCGCTCTCGAAGGAGTTGATCGTCGGCTTCTCCCAAAACGAGCCGGGGAACTCCCCCGCGGAACCACCGCCGTCGCGCATATCTGCGCCCGCACAAAACGCGCGGCCCGCGCCGGTGACGATCGCGACCCACGCGTCGTCTTCACCGCGGAACCGGTCGAACGCGTCGTTGAGCCCGCGCCGCATGTCGGCGTTGATCGCGTTGAGCGCGTCCGGCCGGTTGTACGTGATGGTCGCGACGTGCCCGTCGAGTTCGTAACCGACGCTCACTGCGCGGCGAACCTCAAACTCATCATGTGGTAGAGGAAGTTCGTCGTCTGGTCGATGATCTGCTGACGGTTCTGAACGTAGGGCACGTGACCGGCCCCGTCCCAGGTGGTGAGCAGCGCGGTGAGGTTCGCCGCCTTCGCCTGGTCTCTCGTGGTGACCGCCCACGCGTACGGCACAACGGTGTCGGCCGATCCGTGGAACATGAGCGCCGGTGCGTCGCCGGGCGTGAACGCACCGAAGATGTGCGCACCCGACAACGACACCGCCGCTGTCACCGACGAGTTCGGGCTCTCCTCGTTGCTGTAGCCGACGTTCAACGCGGTGATCGCGCCCGCCGACGTGCCGTTGATCGCGATGCGAGTCGGGTCGATGCCGTACGTCGCGGCATTGGTGCGGAGGAACGCGACTGCGGCCTGGGCGTCGTCGAGCGCGTGCTGGATCGCCGTGATGCACGTCGCGGTCGGACCACCGGCCGAGCAACCTCCGGGTGCGAGGCGGTACTCGATCGACGCGGCGACGAAACCCTTGGCGGCGAAGACGTTCGCCTGGTCGACGATCTCGCCCGACGTCTTGTTGCCACAGCAGAACGATCCGCCGTGCACCCACACGATGGCGGGCCGGGCCGTCACGGTGTCGCCGGTCGGCGCGTACAGGTCGAGTTCGAGCGACTGTGTGGCGCCCGCCTGCGTGACGGCGCTGCCGTACGTGATGTCGGGGGTCACCGTGACGCCCGTGAAGATCGCATCCCGGTACCGCAGGGGTGCGTCACCGTTCGGCACCATCAGGTGCCAGTTGCAGCCCGAGAGAAGGACGACGAGGGCGGTGACCAGGAGGAGCGGGCGGAGGCGCATCGGGTGATGCTCGCCGGTGGGATTCGCACGGTCAAGCACCGCGTTGCGTAGCGTGGCGCCGTGAGCACGAGAAACCGTGAACGCCGGGTCGCCAATCGAGAGTTGCGGACGGCCGCCGAGGAGACCCACCGGCGCCGGGTGCGGACCCAACGCTGGGTCTTCGGCATCGGGGGGCTGCTCGTCGCGATCGCGGTTGCGGTCGTGCTCGTGGTGAAGCCGTTCGACGACGATGACGAAGCCGACGTCGAAACGACCGCCCCCGAGGCCGCGGGCGACTGCGTCGCCCTCGCCGACGAACTTCCGGAAGGCGCTCCCGACGTACCGGTGCAGGTGGGGTCGCCGCCGACCGAGCTCGTGATCGAGGAC
>JAWXCJ010000071.1:0-3093 GCA_034408875.1 Actinomycetota bacterium
GAGGAGCCGCTGCCGGGTGCGTTCGCCTCTGACATTCGCCCGCGGCACCCTCGAATCGTACCTGTAGCTACGAAATCGAAGACGAAGTCCAAACGCCCCTAGTCGGACAAAGGGGCAGGCACGAGACTCGCACCACACGGGCTGCGGGCGCGGCGGTCGGGCGGTGACCGCCGCGCCCCACCGTCTTATCTGGGCCGGCTTAGGCGCTCCGCCTTCTATCGCCCGGGCGACTTTGGGTGGTCGGGCCGGCTCCGCTCCCGCCTGGGCGCCTCCCGCCTCCGCTACCGGAAGCCCGCGAGAACCCGGGCGAAGCGGTCGGCGTCGAGCTCGTTGGGCATGTCGAACGACACTCGTTGGAGGGCGTCGCCGTAGCGGGCCCGCACCTGCGGGGCGATCTCCTCGGGGCGGCCCGCCACCACGAATGCGTCGAGCATCTCGTCGGTGATGAGCGTGGTCATCGTCGCCCAGTCGCCCCGCTTCGACAGCGTGTTGAGCTCCGGCTGGAGGTCACCCCAACCGTGCACGTCGAGCACGACCCGGTACGCGGGTGTCGAGCCGTAGAACGCGAGCCGGGGTCGCATGGCGTCGAGGCCGCGCTGAATCTGCGCGTCGTCGTCCGAGGCGACGATCATGAGCGGGAACGCGACCTCGATGTCGGCGAGGGTCCGGCCCGCGTTTGCGGCGCCGCGTTCCAGCGCCGGCATCGTCACCTCGCGAATCGACTGGGCAGTCGCGAACGGATGGATCATGAACCCATCGGCAACCTCGCCCGCGACTTCGGTCATGCGCGGGCCGACGCCACCGAGGAAAATGCGCGGCACCCCGTTCGGTGAGGGGCCGGGGTCGAAGAACGGTGTCATCAACGTGTGCGTGTAGAACTCGCCGTGGAAGTCGAGGGGCGTGCCGTCGTTCCAGCACGCCCAGATCGCCCGGATCGCAAGGACCATCTCGCGCATGCGGGCGGCGGGACGCGACCACGGCATCGAAAAGCGCTTCTCGATGTGCGGCTTGATCTGCGTTCCGAGCCCAAGGTTGAAGCGGCCGTTCGACGCGAGCTGGAGGTCGTACGCGGTGGACGCGAGCGTCATGGGGGTGCGCGCGAACGCGATCGCGACCGCAGTCGTGAGTTCGAGGCGTTCCGTGTGCTCCGCGGCGAGCAACAGCGGAAAGAACGGGTCGTGCGGCCCCTCGAAGGTGTAGATCCCGTCGTAGCCGAGTTCCTCGAGCCGCCGGGCGGCCGCGGGCACTTTCATGAGTTCCGAGACCGTGAGCGCGGCGTCGACTTTCATATTCGTCCCGTCGGTTGTGCGTCCTTCGTACGATGGGCGCATGGAGTACGGGCCGGAAACCTACGGCGAACTCGTCGCCGACGTCTACGACGAGTGGTACGTCGTTCCCGAGGCCGACGCGGAACTCGACGTGCTGGCCGAACTCGCGGCCGGGGGCCGGGCGCTCGAACTCGGTATCGGGACCGGACGCGTCGCGCTTCCGCTGCGCGAGCGCGGCATCGACGTACACGGCATCGACGGGTCGCCGGCGATGATCGCGAAGATGCGGGCCAAGCCGGGTGGCGACACAATCCCGGTGACCGTCGGCGACATGGCCGATGTCGATGTCGACGGTGTGTTCTCGCTCGTGTTCGTGGTCTTCAACACGTTCTTTTTGCTGCAGACCCAGGACGAGCAGGTTCGTTGCTTTGCCAACGTGGCCGCCCACCTCACCCGCGGCGGCCGGTTCCTCGTGCGCGCGTTCGTTCCCGACCTTTCGCTGATCGAGCGGGGCGACGCGGTCAGTGTCAGGGAGGCGGGCACGGACCGCGTGCGCCTCGACACGACGGTCTACGACCGGGGTGAGCAACGGCTCGACAACACACAAATCCGCTTCGAGGAACACGGCGTGCGCCTCGTACACACCCGGTTGCGGTACGCGGCCCCACCCGAGCTCGACCTGATGGCCCGCCTGGCCGGGCTCACCCTCGAACACCGGTGGGCGACGTTCGACAAGCAGCCGTTCACGCCGGAGAGTGCGTTCGCCGTCTCCGTGTACCGAAAGCCCTGAATGCGAAGTAGCCGCCGACCGCGACGACGGTTGCGCCGACCGCGATGGCCGCGAACGCCGTGTCGGGGATGTCTTCGCCTCCGAGCGTCGACGTCGGCACGGCCTCCGAGTACTGCTGCACGCTCGGCCAGAACACCGCGAGGCGCTCGACGCTTGGTTCGCGGAGCAGGCCGGTGACGTTGTCGGCGCGCACGCCCTGGAGCGTGTCGGGCTCGAACAGCACGACCTCGGGCGCCTCGACGGCGAGCAGCCGGACCATCTCCTGCACCGCGCCGATGCGGGTCGCGGTGTCGGTCGTCGCGGCGAACACGTCGTACTCGGCGTCGTAGCGCGGGTCGCACCAGATGCCGCCCGCACACGTATACGACGCGAGCACCTCGGTGGGATCGTCGCCGGGGTCGCGGAGCGCGATGACGATGTCGGCGCCGGCCGCGTCGCTTTCCGAAACGGTGAGGCCGAGTTCCTCGAGCGCCGTCGTCACGTACTCGGCGATCGCCGGGCCGGTTTCGTCGCCGGGCGCGTACAGCGTCACGGGGCCGGCAATGTCGGGTGCCGCCGGATCGTACGACAGCCGGGTCGAGAGGCGCGCAGACTCGTCGTCGTCGAGCCGCCACCGATAGCCGCGCGCGACGATCGGAATGGGCGAGGTACGGGCGGCGTCGTTTGCGACCGTGGCGACGAGGTCGTCACGGTTTATCGCGCGACCAATCGCGCGGCGCGTCTCGGATTCGGGGATCCGGAGCTGCATGATCCACTGGTCGCCGTCGCTCGCGTGGATCGCGGTGGCCGCGTCGATGGTGTTGAGCTCGTCGTAGTCCGACGCGGGAAGGGCCCCGGCCACGTCGACGTCGCCGCTGCGCAACGCGTCGAGGAGCGCCGCCGAATCGGCGTACGAACGGAACTCGATCTCGTCGAGTCGGGGTCGACCGGGTTGGTCGACGACCTGCATCGTCACCGTGTCGTCGGTGCGCGAGACGACATGCCAGTTGCCCGCGCCGACGCCCGGGTCGTTCGCGTACGCGTGCTGGGGGAGGA
>JAWXCJ010000072.1:0-11830 GCA_034408875.1 Actinomycetota bacterium
AGAGAGTGGCCGCCGGCTGAGCCGGCGGCCACTCTCGTTACAGTTCGCTTGCGATGCTTACGGCGCGCAGTCGGCACCACCGGGCGTTTGCACGCATTTGCTGGAGTCGGTGAAGCGGTCGCCGATGGCGTTACCGAGCGCGAACGCCGCCAGAGCGACGACAATCGCGATGAGCGCAACCATGAGCGCGTATTCCACCATCGTGGCGCCCCGCTCGGTGCTCGACGTGCGAGCCACGATCCAGGTCTTGAGCATCTTGTAAGAGTTGATCATTGCTTGGTGACCCCCTGCGGTCGTAGATGACCCGGGGGCCCCATCCCCCCGCGGTTCCGCCCAGGATGGCATTCGGGGGCATAGCGCCGAAATAGGTCGGCGGACTCATTCGGAATGCCCGTGGGGCCCTTCCGCCCCGTTTCCAGGGGGTTCTAGCGAAGGCGGACGATGCCGATCCGCACCGCGGAAAGCACCGCCTGGGTCCGGTCGCGTGCGTCGAGTTTCTCGTAGATCGACGCGAGGTGGTTTTTCACGGTCTTGCCACTGATGAAGAGCTGCTTGGCGACCTCGGTCGTGGAGCAGCCGTCGGCAATGAGCTGGAGGACTTCTTCCTCGCGCTTCGTGAGCGGCGAGGCCGGCTTCTCGGCCGGGGTGCGCATCTCGTCGAGGATCGTCGAGGCCAACTCGGGCGACAGCGCCACATCGCCCCCCGCCGCTTCCAGGACGGTTTTCACGACTTCCTGCATCGACACGTCTTTGGTCAGGAATCCCGACGCACCGGCTTCGATCGCTTCGCGGCGCAGGGCGTCCTCGCCGTGCATGGTGAGAACGACGATGGGCAGGTCGGGCAGCACCGCGTGCAGGCGGCGGGTTGCCTCGACTCCGTCGAGGACGGGCATCGTCACGTCCATGACGACGACGTCGGGCTTCAGTTCGGTCGCGAGGCGCACCGCTTCGGCGCCGTCGGCTGCTTCACCCACGACCGTCAGCCCCGCTTCCTCGAACGCGCGGCGCAGCGCCTGCCGGAGGAGCTGATGGTCGTCGGCCAGTAGTACCTGGGTGCTCATGCGCTTCTTCTCTCCAATCCATCCGTCGGCACTCGAGTGAGCTCGACGTCGACGATCACACGCGTCCCGTTGCCCGGCCGGCTCTCGACGCGGAACCTCGCACCAATCGCATCGGCACGTTCCTGCATCCCCACAAGGCCATAGTGATCGCCCCCGACCCGATTCGGGTCAAAACCACGCCCGTCGTCGGAAATGACGAGCCTCGCATTCTCGCGCTGGACCTCCCAGGCCACGAGGACCTGGTTCGCGGATGCGTGTCGCTCCACGTTGGCGACCGCCTCCTGGAGGATGCGCCACAGTTCCTGCTCGACCCGGTAGGGGAGCCGGTCGTCGGTCGCCGGGGTCCAAATCACCCGGATCCCGGTGCGCTCGGCCCAGCGCACGAGGTAGTCGGCGGCGACGGTGACGAGGTCGACGTCTTCGCTCACGTTGGCGCGGAGTTGGTAGATCGTCTCGCGCAGCTCGCGGACAATGCCGCGCACGACGTCGTGCAGTGCGGTCAGTTCTTCGCGCTTCTCGCCCGGCGCGTTCGTGAGCCGCTCGAGTTCGAACGTGACGTACGCGAGCGACTGCGCGATGCGGTCGTGGAGTTCGCGGGCGATACGGGCCCGTTCCGTCTCGGCGCCGATGGTACGGATGCGTCCGAACCAACGGGCGTTGTCGATCGACAACGCGAGCAGACTCGACAAGCTGTCGAGCAGGTCCGCGTCTTCGGGCCGGTACGCGTGCGCGGGCACGTGTTCGAGCGCGACCAGACCGACGAGCGAACCGCGTGTGCGCAGCGCGGTGTACAAGCCGCTGCGGGCGAGTGCGCCGAACCCGTCTTCGTCCGAGTCGACGAGGCGATCGTCGACGACGATGGCTTTCGGCGCGGTGCTCGCCCGGCGGATCGGGCGGGGGAGTTCGGCGTCGGTGAGCCGGTTGGGCATCCGTACGCCCTCGGCCAGTTCGACCCGCCACCCGGCGGCCGCGTCGTCTCGGACGAGCACGACGAGCACGCTGAATTCGAGCAGCGCCCGCAGCCGGTTGCGGATCGAGGTCACGACCTCGCCCAGGTCGAACGACGCGGGGAGGGTCTGCGAGAGCGCGTGGAGCGAGACGAGCAGTTCGTTGGCGGTGGCCATCTGGGTGGCCTGGTCGATGGCGGCGGCCCGCTGCTCCTCGATCTCGACGACGAGGTTGCGGGTGAACGCGCCAAGGGCGCCGCACAGGAGGTAGACGACAGCGATCTGTCCGGCTGAGCTCTCAGGACCAGGGTCGACGGACTGGATGGCAATGGTGGCCGCCACCGCGAGCACCCCGGCCACGCCGGTTCCGACCCAGGCCCGCCGGCCGAACAGGTAGCCCGCGAGGAGAAGGCTGGTGAGCGGCGTCAGGATGAACGGGCTCTGGAGACCATCGGTGACCGCGGCCACGGTGACGGTCAGCGTCAGCTCGAACAACGCGAGCAACCCCACGCCGCGGCTGGGGGTCCAGCCCCGGAGCTGGCGAAGCGTCAGCAGCGAGGTCGCGACGACCAGCACGACGGAGCAGACGAGGAAC
Organism: Actinomycetota bacterium; assembly: GCA_034408875.1. GTDB lineage: Bacteria > Actinomycetota > Acidimicrobiia > IMCC26256 > PALSA-610 > JANNHK01. Next base: position 2,604 of record JAWXCJ010000072.1, read on the forward strand.
TCGGCGTCGATGTCTGCGAGGAACCCGCCGACAACGCCGACGACGACGGTCACCCACCGCAGGCTGATCGTCAGGACCCGGAGACGCTGCTCCAGCCGGGGTACGGGACCCTCATACGGGGCGAGCGTCCCCACGGGTCGGCCCAAACCCTCGACGGTGTTCCGGCGCGTTACGCCCGAGTCAGTACGGGAGACCACGGTCTACTTTCAGCAACCCACACAGATAGTCGTCGGCACGGCGCAGCGTACTCTGAGGCTCCCGCCGCCCGATGGCGCCCGGAATCGCCCGTAACATCACCTCTAACATCACTGGCCGTGCTGATGGTGGGCCTCACGGGTGGGATCGGTTCCGGGAAATCGACGGTCGCCCAGATGCTGGTCGGGCGGGGCGCGGTGGTCGTGGACGCCGACGCCATCGCCCGCCAGGTCGTGGAGCCGGGGACCCCGGCGCTGGCCCAACTGGTCGAGCGCTTCGGGCCGGAGATCCTCGCCGAAGACGGTTCCCTCGACCGGCCCGCCCTCGCGGCCCGGGCCTTCGTGAACGACGAGACCCGCAAGGAGCTCCAGGACATCACCCACCCGGCGATCGGGGCCGAGTTCCTGCGCCAGGTCGCGGAGGCACCCGCCGACGGCATCGTCGTGCACGACGTGCCGCTGCTGGTCGAGAGCACGCGCGGCTACGACTACGGCGCGGTGATCGTGGTCGAGACGCCGAAGGAGCTGCGACTCGTTCGGCTGGAGGCGCGGGGCATCCCCCGCGAAGACGCCGAGAATCGCATGGCGTTGCAAGCAACAGACGAAGAGCGCCGTGCCGTGGCGACGTGGGTGATCGACAACTCCGGCGACCTCGGACACCTCGAACGCCAGGTCGACGCCATCTGGCACGAACTCCAAGAACGAGCGCGACCCGGGAAACCGTGACTGGGGGTGTCAGGGTTAGTCGGTACGATCGGACCGTGCGGACGCAGCGGAGCCATGGACGGCGCAGTGAGGGAGCCCTGTCGTAGTGCCCGACTTCGAGCTTGTCACCGATCTCTCGCCGGCCGGTGACCAGCCCGAGGCAATCGATGCCCTCGTGCACGGGCTCGAACGGGGCGACCGGTTCCAGACGCTACTCGGCATCACGGGGTCGGGGAAGTCGTTCACGATCGCGAACACGATCGCCCGGGCCAACCGACCGACGATCGTGCTCGCGCCGAACAAGAGCCTGGCCGCGCAGCTGGCGGCCGAGTTCCGGGAGCTGTTCCCGAAGAACCGGGTCGAGTACTTCGTCTCGTACTACGACTATTACCAGCCCGAGGCGTACCTGCCGTCGACCGACACGTACATCGAGAAGGACAGCTCGATCAACGACGAGATCGACCGGCTCCGCCACTCGGCTACGAGCGCGCTGTTCACCCGCCGCGACGTCCTCATCGTCGCGTCGGTCTCGGCGATCTACGGGCTCGGTTCGCCCGAGCAGTACTCGAAGCAGCTGCTGCACCTGACCGTCGGTGAGGAGCAGGACCAGCGCGCGATCCTGCGCCGGCTCGTCGAACTCCAGTACGAACGCAACGACTTCGCCTTCGCGCGTAACAAGTTCCGGGTGCGGGGCGACACCATCGAAGTGTTCCCGGCGTACGAAGAGCGCGCGGTGCGCATCTCGCTGTTCGGCGACGAGGTCGAGCGCATCAGCACGGTCGACCCGCTCACGGGCGAGATCATCGAAGAGCTCGAAGCGCTGGCGATGTATCCGGCCTCGCACTACGTCACCGACGAGGTGCGCCTCAAGAGCGCGATCGAAGGAATCGAGACCGAGTTGGTCGAGCGCCTCGCCGAACTCGAAGGCGAAGGCAAGCTGCTCGAAGCGCAACGGTTGCGGATGCGCACGAGCTACGACCTCGAAATGCTGCGCGAGGTCGGGTCGTGTTCGGGCGTCGAGAACTACTCGATGCACCTCGACGGCCGGCAGCGTCATCAACCGCCGTCCACACTGCTCGACTACTTCCCCGACGACTGGCTGTGCATCGTCGACGAGTCGCACGTCGCGATCCCGCAGCTCCACGGCCAGTTCGAAGGTGACCGGTCGCGCAAGGACACACTCGTCGGGCACGGCTTCCGGCTGCCGTCCGCGATGGACAACCGGCCCCTGCGGTTCGAGGAGTTCGTCGAACGCGTGAACCAGGTCGTGTTCCTGTCGGCGACGCCGGGAAAGTACGAGCGCGAGATCTCGACGCAGATCGTCGAGCAGGTCGTGCGCCCGACCGGTCTCATCGACCCCGAAGTCATCGTCAAACCGACCAAGGGCCAGATCGACGATCTCGTCGCCGAGATCAACGGCCGCACCGAAGCCGACCAGCGGGTGCTCGTCACGACGCTCACGAAGAAGATGTCCGAGGACCTCACCGACTACCTGCTCGAGCTGGGTATCCGGGTGCGCTATCTGCACTCCGAGGTCGACACGTTGGAGCGCGTCGAGATCCTGCGGTCATTGCGCCTCGGCGAGTTCGACGTGCTCGTCGGGATCAACCTGTTGCGGGAGGGTCTCGACCTGCCCGAGGTGTCGTTGGTCGCGATCCTCGACGCCGACAAGGAAGGATTCCTGCGGTCGTCGACGTCGCTGATCCAGACGATCGGGCGGGCGGCCCGCAATGTCGACGGCCAGGTGATCATGTACGCCGACAAGGTCACCGACTCGATGCGGTTCGCCATCTCCGAAACGATGCGCCGCCGGCAGAAGCAGATCGCGTACAACCTCGAACACGGCATCGACCCGCAGACCGTGCGCAAGAAGGTCACCGACATCCTCGAGATGTTGCGGGGCAAGGAGACCGACCAGCCGAGCGGCCGTGGACGCGGGCGGGGCCGGGGGAGTAGCAAGCGCACATCGGTGCTCGACGCGCTCGACCTGCCCAAGGACGAACTGGGCCGCCTCATTCAGAGCCTCACCGACGAGATGCACGACGCGTCACGCGATCTCCGGTTCGAGGAAGCGGCGCGCCTGCGCGACGAGATCCACGAGCTGAAGCGCGAGCTGCGCGAAGTCAGTTGAACTGGGCGAACGGGTGTTCGATGTGACCTGGTGGAACGGGTAGCCTGATCGAGATGGTGATGCACGACACGCTCGTCGTTCGCGGGGCACGCGAGCACAACCTCAAGAACGTCGACATCGAGCTGCCGCGCGACCGGCTGATCGTGTTCACCGGCCTGTCGGGTTCGGGGAAGTCGTCGCTGGCATTCGACACGATCTACGCGGAGGGGCAGCGCCGGTATGTCGAGTCGCTGTCGTCGTACGCCCGGCAGTTCCTCGGCCAGATGGACAAGCCCGACGTCGACTTCATCGAGGGACTGTCGCCGGCGATTTCGATCGACCAGAAGTCGGCGTCGCGCAACCCGCGGTCCACGGTCGGCACGATCACCGAGATCTACGACTACCTCCGGCTGCTGTACGCGCGCATCGGAGTACCGCATTGCCCGAACTGCGGGCGCAAGATCACGCGCCAGACGCCGCAGCAGATCGTCGACCGCGTCCTGCAACTCCCGGACGGTACGCGATTCCAAGTGCTCGCACCGGTCGTGCGCGGGCGCAAGGGTGAGTACCACGCGCTGCTCGACGAGCTCGCGTCGCAGGGCTACACGCGGGCCCGCGTCGACGGTGAGCTCTACGACCTGCCCGCCAAGATCCCACTCGAGCGCTACGAGCAGCACACGATCGAGATCGTCGTCGACCGGCTCGTGCGCCGCTCGGGTATCGAACGGCGCCTCACCGACTCGCTCGAGACCGCGTTGCGGCTCGCGGAAGGTGTGGCCGAGGTCGAGATCGTGCCCAACGAGGGCGAGGCCGAGTCCGAAGTGCTCACGTTCTCCGAGCACCTGGCGTGCACCCATTGTGGCTTGTCGTTCGACGAACTCGCGCCCCGCAACTTCTCGTTCAACTCGCCCTACGGCGCGTGCGAGACGTGCGACGGGTTGGGCACCAAGTTCCAGGTCGACCCCGAGCTGGTCATCGCCGACGACGACCTCGCGATCGACGACGGTGCGATCGCGCCGTGGTCGGGGTTCCGCGGCGAGTACTTCAACCGCGTGCTCGCGGCGGTCGGCGACGAGCACGGGTTCACGACATCGACGCCGTGGAAGAAACTCAAGGCCGCGCAGAAGAAGATCGTGTTGTACGGCGCGGGCGGCAAGACCGTCACGGTTCGGTACAAGAACCGGTACGGGCGCCAGCGGCAGTACACGTCGAAGTACGAAGGCGTCATTCCGTGGGTGGAACGCCGCCACACGGAGTCCGACTCCGACCGCGTGCGCGAGGTCATCGAGGGGTACATGCGGCTGGTGCCGTGCCCGGCGTGCAAGGGCGCGCGGCTCAAGCCCGCGTCGCTGGCCGTGAGTGTCGGGGGGAAGAACCTCGCCGAGGTGGGCGACCTCTCCATCACCGACTGTGCCGCGTTCTTCCGCACGATCGAACTGTCGGAACGCGACCGGCTCATCGCCGAGCGGGTGTTCAAAGAAGTCATCGCGCGACTCCAATTCATGCTCGACGTGGGCCTCGACTACCTGTCGCTGAACCGCACGTCGGGAACGCTCGCGGGCGGCGAGGCGCAACGGATCCGGCTCGCGTCGCAGATCGGCAGCGGTCTCGTCGGCGTGTTGTACGTGCTCGACGAACCGTCGATCGGTCTGCACCAGCGCGACAACCGGCGCCTCATCGAGACGCTCATGCGGCTCCGCAATCTCGGCAACACGGTGATTGTCGTCGAGCACGACGAGGAGACCATCCGCGTCGCCGACCACGTCGTCGATATCGGGCCCGGTGCGGGTGAGCACGGCGGCGAGATCCTCGTGTCGGGGCCGTTGAAGGACGTCCTCAAGTCGAAGACGTCGATCACGGGGCAGTACCTCACCGGCAAGCGCACCATCCCGATTCCCGAGTTCCGGCGCGAGCCGGGTGAGGCGTGGATCGCAATACGCGGTGCGAAGGAGCACAACCTCAAGGACATCGACGTCGAGATCCCGCTCGGCTGCTTCGTCGCGGTCACCGGTGTCAGCGGTTCGGGCAAGAGCACCGTCGTCGGCGACATCCTCCACCCCGCGCTCATGCAGAAGATCTACCGGTCGCGCGAAGTTCCGGGACGGCACAAGAAGATCGAAGGCGCCGACCAACTCGACAAGGTGATCAATATCGACCAATCGCCCATCGGCCGGACGCCCCGCTCGAACCCGGCCACGTACACCGGCGTGTTCGACAAGATCCGCAACCTCTTCGCGACCACGCAGGAAGCGAAGGTGCGCGGTTACCTGCAGGGCCGGTTCTCCTTCAACGTGAAGGGCGGCCGGTGCGAGTCGTGCCAGGGCGACGGCACGATCAAGATCGAGATGCATTTCCTCCCCGACGTGTACGTGCCGTGCGAGGTGTGCAAGGGCGCGCGTTACAACCGCGACACGCTCGACATCACGTTCAAAGGCAAGAACATCGCCGAAGTGCTCGACATGCCGGCCGAGGAGGCGCTCGAGTTCTTCACGAACCAGCCGCCGATCGCGCGCCAGTTGCAGACGCTCGTCGACGTAGGTCTCGGCTACGTGCGCCTGGGTCAGCCGGCACCGACGCTGTCGGGTGGTGAGGCGCAGCGGGTGAAGTTGTCGACCGAGTTGGGCAAGCGCTCGACCGGCCGCACCATCTACATCCTCGACGAACCCACGACCGGGTTGCACTTCGAGGACGTGCGCCGGTTGCTGACGGTGCTGCAACGGCTGGTCGACTCCGGCAACACGATGCTCGTCATCGAGCACAACCTCGACGTCATCAAGTCGGCCGACTGGATCATCGACCTCGGGCCCGAGGGTGGCAGCGGCGGCGGCATGATCATCGCCGAAGGTTCGCCCGAGCACGTGGCCAAGGTTCCCGAGAGCCATACGGGCCGCTACCTCGCACCCATCCTGGGCATCGACAGGTGAAAGCAGTTATTCCGTTCGAGATCGACGCGTGGGACGACGCGCCGCCCATCGAACACGACGGTCTGCAGATCGCGCGGGTGCAGGTGCGCAAACGCTTGACCGGTGACCTGCCGGGGACGAGCGTCGTCGAACTCGTCTCGCTGCTCGTGCAGGGCGCGCCCACCGCGTACGTCGCGCTGGAACGCGTCGATGGCACCCTGGCCGGCAAGACGGGAAGCTTCGTCTTTCGCCATGTCACCGCGGTCACGAGCGAAGAACCGCCGGTCGTGCTGCGCGTGATCCCCGGGTCGGGTACGGGTCAACTTGCCGGCATCACCGGCGAGGGCACCATCGAGATCGACGACGATGGCACCCACACGCTCACCCTCGACTACGAACTTGACTGAGATCTCGGGCGAGCACTGGGAACACAACGCCCAGTGGTGGCAGGACGGCTTCACGCTCGGCGCCGATGCCGAGTACGAGGAGCAGATCCTCCCGCTCGCCGCGCAGTACCTCGCCGGCGCGGACCGCATTCTCGACGTCGGCGCCGGCGAAGGCCAGGTCGCACGCTTGGCCTCGAAGCTCGGCGCCACCCTTGTCGTGGGGGTCGATCCGACGTGGAACCAACTCACGGTTGCGCGACAGCGCGCCGGTGGCCCGGTCTGGACACGCGGCGTCGCCGAACGATTGCCGTTCCGCGACGCCGAGTTCGACGCGGTCGTCGCTTGCCTCGTGTTCGAGCACATTCCCGATCACGAGGTTGCGATCGCCGAGGTGGCACGCGTGCTGCGTCCGGGAGGACGGTTCGCGCTGCTCCTCAACCATCCGCTGTTGCAAGCACCGAACAGCGGCTGGGTGATCGACCACGACCTCGAGGAGGAGTACTGGCGCATCGGCGCGTACCTCGTGCCCGACCTGACGATGGAGGAACTCGCGCCGGGTGTCGTGCTGCCCTTCGTGCACCGCCCGCTGTCGCATTACGTCAACGCGTTGAGCGATCACGGCCTGCTGATCGAACGGATGGAGGAGCCCGCCCCACCCGAGGGCTTCCTCGCCCGGGCGAAGGAGTATCGAGACGCAGCCACGATTCCTCGCCTCCTCCTGCTCGTCGCCGTGCGGGGTTGAACGCAGGGGAGATTGTGCCTTTCGACACTCCCCGTACCCCTTGCGAACTGGTTGAATTACCCTGTGGACAAGTGGGCGGGGGCACCATCGCTGGGAGCGAGGCGGTGAAAGAACAGACGCAGGACGCGGGCGTCGCGGCGCCTCCGGCGCGGCGATGGCCACGATGGCATCCGGCGGCCTCGGCTGCGCTGTTGCTCGTCGTCTACATCTGCCTCTCGTTCGTCGCGGATCCCAACGGGGGGATCACGAGCGATACCACTCCGAAAGCGGCGACGCTCGAGGCGATGGAGTCGGGGTCCATGTGGTCGCCGGACGTCGGGTACTGGGCTGCGGCCGAGGACCCCGACGGCGTTCTGCATCCGCTATGGGACACCAACCGGTTCGGCGACGACTGGGTCAACGTCACGACGTTGCCGATGCTGCTCGCGGCATCACCGTTGTGGGATGTCGGCGGCCACCGCCTCGCGTTGCTGCTTCCGATGCTCGGCGGCGTCGCGTGCGCTCTCGCCGCTCGCGCTCTGGCCCGCCGCCTCGGAAGCGTCTCGCCTGACACCGCGTTCTGGGTCGTCGGGCTCGCGTCACCGGTCGTCGTGTACGCCCTCGACCTTTGGGAACACGCGCCAGGTCTCGCGTTGATGCTGTGGGGGATCGTCGCTCTCCTTGACGCATCGAGAGAACGCCGCCTGGTGCCGGCGGTGCTGGCGGGCGTGGCGTTCGGCATCGCGTTCAGCATGCGCACCGAAGCGATTGTGTACGGGTTCGTCGCAACGCTGGTGCTCCTCGTGTATCCCGCGGTGCGCCGTGTCGCGTGGCGCGACGCCTTCACGAGTGGCGCGTGTGTGTTGGCGGGCCTGATCGCCGCATTCCTCGCCAACGACTTCCTCGAGCGTGTGGTGCTCGGTGACCCGCTGCGAGCTGATCGCACCGCGAATACTGCGGGTGGGACCGCGACCGACCTGGGCGACCGGCTGCACGCAGCGGCGATCACCACGATCGCCCCGGGTTCGAGCGGCGGCACATCCACATTCGTGTGGGGGGCACTCGTAGCCGGCCTGATCTCCGTCGCCGCGTTTGGTCTGCAACGAGGGTGGCACCGGCGCGTCGTCCACGAGTTGCTCGCGATTGCGACGGTCTTCGCGTTGATCCGCCTCGTGGCCGGGGTCGCATGGGTCAGTGGCTTCATGGTCGCCTTCCCACTCGCGGCGGTCGGGATCGCGGTCGGGTGGAAGGATCCGCGGGCGCGCGCGTTGAGCGCCGTTGCGGTGCTCACGCTCCCGGTGATCTGGCTGACCCAGTACACCGGTGCGCCCGGTGCACAATGGGGTGGGCGCTACCTGTTGACCTCGAGCATCCTGCTCGGAGTCGTGGGTCTCGTGGTCATCTCGTCGCTCGACCAGGTGTTCACGCGGGTCATGATCGGGTTGTGCGTCGCATTGACTGCGTTGGGGGTCCTCACCGTGCAGGTGAGGACCCATGACAGCGCCCAGACCGGGGAACTCCTCGCGGCCGCCGACGAGGACATCGTCATTTCGCGGACCGCCATGCTATTCCGCATCGCGGCCGGGAGCTACACCGACACGCGCCCGTGGCTCACCGCAGACGACGACGAGAAACTCGCCGAAGCGTTGCGCATCGCGGATGCCCGCGGCGCGGAGACGTTGCTCATTGTGACCTACCGCCCCGAAGACGCGGCACCCGAGCTTCCGGGTTGGAAGGTCGTCGAAAGCGGCACCCGCGGGGACCGTGAGTTCTTCGCGACGTCGTACGAGCGCATCTGATGGTTCGGCGCCTGGTCGTTGTCATGTACGCGGGCACGGTCGCCACGGTCTTCGGACTGAGCATGTACCACGCCGCGGCGCACGACTACTCATATACCGGGTCGTCGCGCTTTGCGTGGACAATCGCATACCTCGCGCTTCTCATTCTCGCGTCGTACAGCGCGGGGTTGCCCGACGTCCGGGCGGGACGGTCGAGGTTTGCCACCGCAGCAATCGCCGCGGGTGCCGCCGCCATCCCGATCTCGGCCATCCAGCTTGCGCTCGGATCGGCGATCCTTCCGAGGTTCGTCGTGTTCGGGAGCGCCGTCGCCCTGACGGTCTGGTGGTGGCTCATCGCGCGATGGAGCAGCCGGGTCGCGACCGCGGCGGGCGAAAGCGATCTCGTGGTTTTCGTCGGCGGCGACTCGGC
>JAWXCJ010000073.1:0-2585 GCA_034408875.1 Actinomycetota bacterium
CGAAGCTGTCACTGACTCCGAGCGAATACTTCGCCCGCAACTGCTGGATCGGCGCGAGCTTCCTGCGCCCGATCGAGTCGACGCTGTGCCACGACGTCGGCATCGACCGCATCATGTGGGGCAGCGACTACCCCCACACCGAAGGCTCCTACCCGTACTCCCGCGAAGCGCTGCGCGCCGCGTTCGCCGGCACCCCCGAGCCCGAAGTCCGCGCCATGCTCAGCGAGAACGCGGCAACGGTCTACGACTTCGACCTCGCCGCGCTCGACGCGCTCGGCATCGGCCCGACCGTCGAAGAGATCGCGCAGCCGTTGCTCACGGTTCCCGAAGACAGCAGCTGCAACGCCTTCGACCCGACCGCCATCGTCCGCACCTGGTAACCCCGGCGCGCGAATCAGCGGGTGACGTGGAGGATCGCCGACCGCGGGGTGACGATCACCACGTCGCCGTCGACTCGGGCGTCGCCGTCGACCAACAACGACTTCTCGACGGGATCGACCGGTGGCCAGACAAGCGTCACCGTCGACCGGGACGCGATATTCGTGCGGGCGCGGTTGCCGGGGCTGCACACGATGTCGGCACCGACGTCGGGGACGACGGCGACGACGTGTACCCGCTCGTCGTCCGACACCGTCAACAGGTACGCGAGTGGCATCTGGTGCGCGACCGCTTGCGCGATTGCGTCGAGTTCGACCTGGATGCTCACGATGCCAGCCTTTGTTCGTCACTGCACGGATGGAGGACGCTCGCGGCGACGGTCGGCTGCACGACCGCGCCCTGGCGGACCGTGACGAACGCGATCAGCGCGCCGAGGAAACACAGTCCGGCCGACCACGCCAGCGCGGTGTCGACCGCGTCGGCCAGGTCGCTTCCCGACCCCGACGTGTCGAGCCCGACCGCCGCGGGAAGCACAGCGACGGCAAGGAGGCCCGCGAGCCGGGCGACCGCGTTGTTCACGCCGGACGCGATACCCATCTGCTCCTTGCTCACCGCGCCGAGCACGGTCGCAGTCAACGGGGCGACGGTCGTCGCCAGGCCGAGGCCGAACACGAGCGCGGCGGGGAACACGGTCGCGAGGTACGACGCACCGGGTCCGACCCGCGTGAACATCAGCAGGCCGAGTCCGACGCCGATCGGCCCCAACGTCATCGGCCCACGCGGCCCGATGCGCTGCGAGAGCGCGCCCATACGCGACGACAGCAACAACATGAGCACTGTCACCGGCAACAGCGCGGAGCCGGCTTCGAGCGCGGAATAGCCCATCGCGAACTGGAGTTCGAGCACGAGCAGGAAGAATGCCCCGCCCAACGCGGCGTACACGGCGAGTGTCGTCGCATTGGCGCCGCTGAACTGGCGGGAACGGAACAGCGAGAGCGGCAGCATGGGATGCGGGATGCGCGCCTCGACAACGACGAACAGCACGAGCGCGGCCGCGCCGAGCACCCCCGGCACGATCTGCTGCTCGATGAGGCCCCAGCACAAGACACCGAGCCCGAGCGACGCGAGCGCCGCGCCCAGAGCATCGGGCCGGGCGTCGCCCGCGGCCCGCGTTTCGGGAACGTGCTTCATCGTCACCGCGACCGCAACTGCGGCGAGCGGCACGTTGATGAGGAACACGTACCTCCACGAGGCCGCGTCGATGAGCCAACCACCGATGAACGGCCCGAGCGCGCTCGCGACACCCGTCAACCCCGACCACGCGCCGACAGCGCGGCCGCGATCCTCGTCGGCAAACGTCGCACCGATGATCGCCAGGCTGCCGGGGACGAGGAACGCGGCACCCGCGCCCTGCACCGCGCGCGCCAGCGAGAGCGCGGCGACATTCGGTGCGAACGCGCACACCACCGATGCCGCCGTGAACGCCACGAGCCCGATCAGATACATACGCTTGCGGCCGTACCGGTCGCCGAGCGCACCGGCGAACAGCAGCAACGAGGTCAGCGTGACGAGATACGCGTTGATGACCCACTGGAGCCCGCCGATGTCGGTGTCGAGATCCTCCGCGATGGCCGGGAGCGCGACGTTGACGACCGTCCCGTCGAGAAACGCCACGCCGGAGCCGAGCACCGTCGCGAAGATGATCCACCGAGCAGCGGGCGTACCGAAGCGGACGGGCATCGCAGCCGAGGGTAACCCGAGTTCTCGCCGGTGAACCGAAGCCGGGCCACAGCGCGTTCCCGAGGGTCTGCGGCTCGTCGGCGCACGTACTCGTCGTCACGATCGATGCGTTGTAGAGGTCGAGGATATGCGCCAGATCGGCCGCAGTCGCGTCGCGAACGATGACCGCCACGGATGCAACTCTCACGGCGCGCATTCCAAGTAGGTCCGTCGTTCGTGCCGCCGCCGTCGCTCGTCGCGACCGAAGTGCGGGGAACGCCTTCGTCCTCAAGATCGGGCCGGTCGGATCGACAGCCAAGTGGAACTCCGCGGCCACGGCGTACGACCTGGCGACGTCCGCCGGCATCCCGCTGCCCCGCCAAGTCCACTTCGCCGTGGACGACGACCGTGTCGTCCGCACGTAGGGGTGGATCGACGGGCAGTCGCGACTCCGCGCCGTCGTTCGGGCGTTGGGCCGCGTACGTCGA
>JAWXCJ010000074.1:0-3446 GCA_034408875.1 Actinomycetota bacterium
ATGGTGACCTTCACCCGGCACCAGATCATGCTCCAGGCCGGTACCGCAATGTTGGCCCAGGCCAACGCGGCGCCGCAGTCGGTGCTCCGGCTCCTCCAGTAGTTACGGGATTGACCGATTGAGGTGGGGGAGGCGAACCCCTCCTCCACCTCATCGGACTACTGCATGTCCACAGGCGAACTTCGAGGGAGTAGCGCGTGACGCAGTCGGTTACCGGCCTCGGTTCCGGACTCGATACGGCGGCGATCATCGCGTCGCTCGTCGCGCTCGAACGCCGCTCGGTCAACCTCGTCCAATCGCGCGCCCTCAGAGCGAAGACCGCGCAGTCGAGCTGGACGGCTATCCGCGCCCAGCTCACGACGCTCAAGACGGCAACGGCCGCGCTGCAACGCACGACCGACTGGCGGCCGCTCACCGCAACATCGTCGCACACCGACATCGCGACCGTGTCGGCCGGGACCGGCTCCTTCGGCGGAACAATCACGTTCACCGCCGACGCGCTCGCAACGGCCGGGAGTTTCCGCTCCGCCAACACGATCACCGGAACCTCGACACTCGTGAACGCCGACTCGGGAATCCTCGTCGCGGCGGGCGGGGCCAAGATCGGGTTCTCGAGCTTCGCTTCCGACAACACGCTCGCACTCGGCAGCCACGACGTCATCGTCACGCAGTCGTCGGTCGCCGCGACGAAGAACGGCGACACCGAGCTCGCGGCGTCGACCGTGATCTCGGGCGCGAACAACACGATGAACATCACCGTGAACGGCGTGGCGAAGGTACTGACGATCGCCGACGGCACCTACGACCGCACCCAGCTCGCGGCCGCGGTGCAGACCGCCGCGAACACCGCCGGCGCGGCGGTAACCGTGAGCGTCGATCAGGTGACCAACAAGCTGAAGATCCTCAGCAATCGGGAAGGGAGTGCGGCAACGCTTCAGGTCACGGGGGGCAGCGCACTCACGCCGCTCAACCTCTCGACCGACGTCGCGGCGCTGCTCGGAACGAGCGGGAAAGTGAAGATCGGCAGCGCCGCCGAACAGACCCTCACGAACATCGAAGCCGGGAGCTCGACTGTGATTCCCGCCGCGGCCGGCAACATCACCGCAGTCTTCTCGGGCGGGCTGCGGGCGGGCACGGTCACCGCGAAGAACGTGTCGGTCGGAGACGGCAGCCTCGCGACCGTCGTCGCGAACATCAACGCCGCGCAGGCGGGCGTCACCGCGACCGCCGTGCAGGTGGCCGACAACACCTTCCGGCTCCAGATCAGCTCCAACTCCGCCGGCGTGTCGAACGGCGCCAACGTCGCGGCCGCCGAGTTCAACGCCGCGGTCGGCAGTCTCACCACGCTCAGCGCCGCCGCCGACGCACGAGTCACGGTCGGATCCGGCGCCGGCTCCTACCAGATCACATCTGCGTCGAACGCCATCAGCGGAATGCTGCCGGGCGTCACCGTCACCCTCAAAGCCGTCTCGGCCACCGCGGTCACGATCACCGCGAGCCGCGACGCGACCGCGCTCGCCAACAAGGTAAAGGCCGTCGTCGACGCCGCGAACAGCGTCAAGAAGGCAATCGACGCGGCGACGACGTACAACAAGGAGACCAAGCAGGCGGCGCCGCTGACCGGTGACTCCTCCTCGCGCCGGGTCCTGTCGGAGTTGAACCGCGCGCTCAGCGACGCCGTCCCATGGGCCACGCCGGGCAGCCCCGGTCTCGCCGGTGTCTCGGTCGACAAGACCGGCGCGTACACGTTCGACTCGGCGAAGTTCACTACCGCCTTCAACGCCGACCCCGAGGGCATGACGAAGCTGTTCGTGCAGGGCGGTACCGCGACCGACAGCCAGGTGTCGTTCGTCACGGCCGGGGACCGGACGCGCGCCGGCGCCTACGCGGTCGTGGTCACGGCTCCTTCCACGCGAGCCGGCGATGTCGGTCTCGAAGGGGCGTGGCCGATCGGCTCGCCTCCCACGGTGCGAGTGCGGATCGGCGTCAATGAGGTCTCGTACGTCGTGGCGCCCGGCGACCTCCAGGCCAACGTGGCGTCCGGGCTCAACACCGCCTTCGCCGCGGGCGGCCTCGCCCTCGAAGCAAGCGTCTCGGGCGCCGGCATCAAGATCAACACGACGGCGTACGGGACGGCAGCCAAGTTCGACGTCGCGTGGGACGGCTCCACATGGGAGGCCAACGCCGGGGCCGATGTCGCCGGCACGATCAACGGCGTGACCGGCACCGGGTCGGGGCAGCAACTGAGCATCGCCTTCGACGACAACACGCTGGGTGGGCTCGCGCTCAACATCACCGCGACGAGCGCAGGCGCCGTCGGTACGTTCACATATCAACCCGGCGTGGCGCAGCGGGCGTCGACCGCGATGCTGGACGCCACCGACATCGTCACCGGCTACGTGACGTCGAGCGAAACCACCTTGAAGTCGCGGGTTACGTTCATCGAGACGCAAGTTGCGTCGATGGAACGACGGGTCATCGCGTTCGAGGCCCGGTTGCGGCGGCAGTTCGCGACGCTGGAAACGACGCTGGGCTCGCTGCAACAGCAGTCGAACTGGTTGGCGGGCCAGGTCGGCTCGCTGAACTCGTCACGCTGACCCAGTCACAAGGATGAGCGACGGACCCAGGATGGGACACCCAATGACGAACACGACCTCGCTGATCGGCCGGTACAAGTCAGATTCGGTCGAGACCATGTCGCCCGGGCGACTCATCGTCGCCCTGTACGACCGGTTGCTGCTCGATCTCGAACGCGCGGTTGTCGCGATTGCCGCGAACGACGTGACCGCCTCACACGCCGCGCTCGTCCACGCTCAGGAGATCGTCTCCGAGCTCCATGACGCCCTCGATGTCGAGGGGTGGCCGACGGGCGGGGCGCAGATCGCGGCAATCTACGAGTTCTTGCTGCGCGAACTGGTCACGGCCAACGTCGACAAGGACGTGACGCGCGTGATGGCTTGCCACGACCTTTTGACGCCATTGCGCGACGCGTGGCGCGAGGCCGCCGGGATCAGCGCGACGTGAGCAGCCCTTGGGCCGGCGCGCTCGACGACTTCGAAGCCCGTCTGGCGCTTACCGAGGCAATCATCGAACTCGGTGCGGCCGCCGACCCGCCGCCACCGTTCCGGGTTCCCGACGTCACCGGCCCGTTCCCCGCCGAGCTACTGACCCGGGCGGAGACGCTCCTGCACCGGGCCCGCACCGTGGAACAGCGCCTCCAGGCCGAGCAGCACCGTATCCGCGAGGAACTCGCCCGCCTCCCGAAGGTGCCGGAGCCGCAACGCCGGCCGGCCCGACACTTCGAATCCACCGCCTAACTGTCGAAGATTCCCGGCCTCCCGCCGATAAGTGACCGTGCGGACGCAGCGGAGCCACGGACGGCGCAGCGAGGGAGCCCTGTGACCGTGCGGACGCAGCGGAGCCACGGACGGCGCAGCGAGGGAGCC
>JAWXCJ010000075.1:0-11063 GCA_034408875.1 Actinomycetota bacterium
CGCCGCCGCCTGGGCCCGGGCCTCGGCCTGCCGCTGCTGGTGCGCGGCCTCTTCCTCGGTGCTGCGTTGCGGCTTGGCCGGCGCCGCCGGCGCCGCCGGCGCCGCAGCTTCGGAGCGCGTGCCCGCGCGGGCGTTGCGCCGCTGCTGAATGTGCTTGCCCTCGATCACCGCGTCGGCGATCACGCGACACATCAGCTGCGCGGCGCGGATCGCGTCGTCGTTGCCGGGAATGACGTAGTCGATGATGTCGGGGTCGCAGTTCGTGTCGACGACCGCGACGACCGGGATCTTCAACCGGTTCGCTTCGGTGACCGCGATGTGTTCCTTCTTCGTGTCGATCACGAAGATCGCACTCGGAACCTTCTCGAGTTGCTTGATGCCGCCCAAGTTGCGTTCGAGCTTGGCGAGGTCGCGGCGGACCTTCAACCCTTCCTTCTTCGACATGAGCTCGATCTCGCCCGAGTCGATCGTGCGCTGGAGTTCGCGCAGCTTCGACACACGCGAGTGCACCGTTTGGAAGTTGGTGAGCATGCCGCCGAGCCAACGGAAGTTGACGTACGGCATGCCGCTGCGGTTGGCCTCGTTCTGGACCGGCTCCTGCGCTTGCTTCTTCGTACCGACGAACATGATCGAGCCGCCGTTGGCGACCGTGTCCCGCACGAAGCGGTACGCGGTGTCGATGCGGTCGAGGGTCTGGTGCAGGTCGACGATGTAAATCCCGTTGCGTTCACCAAAGATGAACCTGCGCATCTTCGGGTTCCAGCGGCGGGTCTGGTGACCGAAGTGAACTCCGGCCTCCAGAAGTTGTCTCATGGTTACGACGGCCACGGCCGTGCCTCCCTAGGTTGGTCTCTTCCGCCCGCGCGAGCGCCGTTCCTGCAAATGCGAGGGCGGCGCCACCTGGGGTCGCGGGCGTGCAGCGTGTCCGGGACGGGTGCCCCGGCTTCGGGCGGCAGTGTAGCGGCCGGGGCCCGCCGCTCCCGGGGCCGTTCACGGGCCGATTCACGGGGTCGGGATGAGGCGCGCCGGGCCCTCCGTCTGCTCGATCAGGTCGCCGAACCCGTAGGTGTACTCCTCGATCAGTGGGGGGAACAGCTCCGCGGCGAGGAAGGTACCGAGGCCCCGGCAGGGCAGCTCGTCGCGGCCTTCGAGGGCGGAGCGGGCGGCCCGGAGCGCTTCGTCGTCGGTGAGGATGCCCGAATGCGCGGAGGCGGCGCGGGGCGCGACGACCGTGTGCCGGGCACCGTCGGTCGTGGCCACATTGGCGGGCACGACGAAGTCGTGGGCACCGCCGATCGTGGTGAGCTCGACCGTCCCGGGCCGTTCGGCGGCGTCCAGGTCGTCCATGAGGTCGGAGCCGTCGACAAGGTCTTGTGTGGAGTCGCCGTCGATCGGCGGCGCCCCGAGCCGCTCGGCCCCTTCCACCAGGAGCCAACCGAGGGGGCCTTCCTGGAGCCTGTTTCCCAGCGTCGCGAGGGGCGCGCCGTCGAGCGGTGACGCGAACGTGATCACGGTACCGAGCGGCGGGTAGTCGGGGTCGCCGGGGTCGTAGACCAGTTCGAGGAACGCGAGGACGACCACGCCACCCTGCGAGTGCGCGACCAGATCGACTTCGCGGCCGGGGTCCGCGATCTGCATGGCTTTGAGCTGCTCGCCGAGCTCGCGGGCCGAGGTCTCGATGTCCGTGAGCGTGTCGTCGGCGCGGTAGGTCGCGGCGCCCGAGTACGAGAAGTAGGTGGCTTCCTCCGACGCGTACCCGAGGCGTTCGGGCTCGAGGTCGAAGGAACTGCCGCCCGGCTCGGTGAGCTTGCTGTCGATACCGGCGACGAGCATGACCCGGTGGCCGGAGCCGCCTTCGCCGTCGGCCGCGGGCGCATCCCGGTCGCAGCGGAACTGCTCCTGCGCGTACGCGAGGGCGCCGCGAGCGAGGGTGAGGGCCAGCAGCGTCCTTCTCACGATCGGGTGCAGCGCGACGAGCTTACGGAACCGTTCGAACGCATCTGCTCCGAGGTCGACGGCGAGGTCGGCGAGGGGCTCGGCCAGGTCCACGAGCGCGTCGAGCATCACATCGTCCACGCCTCCGACGAAGTCGATCGTGCCCCCGACGACACTTCCGAGCCCGTCGAGCAACCCGCCCCGCTCGTCGGCAACGGTTCGGAAGAACGGGTCGGAGACGGGTGCGAGGTGCACGACACTCGCGAGATCGACGGCGGCGAAGAGCTTCATCGGATCGCTGTACACCTCGCCGCGGCGGAGCCCGAAGTGCGAGACGTCGTCGTCGTGGTGGGGGCCGGTGCCGCCGGTCGTTCCGATGACATCGCCCCGTTCGACTTCGTCACCGCGCCGCACCGTGGATGTGGCCAGGAACGAGTACGAGGTGCGCAGGTCGCCGTCGTGACCGACGACAACGTGGCGCGCGCCGGCGACCATGCCCGCAAACGTGACGGTTCCCGGGCCCGCGGCCCGAACCGGTGTGCCGGGCGTGGCGGCGAAGTCAACCCCTTGGTGGCCGGCACCGAAGCGGGTGGCGGGCGGGTCGAACGGACGCACGACGGCGCCGTCGACGGGCTTCTGCCACGCGCCGGCAGGAGCGACAAGAGACAACGCGAGCACGAGTACGACGAACTTCACGGGCACCTCCCCGGACGCGAACGGTCAGACGGGGAAGGAGGGAAGTGGTGCGAACGTTACCGCCGGACTGCGCCACCGTCTACGGGCAAACCCGGTCGCTCAGGTAACTATCCCGCGCTCGGGCATGGGCTCCGACAGGCGGGAGCGGAGCTGGAAGATCGCCTTCGTGTGGATCTGGCACACCCGGCTCTCGGTGACGCCGAGGACGCTGCCGATCTCGGCGAGGGTGAGGCCCTCGTAGTAGTAGAGCGTGAGCACGAGGCGTTCGCGGTCGGGCATGCGGTTGATCGCGTCGGCGAGGACCTGGCGCATCTCCTCGGACTCGAACGCTTCGACCGGGTCGTGACCCGAGCCCGCGATGGTGTCGCCGACCGTGGCACCGGTGCCGCGTTCCGAACCGGCGCTGAGCAGTTCGTCGAGGGCGACCACGCCGACGAAGCTCACCTGGCCGAGCACGGCGGCGAGTTCGTCTTCGGTCATGCCGAGTTCGGCGGCGACTTCTTTGTCGTCGGGGCTGCGGCGGAGTTCGTTCTCGAGTTTCGAGTACGCGCGCTCGATGGCGCGGGCCTTGGCCCGCACCGAACGCGGCACCCAGTCGATCGAGCGGAGCTCGTCGATGATGGCGCCCTTGATGCGGCTGATCGCGTACGTCTCGAACTTGTACCCGCGGCCCGGGTCGAACTTGTCGATCGCGTCGATGAGGCCGAAAATTCCGTAGCTGACGAGGTCGGACTGCTCGATGTTCTGGGGCAGGCCCGCGGCGACACGACCCGCCACGAATTTCACGAGGGGCGAGTAGTGAAGGATGAGGCGCTCCCGTGCGTCACGGGTGCCCTCGAGTTTGTAGTCCTCCCAGAGCTGGGCGATTGTCGCCGCCAACTCGTCCACGGTGGAGGGACCGCTTCCGTCAGGCACGAGGGTGCGTCCGTTCGTACACGTCTTTCAGTCGGTCGCGGGTCACGTGAGTGTAGACCTGCGTAGTACCTACGTCGGCGTGTCCGAGCAGCTCCTGAACCGCTCTCAGGTCGGCCCCGCCGTCGAGGAGGTGGGTGGCGAAGGCGTGGCGCAGGGCGTGTGGGTGCAGGGCCCGGCCGTCCTCGAGGGGGTATCTCGCCAGGATCCGTCGGGCATCTCGGGGCGTGAGCCTCCGTCCACGGGCGTTCACGAAGAGTGAATCGGTGGGCTCGTGCAGTAACTGAGCCCTTCCGGCCCGGAGATAATCCTCGAGAGCGAATCTGGCCGCGTCACCGAGGGGCAACCGCCGGATCTTGGCCCCTTTGCCCAGAACCGTCACCGTCCGGTGCTTGAAGTCGACGTCGCCGACGTCGAGGCCGCAGCACTCGCTGACCCGCACGCCCGCTCCGTAGAGCAACTCGATGACGGCGAGGTCACGGCGGGAGGTGGGCTCGTCGAGCGCCGCGGCGCGCTCGAGCAGGGCCTCGGCTTCGGAGGCCCGAGGGACTCTCGGGAGCCGCTTCGTCGTCTTCGGGGCGCGGAGCTGCCCGGCGACGGAGTTCTTCAGCTGCCCGTGGCGTTTGAGGTAGCGGGCGTAGGCGCGCACAGCTGCGGTCTTGCGGCTGATCGAGCTGCGGGAGAAGCCCCGGGTCGTGAGGTAGGCGAGGTAGCGGCGCAGGGTGCGATGGTCGAGGTCTTTCGGCCGGAGGTCACCGCGGTCGCACCAGGCGACGAACTCCTCGACGTCGAAGACGTAAGCGCGGCGGGTGTGCTCGCTCCGGGACCCGAGGGTGGTCGCGAACCCGGTGACATCGTGGCGCGACGGCATCTCACCGACGGTAGTCGCTGATCGCGGGGGGTCGTAACCAATGTGTCTCACGGCACTCGTAGGGTGCGCTTCACCGTCGTCGGCCGCGGTTACGGCCCTCCTCACCCGAACGGAGCTCCTGAACGGAGCTATTGAGGAGGAACCGTGCTCGCATCGGTGCGCAGCGCAGTGTTGCAAGGGGTCGACGGTCAGGTCGTCACCGTCGAAGTGCACGTCACCCGGGGTCTGCCGGGGTACACGGTGGTCGGGCTGCCCGACACGGCCGGGCGTGAGTCGCGCGAGCGGGTACGGGCCGCGCTGCTGTCGTCCGACATCGAATTCCCGATGAAGCGCATCACCGTGAACCTGGCGCCGGCGGCGCTGCGCAAGTCGGGTTCGGGGCTCGAGTTGGCAGTCGCCATGGCACTCACGTGCGCCAACGAGGAGCTGCCGGCCGGCGTGCTCGACGACATGGCCCTGCTCGGCGAACTCGGCCTCGACGGGCGGGTGCGGCCCGTGCTCGGAACGCTCGCGCTCGTCGACGCGCTCGTCGCCGCGGGCACGACCCGGGTCGTCGTGCCCGAGACAAACGCAGCCGAGGCCGCGCTCGTGCCGGGCGCGCAGGTCCTCGTGGCCCGTCGCCTCGGCGAGCTGCGGGCGTGCCTGAAGGGCGAGGCCGATTGGCCGGAGATTCCACCTGCTCCCCCTGATGACCCGGCCGCGGCCGAGGACGAGCCGCTCGAGCTGGCCGACGTGCGGGGGCTTCCCCTGGCCCGCCACGCCCTCGCGGCGGCCGCGGCCGGGAACCACCACCTGCTCATGCTCGGGCCGCCGGGCGCGGGCAAGACGATGCTGGCCCGGCGTCTCGCGACGATCCTGCCCCCGCTGGAGGCGAGCGAGGCGTTGGAGGTCACGAAGATCCACTCGGCCGCGGGTGCCGCGCCCCGCTCCGGGCTGTGCTCGGTGCGGCCGTTCCGGGCTCCGCATCACAGCGCGTCGGCCGTCGCGCTCATCGGCGGCGGCAGCCCGCGCCCTCGTCCGGGCGAGATCACCTTGGCGCATCGGGGCGCGCTGTTCTTGGACGAGCTGGGCGAGTTCCCGCCGACCGTGCTCGACGCGCTGCGTCAGCCGCTCGAAGAGCGCGTCGTGCGCATCAGCCGGGCGTGGGGCACCGTCGAGTTCCCGGCCGACTTCTTGTTGGTCGCGTGCTGCAACCCGTGCCCGTGCGGGCGGGTCGAGGCCGACTGCCGCTGCAGCGACACGCAACGCCACCGGTACCTGCGCCGGCTCTCGGCGCCGTTGCTCGACCGCTTCGATCTGCGCCTCGAAGTGACCTCGGCCGACGCCGACGCGCCCGCGGGCGAGTCCTCGGCCGACGTGCGTGAACGCGTGGCGATGGCCGTCGAGCGCCAGCGGGTGCGCCTCGACCTCACACCCTGGCGCCGCAACGCGCACGTGCCCGCGGGCGCGCTGGCCGAGTACCTGCCGCTCGTCGGTGCGGCCGAACGCACGTGGCGGGCGGTGTGCCGGTCGCGCCGGTTGACCGGCCGGGGCGCGGCGCGCATCCGAAGGCTGGCCTGGACCTTGGCCGATCTCGACGAACGCTCCCCCGCGACCGAGCACGACGTCGAGTTGGCTGCGCTGCTGCGGGGCGACGTCCGATGACCCGCACGACGCACCTCTGGCGGGTCGGTGAGCCCGACTACCCGATCCGCGACGAAGTCCCCGACCGGCCGCCGATGCTGCGCGGCGAGGGCGAAGGCGTCGACGCGTTCCGCGCGCCGCGGGTCGCGATCGTCGGCACCCGGGCCGCGACGCCGCAGGGCCTCGCCGACGCGCACGAAATCGGCGCGTACCTGGCAAGCGCGGGCGTGACGATCGTGAGCGGCCTCGCCATCGGCATCGACGGTGCCGCGCACGAAGGGTGCCTCGACGCAGACGGCCTCGCGGTCGGTGTCGTCGCGACCGGCCTCGACGTCGAGTACCCGCGCCGCCACCGCAAGCTGTACGCGCGGGTGCGGACGTCGGGATTGGTCGTGAGCGAGCACCCGTACGGCGTGCTCCCGCGACCCGAACGCTTTCCGGTGCGCAACCGCATCATCGCGGCGCTGTGCGACGTGTGCGTCGTCGTCGAGGCGACGATCAGCGGCGGTTCGCGCATCACCGCCGAGAAGGCGGCCGACTACGGGCGCCCCGTGTTCGCGCTCCCCGGGTCGCGCCGCAACCCGGCCGCGGCCGGGTGCAACGCGCTCATCGCCGACGGTGCGCTATGCCTCCTCGACCCGAGCGACGTGCTCCTCGCGCTCGGCCACGGCATCGCCGCCCAGGGCTGGCACGCGTCCGCGGACGTGTACGGGCCGGACGAACGACAGGTCCTCATGGCGTTCGCGGGCGAAGCCGCGAGCGTCGACCAGATTCTCGGCCGCACCACCATCGGCGGCCCCCGAGTCGCGGCCGCTATCCGCCGGTTGGAACAGGTGGGGGCGGTGCAGCACGCCCGCGGCCGCTGGTGGCCCCGGTGACCAGCTTTCTTTATCCGTATACTATTATACGGTTTATGAAAGTAGCGGCCCCGTCCCTTGCCCCGATGCTGCGGTCCGCCACCCAAGGACGACTCCTTGCCCGTGTCCTCATCGACCCGGCCCAAGAGCACAACCTCACGCAGCTCGTGGAGTGGACCGGCTCGAGCATGCCGACCGTGCTCCGCGAGGTCAATCGAGCAGAGGAAGGCGGCATCGTCTGTACCCGAAAGGCCGGACCCACCCGACTCGTGCGGGCAAACGAGAATCATCCGCTCTACCTTGCGGTTCGCCAACTAATCCTCGGCACTTACGGGCCGCCCGCGGTCGTCGCCGAGACGTTCGGCGACCTTCGCGGCGCGGAAGCCGTCGTGCTTTTCGGGTCGTGGGCCGCTCGCTACCTCGGACAACCTGGACGCGCGCCAAGCGACATCGACGTGCTCGTCATCGGCGCCGTGGACATCGACGACCTGCACGACGCAGCCGATGCAGCCGAACGGCAGGTCGGGCTTCCTGTCCAAGCAACCGCCAGAACCCGGGACGCGTGGCTCAACGGGCACGAAAGCTTCATCCGGGAGGTGAAGGCTCGGCCGCTCGTACCGGTACTCGTCGACGACGAGATCCTCGATCTCGCGGCCGACCTGCTCGCGGCGCAGCCGCGCGCCAAATTTCCCCGATGACATGGGCTCGCGGCCGAGAGGCCGTCCAACGACTGATTGACGACGGGGAAATCGACCGCGTCGAACCGTCTACCGACATCGCGACACGTTTGCTGAGCGATGCCGAGGCTCACGTCGCGCTCGCCGCACTCGGCGTCCACACGGACTCCGCGGGAGCGTTGCAACTGAGCTACGACGCGGCACGCAAGGCAGCCGCAGCGCTGCTCGCCGTACAAGGACTCAGGGCAACGACGCGTGGCGGTCACATCGCTGTGATTGAAGCAACGCGCGAGCAATTCAACGACCGAAGCGGCGTCGCGGTGTTCGGTCAGATCAATCGGCTTCGGCGGCGGCGCAATGACACCGAGTACCCGGACGTCGGCACCCCGGGTGTCACAACCGCAGAGGCAGAGCAGGCCCTCGCCGTCGCCCATGACGCAATAGGAGCAGCCCACACGCTCCTCGGCACCGGCCGCCTCGAGCCCTTCGCGTGACCCGCCCTGTGCCCCCGATGCCCTGTCTGGCCTGATGAGGAGCACCGCGGCCGCATCTCGACGGCGCCGGTCGAGGTGGTCACGCCCGCGGGGCGGTGGTGGCCCCGTTCGGGCTATGTAGGCAAGACGCCGTCGTCGTCGGTGATGGTGCCGGTCGCGGACGCGTCGCCCAACACCGCCGCGGTCGGGTCCGACAGCGTGACGGTGAACGTCTCGTCGGATTCGGGCACGGTGTCGCCGTTGACGACGACTTCGACGACCGCGCTGGTCTGGCCGGGCTTCACGGTCACCGAACCGAACTTGTTCTTGTAGTCGTTGCCGGCTTGGGTCGCGCTGCCGTCAGTCGTCGTGACCTTGGCCTTGACCGGCGCGTCGGACGCGCGGCTGATCGTGACGACGAACGCGAGCGTCTGCGTCTTCGCGTTGCCTTCGACGATCTGGGCGTCGCCGATGTCGATTGTCACGGGGTCGTTGTCGGTGATCGTGCCGAGACCGCTGCCGTCACCGATCGTCGCGCCGCTCGGCGTGTTGAGTCCGACGGTAAACGTCTCGTTGCTCTCGGCCGCGGTGTCGCCCTTGATCGTGACCGCCACCGTCTTGCTCGTCGTACCGGCCGGGAATGTCAACGTACCCGACTTCTTCTGATAGTCGCCCGGTGCGGTCGCCGAACCGTTCGCGGTCGCGTACTTCACCTTCACCGTGGAGGCCGCGGGTTGCGACAACGACACGGTGAACGTCGCCTTTAGCGCCTTCTTGTCGGTCTCGGTGACGGTCACGTCGTTGACCGACAGCGACGGAATACTCGAAACGGTGGTCGTCGTGACACTGCCGACCGCGGGCGTGATCGCCATCGGCTGGACGATGCGGAACCCGACGACGGGCGGGCCCGGACTGTACGGCGCGCTCGGGAGCATCAAGGTCGAGTTGAGCACCGGGAGCAGCGCGCCGCACCGCAAGAAGTTCGGGATCGTGCTCGCGATCGCGGGCACGAAGAACGTGTCCTCGACCAGCACCGCGGCACCGGTCGCCGGGTTGTACGGCGTCGCGCCGCCGTGCACCGGTGCCGTCGTCCAGCGCAACGTCACGGGGCCGAGTGGGCAACCGTTCGCGCCGAGGTCGGCGACGGAGAGCAGCGTCGTGAACCCGCCGCTGATTGTCATCGCACCGGTGTCGGGGTTGACCGTGCCGGTGAAGTCACCGGTCGGTACGACCGACACCGACACGTCACCAACGGGCGTGCCCGGGACCGCGAAGTCGACGAAGGAAATCGCGGCCGCGGGAATCGTGATGCGGCCCGCCGCGTCGATCGTGCCGGGCAGCGTGCCCGCGATCGGCGCCAACGTGAGCCCGGTCGGCGTCTCGAGCGCCCCGTCGCTCAACGTCAACGTGATCGGCCCGGCCCGCGTGACGTCGGCGGCGGCTCCTTGGCTCGCACCGAGCGCGCACGCGACCAGCACGCCGGCGACTCCCAGGGCGGACAAGCGCGCGAACCGGCGCCGCCGAATTCCTACGTTGGGGCTCATGGCGCCGGACCCTACGAGGCTGCACCAATGCAGGGAAATCCCTGACCAGGGGCCTGGCGGGGCTCGCTCCGCAGGTCCGGCTACACATGTGACCGGTTTGTACCGAAGAATTTCCCGTGCAGCTCGAGAACTGTCCGTACGACAGCACGCCGATCGAAGCCGAGGGGCTCTCGGGTGGGTCGGTGCTGATCTCGTGCTCCAACTGCGGTGCCCAGTGGGAGTGGCACAACGCGTGGCTCCACCGCATCACCGAACCCGACAAGGAAGCGGTGCGAGCGGTGCGCAACGAGTTGGGGACCGTCCACCCCGATTAGCGTTCCGGCGTGGGTTTCAATCCGTTCCCCGGACGCAAGCAGCGGCGATCCGACATCGCGCTCGTCGCGATTGCGCTGGTTGTGATCGCGCTGCTCGTGCTCTGGGCTGCGTTCCCGCGATGACGAGTTCGGCGTGAGTGAGCACGACTGGGTCGATGACGGGACCGACCCCGATGCCGTCGACGTCCGCCATGTGCAGCCCTACGAAGCGGTGAAGGAATACCGCTGTCCGGGCTGCGACCACGAGATCCGCGTCGGCGAGGGCCACAAGGTCGTCGTGCCGCGTGGAACCCAAGGTGAGCACCGCCACTGGCACACCGGCTGCTGGCACCGCGAGGAGCGCCGCCGCCGTTAACGCAACCTGCGCCGAGTGTGCGCCCTGAGGGCGCACACTCGGCGCAAGTATGAGGTCAGTGGAGTTCGGCGATCAGGTCGGAACATGCGTCGATGACCTCGGGCATTCGGTCGAACCCCTCCGCCGCGTTCACCATGCCGAACACCTTCACGATGCGCTTGACGCGGTCGAGGTCGCCCAGTTCGGCCTGCAACGTCGCGAGGATCGACAACGCCGTCATGCGAGCCGTCGACGGGGCCGTGGCCGCCGACGTGCACCATGTCGCCGACGACAACACAACCGACGTAGTTGCCGACGGGCGGGAACACGGGCGGCAGCGTGATGCCGAGTTCCGCGAGCCGTTTGGAAGGGGAAGTCAAAACGCTGCTTCCAACACGTCGATCGTCCAGCTGTCGCCGTCGGGCATGACGGACGCGACGTCGAAGCGCAAGTCTCGGGCGCCAACCCGGCGCGCCGCCAACCACTCCGACGCGAGGCCGCGCAAGCGGCGCTGCTTCGTTTTCGTCACCGCTTCGAACGGCATGCCGAACCCGTCGCCCGTGCGGGTCTTCACCTCGCAGAACACGACCGTGTTCGCCCGTGCGAGCACGAGGTCGAGTTCACCGGCGCGCACGCGCCAGTTGCGGTCGAGCACGGTGTACCCGTGCGCCTCGTACCACGTTGCGACTGCAGCCTCGCCGGCGGCACCCAAGGTGCGGCGCGGATCGACCATTACACGGCTCCCTCGCTGCGCCGTCCGTGGCTCCACTGCGTCCGCACCATTACACGGCTCCCTCGCTGCGCCGTCCGTGGCTCCACTGCGTCCG
>JAWXCJ010000076.1:0-13710 GCA_034408875.1 Actinomycetota bacterium
CAGCGCGACGGATCATCGCTCACCCCCACAGAGAACGAGCGTCCGTGCTCTCCAGCCAAGAGGCAACATAAGACCCATGACACAATTCCGCCAGTGCCGGGCCTGCCGATGAACGTCGAGATCGCCGTGGGCGACATCACAACAGTCACAATCGGCGCCATTGTCAACGCAGCCAACTCGTCGCCGCCGGCCCCGATCGCTCTAGACCTGCTTCTGGACGCGCGTATCTGTTGTCAGCAACAGATACGCGCGTCCAGAACGATTCAGGGGCGGCGGGTCGGGACGCGCCGGCCGATGTACCAGATGCCGACGAGGACGAGCGCGACGATCGCGGCGCTGACGTACCAGAGGTCGCGCACCAAGTACGCGCTGAAGCCGGCGAAGACGACCATCATGCCGATCGCCCACGCCTTCGCCGAGCGCGGCATGCCGAGTCCGGCGCGATGATCGCGCACCATGGGGCCGATCTTCGGGAGGTTGAGCACCCAACGCTCGAAGCGAGGCGACGACCGCGCGAAGCACGACGCGGCGGCGATGAAGAACACCGTTGTCGGCCAGCCGGGTACGACGATGCCGATGGTGCCGAGCACGACCGCGCCCCACCCCGCGCCGAACCACAACCACCGGCGCAGTCCCGTGGGGACGCGACTCCGCTCAGGCGAAGATGTCGGAGAGGTCGACAACGGCCTGCCAGATCAGGAGGACGAACACCCCTGCACCGAGGCTGACGTAGTACCAGCGCCACTTGTGGTCGGCCGCGAAGAACCGGCGGCTGGCAAAGACAATGGCAACCATCGAGATCAGGCCGAGTGCGAGCCCGAACGCAGGTCCGATCGCGTCGTGCAGCCCGATGAGCGGCGCGATGAACGGCACGAAGATGTAGGTGAACAGGCACCGGGTCGCCGAGATCGCGATCGACGTACTGAACGCATTCTGGGCGTCCATGATGCTGACCTTCGGCCCGTCCTCGGGCAGGAGCAGCACCCGGCGCGCCCAGCGGTCGGCGGTCGAACGAACCGGAACGGGTGTGACGGTGTCCACGGGCACCCACGCTACGCAATGGCGCCGCTGCTCGCTCATCGCAGCTACGTTTCCGTCGTGCCGCGAGCCCAGTAGTCGTGATGGAGACCAGCGTGGATGATCGTGCGGACGCAGCGAGTTGCCCACCGGCCGAAGGCCCCGACGCGGCGAGCGAGGGAGCCATGCCGGTCGAGCGCGAGAAGCAGGTCGCGGCCGAGGCGGCCGCCGAGTTGGTCGAGGACGGCATGACCGTCGGGCTCGGCACGGGCTCCACCGTCGCGCACCTCCTGACGGCCATCGCCAACCGGAACCTCGAGATCCGGTGCGTTGCCACGTCGCCCCGCACCGAGGACGCGGCCCGCACGCTGGGCATCCCGGTCGAAGACTTCGGCGCGATCGACCACCTCGACATCGCGATCGACGGCACCGACCAGGTCGCCCCCGACGGGTGGCTCGTGAAGGGCGGCGGCGGGGCCCACACCCGCGAGAAGATCGTCGCCGCCGCCGCCGACCGGTTCGTGGTCATCGCCGACTCGACCAAACCCGTCGCCGCCATCGGGGCACCGATCCCGCTCGAGCTGCTCGCGTTCGGCCTCCCGGCCACGCTGCGGCGGCTCGGCCCCGACGTGACCCTGCGCGACGTCCCTCATACGCCCGACGGCGGGATCGTCGCCGACTACCACGGACCCGTCGGAGACCCGGCCGCGCTCGCGGCCCGATTGTCGGCGACACCGGGGATCGTCGACCACGGCCTGTTCGCCCCCGATCTGGTCGCGGTGATTCTCGTCGCCCGGGGCGAAACCGTCGAGCGCACGGTGTTTCCCCGCTGATGGCTACGGAGCAGCGCATGCAGATAGGGATGGTCGGCCTCGGCCGCATGGGGGCAAACCTGGTGCGCCGTCTCATGCGCGACGGTCATCGCTGCGTCGTCTACGACATCGCACCGGCGGTCGTCGACGCACTCGCGGCCGAAGGCGCGGTCGGTTCGACGTCACTCGAAGACTTCGCCGCCAAGCTCGAACCGCCGCGCGTCGCGTGGGTCATGTTGCCGGCCGCGATCGTGCAACCCAACGTCGACGTGCTGGTCGAGTTTCTGGCGCCGGGCGACATCGTGATCGACGGTGGCAACAGCTACTACCGGGACGACATCACGCGCGCGAAGGCGCTGGCGGAACGGCAGCTGCATTTCGTCGACGTCGGCACCTCCGGGGGCGTCTTCGGCCTCGACCGCGGCTTCTGCCTGATGATCGGCGGCGAACCCGACATCGTCGGCCACCTCGACCCGGTCTGGAAGACCCTCGCCCCCGGCGTCGACGCGGCCGACCCGACCCCGCACCGCACTCGTGAGGGAACCGCACCCGAGGGCTACTTGCACTGCGGCCCCGCCGGCGCCGGGCACTTCGTAAAGATGGTCCACAACGGCATCGAGTACGGGATGATGGCCGCGATCGCCGAAGGCATGAGCATCATCCGGCACGCGAACATCGGCACGCTCGACCACGCCGTCGACGCCGAGACCACACCGCTGCGCGACCCCGAGGCGTACCAGTACGAGATCGACGTGGCCGAGGTCGCCGAGGTGTGGCGCCGCGGTTCGGTCGTGGAGTCGTGGCTCGTCGACCTCGTCGCCGACGCGCTCGCGATCTCCCCCACCCTCGACGACTACAGCGGCCGCGTCTCCGACTCCGGTGAAGGCCGCTGGACCGTGATCGCCGCGATCGACGAGGGCGTTCCCGCCCCCGTGATCACCGCGTCACTGATCCAACGGTTCGAGTCGCGCGGCCGCGGCGAGTTCGCGGCGAAGATCCTCTCCGCGATGCGCCGCGGGTTCGGCGGCCACGCCGAGATCCCGTAGCGCTACTCCTCCATGAGGCGCTGCATCTCCTCGGGGCTCACGTCGTGCGTCGGCGTCTGAATGTTCCAGCGGTGGCCGAACGGAATCGCCGATTCCGTCGCGACGGCGACGAACAACTACGAAACCGAAACCGGTTCCTTGGTTTCCTCGACGGCGATCGGAGCACCCTTCACGATGCGGCGGTTCTCGAGGGCCCGGGCCGGGGGCTCCTTGATGTCTTTCACGATGCCGACGAGGGCGAGGCCCCGCAGCACGTAATACGACGGGTCCCACTCCCACCAGCGGTGACCCTGGCGCGCCGACATCGGATAGTGATGGTGGTTGTTGTGCCACCCCTCACCCATGGTGATGATCGCGACCCACCAGTTGTTGCGACTCAGGTCGGGCGTGTCGTACCGCCGCGTGCCCCACACGTGCGCGGCCGAGTTCACGAGGAACGTGCCGTGCCACAGCAACAGCGTCGAGCCGAAGAACCCGAAGAACAGCCCCGGGAGGCCGGCGAAGAGGAACGCCGCGATGCCGACGGTCCACGGTGCGATCCAGTCGTGCCGGTCCAGGAAGCGGAGCTCGGGATACTTCGAGAAGTCGCTGATGTCGTCGTAGTCGACGTCCTTGTACAGCCCTGACACGACCCACCCGACGTGGCTCCACCAGAAGCCTTCGCGGGGCGTGTGCGGGTCGCGCCCCGGCGTGTCGGTGTACTTGTGGTGCACGCGGTGGTTCGACGCCCACCAGAGCGGGCCCTTCTGTGCGCAACTCGCGCCGCCGAACGCGAACACGAACTGCCAGAAACGGTTGAGGCGATACGTCTTGTGCGAGAAGTAGCGGTGGTAGCCGGCGGTGATGAAAAACACGCGCGTCCAGTAGAGGAACACGAAAAGGAAGGCGGCTTTCCACGTGACGCCGGTCCAGATCGCCAGCAGCGGCAGCAGGTTGGCGAGGATGAATGGGATCGACGCCTTCCACTGCACCTTGCGCGCCTGCACGAGATCTACGTCCACCGGAGCTGCAGTCACGAACCCTCCTGGCCACCCGTTTCTACGAGGTCGACCCTAGCCTACCTACCGGTAGGTAGCGGCATCAGCACTGGCTCAAAGGTCAATCGACCTCGACAAGCGCGACCAGCTCCTGGCGCAGCACCTTGCCCGCCTCGTTCCTCGGCAGCTCGTCGACGAACGTGACTCCGGCGGGCACTTTGTACGGCGCGAGCCGGTCCCGGGCGAAGGCGCACAAGGCGGCGGCGGCGACCGGCTCGGACGCGACCACGAACGCCCACGGCACTTCGCCGAGCCGGTCGTCCGGAACCCCCGCCACCGCGACGTCGACGACCGCGCCGTGGCCGCGCAGGATCTCCTCGACCTCGTCGGGAAACACCTTCAAGCCGCCGCGGTTCACCATGGCGCTGACGCGCCCGTCGATCCACACGAACCCTTCGGCGTCGACGCGGCCGAGGTCACCGGTGCGCAACCAGCCGTCGTCGGTGACGCGGCCTTCGAGCGCGGCGTCTTCCGAGGCAAGGCGCGCGGTCGAGTGGAGCTCTATCTCCCCGATCTCGCCTGTTCCTGCGAACGACCCGTCGTCGGAGCGCACGCGCACGCTGATCGCGGCGTGCGGACGGCCAACCGCGCCGAGCTTCGTCGCGCCGAACTCCTTCCAGTCGTGGGCAGTCCAGCCGATCGCTTCTCCCCCGAGTTCGGTCTGGCCGTAGCCGTTGAGAATCGCGACCCCGAAGCGCTCGTGGAACCGGCGCGCGTGGGCGGGAGAGAGCGGCGCCGACACACTGCGGACATACCGCAGCGGTTCGAGCGTCGTGATCGCCTCGTCGTTCGCGAGCATCACCAGAGCCGCGGGCGGCAGCACCGACGACTTGATCCCGTACTGCGCGACGAGCCGGGCGAACTCGCGCGGCTCGAACCGGTCCATCAGCACCACCGGCACGCCGAGTCTGAACGCGAAGAGCACCTGGTAGATGCCGGCCCAGAGCGCAAGTGACATCGGGACGAGGTTCGGCATCCGCGCGCCGCCGTCGCGCCCGCCCCGCAACGAACCGATCACGGAGTCGAGGAGCTCGAGCACGGTGTCGTGGCGCAGCGGCACCGCCTTGGGCCGCCCCGTCGTGCCCGACGTGAACTGGAGAATCGCCTCGGCCGGGTCGGCGCGACGGGGTTCGTCCGCGCCGGGCGCAAATGCGACGGGATCGACGGCAGTGAGTACGGCAGCGATGCCGACGCCGTCGACGACGCGCCCGATCTCGTCGGCCGGGGCGCGGGGATTCAGCGGGACGAACGTCGCACCGGCCCGCCAGATGCCCACCCACGCCGCAATCGCGGCCGCAGTGCCGGGCAGCAGCACTCCGATAGCACGGCCGCCCAGATCGCGTTCGCGCACCGCGTGCTCGACCGCCCCGGCCCGCTGCTCCAGCTCGGCGCGTGTCGTCTCGACCCCGTCGCAGATCACGACGACGTCGGCGCCCGGCCCGTCGACCAACTCGGAGAGACGCACGCCGTCACAGTACGTTCTCACCCCATGGCTGCATCTCGACCGGCTCCGCTCGCGGGCCTGCGCATCGTCGAAGTGTCGATGCTCGGGCCCGGTGCGCTCACCACCCACCTCGCCGACCTCGGTGCCGACGTCATCAAGGTCGAACCGCCGCAGGGCGACTACGGCCGGCGCATGACGTGGCCCGTCGTGGAAGGCGTGTCGCTGCTGTTCCTGCATGTCAGCCGGGGCAAGCGCAGCGTCGTGCTCGACCTCCGCACCGACGCGGGCCGCGACGCGTTCGTCGAGCTCGTCCGCGACGCCGACGCGGTCGTCGAGGCCATGCGCCCGGGCGGGCTCGAACGCCGAGGCCTCGGCTACGACGAACTGCGGAAAGTGAACCCGCGGATCGTGTTCGTCACCATCTCCGGCTACGGCGCCACCGGCCCCTACCGCGACATGCCGAGCCACGGCATCGCCTACGACGCCTGGGCCGGCATCGTGCAACCGAAGACCGACGACGACGGCTTCGAGTACATGCCCGAGCACGTGTCGATCGGCATCAACGCCGGTCCCGTGTACGGCGCGCTCGGGTTGCTGGCCGGCGTCACGCGCGCCCGCGTCACGGGTGAGGGTTGCGCCCTGGAGATCGCGCAGTCAGACGCGGCCGCGGCAATCGACTGGCTGCGCAGCGAAACATGGCGCGCGTACGAACGGCCCGAGTCGGAAGTGACCGGAAACGAGGCCGACAACTTCGAGCGGCGCGCGCCCGGCACCGGCGGCATGGAACAAGGCGTGCGCTATCAGTTCTACAAGTCCTCCGACGGCCACGTGCTGTTCATGGCGTCGGAGCGCGAGTTCTGGAAGAACTTCTGCGAGGGCGTCGACCGCGCCGACCTGTTCGAGAAGTGGCCGGGTTCGCAGTACGGCGACCACGCGCGCGGCAACACCGAGTTGCGCGTCATCTTGCGCGACATCTTCGCGTCGCGCACCACCGCGGAGTGGACCGAGTTCGCCAAGGTGCACAACGCGCCGATCGTGCCGGCCAACTCGCCCAAGACGCTGCCCAACGACCCGCAGTTTCAGGCCCGGTTCGACTGGTTGCCGGCGGAGCGGCTCGGCGCCGACATGTTGCCGATCCCGATCAAGTTCGAGAACGAGCAGCTCCCCGAACCGAGCAAGGCGCCGACGGTCGGCCAGCACACCGACGAAGTGCTCCGCGAGGTCCTCGGCTGGGACGACGCCCGCATCGCGGCCGCGCGCGACGCCGGCGCGTTCGGCAAGACCGAAACCCGCTGAGGATTACGAGACCTTGCGGGTCTCCGATTCGGACGGCGGGCTCCACGCGGGTGGCTCGGTCGCGGCCGGTTCGCGCGGCAACGTGTAGTGCTCGATCCAGTCGAGGTACGCCGGGGCGGCGGGCGTCGCGGCGTCCCGTTGCCGGTCCGCGCGCTTCGTTCCACGTTGCCGTCGTGAAAACAGCCCCACAGTGCTCCGCCTCCCTGTGCTGCTGGCTGGCCTAGAGACTACGCAATCTGCGCAGATGCTGGGGGGATCGGCTTCGGCGTAGATTCCGCTCATGCTTGATTTCGACCCGCTGGACGAGTTCCCGATCCACCAATTGCCACTTCCGATGCGGTACGTGGCGTCGAGCGACCGCAACGTCTACGACCGGTGCATTTACCAGGGAGTGGACCACCAAGCGGACGCGTACTTCATCACCGGGCTGGGCGTGTACCCCAATCTCGGGATCATCGACGCGTACGCGACGGTGCGGCGGGGCGACCGCCAGTGGGCTGTGCGCATGTCCGGATCGCGCCCTGACGACAAGATGTCGCAACAGGTCGGTCCGTACCGGATCGAGGTCATCGAGCCGTTCCGGAAGATCCGCCTCGTCTGCGACGCCGACGAGCACGGCATCGGCTTCGACCTCATGTACGAGTCGGAGTACGGACCGATCGCCGAACCGCAGCACATCCGGCGCCAGGGCGAGCGCATCCTGCTCGATGCGTCGCGTTTTGCGGGCGTCGGAACGTTCACCGGCGAGCTTCGTGTCGACGGCGACACCATCGCGGTCACGCCCGACCGCTTCACCGCGACGCGCGACCGGTCGTGGGGTATCCGCCCGGTCGGCGAATCCGAGCCGGCAGGACGGCCGAACGACTTCGGCGGCATGTGGTGGTGCTGGATCCCGCTGCGCTTCGACGACTTCGCCGTGCACGTCATCCTCGAAGAGGACCGCACCGGGTTGCGGAACACGAACTACGCGATGCGCGTGTGGCCCGCCGCCACCGGCAAACCGCCGGAGCAACTCGGTTGGCCGTTGCCGGAGATCACGTACAAGGAAGGCACCCGCCACCCGACACGCGCGTCGATGGAACTCACCGGGCGCGACGGCAAGCTGCACACGTTGGAGATCGAGCCTGTCATCGGCATCTCACTCAACGTCGGTTGTGGCTACGGCGCCGACCCCGACTGGACGCACGGCCTCTGGAAAGGCGACGACTGGGTCGAAGGCGCGGTGTATGACTACAACGACGAAGCGGTGAAGGGCCGGGCGTCGTTCTCGTTGTGGGACCACGTCGCGCAGGTCACCTTCGATGGTAACGAGGGCTGGGGCATCTTCGAGCACGGCGTCATCGGCCCCCACGAACCATCAGGCTTCGAGGGGTTCTAGCTACATCGCCGGCAAGCCGAGTTTGCGGTGGTCCCACGAGATGGTGCGATCGACGTGGAGCTTCACGACGACGCGCTTGTGGAGCATCGTCTCGACGAACGGTTTCATCTCGTCGGTGTACGGACCGGTGTAGCGCTCGAACACGCTGATGCCGAGTTCCCACATGCGGTCGGGGTCGTCGATGATCTCGCCCCGCCCGACGAGCGTCACGCCGCGGAGTTGGTCGTAGGTCTCGCCCGTTTCGACGAGGAACGTCATGCGCGGGTCGCGGCGCAGGTTCACGACCTTCTGCGCCTTCGTCTTCGACTCGAACGCGATCGCGCCTTCGAGGAAGCCGTACCACATGGCGATGGAGTGAATGCTGCCGTCGGCGGCGAGGGTCGACATGGTCGAGCTGTGGCGTTCCTTCAGGAACTCCACGACCTCGTCGTGGGACATCTGAATGACGTCACGCTGCTTCTTGCCGTGGCCCATCGCGTCGGTCATGGCGGGCAACGTAGTGCGGCCAAACGCGCAGCATCACCGGTGGGAACGCCAGGCCCGGGCGGCTATGCCCGGCGTCCCCGTACCGGTGCTGCAGGGGGTCCAGGCACGTCGTGCGGGGGGCGACGGCCCAGACCCACGCTCGCGCTACCCACGCAAACGCGCGGCACAAACCACTGACCCGAAAAATTTCCAGGTTTTCGGGTCAGAAATACGGCGGACGGGATGTTCTCTACACGAACCGCGCGCAAACGTTCACGAGCTGCGAACTTCGCTCGGAACGGACACAACGGGCGGACCGTCCGGGCGGCTCGACCCGCCGCGCGTGACCGCACGCGTCGCGCCGCGATGGCGGGGTTGGTCGACCAGCCCCGCGACGGTTCCGGCGTGGGCTTCGTAGCGCACGACGTCGATCACCGCCGCGTAGACGAGCAACCGTCCGAAGAACAGCAACCAGCCGAGGATCGCGAAGAGGATTCCGAGGGTTCCCCACAGCGCCGATGCCGACGAGATCATGCGCGGAAGGACAAAGGCGCCCGCGATCTTCAAAATTTCGAGCCCGGCAGCAGCGAACACCGCGCCCGGCAGGAGCGCGCGCAATCCGACGTCGATGTTGGGGAGCACGCGCGCGGTCCACACGAACAGCACGAAGTTGACGAGCAGCCCGAAGATCAGGGCCATCGGCCACAGCGGTCCCGGCAACACGTTCATCGCCGCGGTTGCGGCGAGGCCGACGAGGAACAGTGCACCCGCGCCAACGAACCAGAGCAGCCCGGCCAGCCGGTCGCGCCAGCCGCGCGCTTGCACCTGCCACGCCTGGTTGTACGCGAGCCGCAGCGCGGCGGTGAACCCGAGCCCGGCCCACAACAACCCGAACAGTCCGATGGCCGTCGCTGTCCGCCGGCTCTTCGCCGCGGTGTCCAGCGCTTCGTTCAAGATGCGCGCCGCCTCGCCGTCGAGCCCGAGGTCGTCGATGAGGTCCGCCGCAAAGTCGGCGGAACCGCTCTGGATGTATCCCAGCACAGCCACGCCGACGATCAGCAAGGGGAACAAGCCGAGGAACGCCTGCAGTGTCAGGGCCGACGCCAGATCACCGCCACGGATGTCCTGGAAGCGTTGGTAGACCTGCAATGCCCGTCCCAGCCACGGCCAGTTGCGCTTGCGCGCAAACTCCAGGACTCGCTGCTTCGGGCCGCTACGCGCCCCCGCCGCGTCCTCGTCGAACGCCGGCACACCGTCGCGATCGAATGCGCTCAACGCCCGGAGGTCGGCCCCGTTGCCGTCGGGTTCACTGGGCATACGTGTGATCGTTCCCCCCAGGCCCGGTGGGTACGGTGACGCCGTGGCCCGACGCGGCGATGGCCTGTCCGAGTATCGCGCGAAGCGCGATTTCACCGCGACATCAGAACCGGCCGGAGCAGTGGCGCCGCGCGACTCCGATACGCCGCGTTTCGTCGTGCAGGAACACCGAGCCCGCGCGTTGCACTGGGACCTCCGCCTCGAACGCGACGGCGCCCTCGTCTCGTGGGCGGTTCCGAAAGGCATCCCGGCCGATCCGCGCAAAAACCATCTGGCCGTCCGCACCGAAGACCATCCGCTCGAGTACCTCACGTTCGCGGGCGAGATCCCTGCCGGTCAGTACGGCGCGGGCACGATGCGCGTGTACGACACCGGCACGTACGAGACCGAGAAGTTCGACGACACAGAAGTGATGGTCACCTTCCACGGCGAGAGGGTGCGCGGTCGTTACGTGCTGTTCCGCACGCGGGGCAAGGACTGGATGATCCACCGGATGGACCCACCGGACGACCCCGACCGCGAACTCCCACCGGCCGATCTGCGACCGATGCTCGCGTCGACGTCGACGCGCGCGATCCCGTCCGACGGTTGGGCGTGGGAACTCAAGTGGGACGGCATCCGCGCCCTCGGCTACGTCGACGGCGGCCGGCTGTCGCTGTTCAGTCGCAACGGCAACGAGGTCACCGCGCGCTATCCCGAGTTGCGCCCGCTCGGCGTCGAGTTCGGAACGAGCGACGCGGTCGTCGACGGCGAGATCGTCGCGTTCGACGACGACGGGCGCCCGAGCTTCGAACGCCTCCAGAGCCGAATGCACGTCACGAGCGATACCGCCATCCGGAAACTCGCGCGCGAAACGCCGGTCGCGTACGTGCTGTTCGACCTGCTCTGGCTCGACGGTCATTCCCTGATGTCCGAACCCTACGAGGTACGCCGTCAGCGCCTACTCGCGCTCGGACTCGCGGGATCGAACTGGCAGACACCGCCGCACGAAGTCGGCGACGGATCGTCGACGCGCGAAGTCAGCGTGCGGTTCGGCATCGAAGGCGTCGTCGCGAAGAAGCTCGACAGCATCTACGAACCCGGCCGGCGATCGCGCGGGTGGGTCAAACAGAAGAACTCGTACCGCCAGGAATTCGTCGTCGGCGGGTACATGCCCGGCGAGAAGGGTCGGACCGGCTCGATCGGCTCGTTGCTCCTCGGCTACTACACGCCCGACGATCCGCCGCGCCTGCACTACGCCGGGCGCGCGGGGAGCGGCCTGTCACAACACGACATCTCCGAACTCGAGCGCGTATTCGCGCGGTGCGCCCGCGACACGAGCCCGTTCGACGACGGTACGCCGCCCAAGACCGCGCGCTTCGTTGAACCGATCCTCGTCGTCGAGGTGAAGTTCACCGAGTGGACCAACGCGGGCGTGGTACGGCACCCGATATTTCTCGGGTTCCGCACCGACAAGGACGCCACCGAAGTCGTCCGCGAGAACGACTGACTACGACAGAATCCGACGTTGCATCGGTCTGTGTTACCCCAAGGCCGCGATCGGGTAACTGCTCAGGAACACAATCGACCAGGAGGATCACCATGACCTCGGATCCCACGCGCCCGAGCAAAGAGACCCGTGCCGCCGAACGGTCCGACGCCGAGACGATCGCCGGTCCCGACGACATGCCTACGCCGGAAGAGGAAGAAACGGCCGATCGCGCCGGCGCAGCCGACGAGAAGACGAAAGAGCATTACGAGGAGATGGCCGAGCGGGGCGCGAACCAGCAAGGCGAGGGCCGGACCCCGTGAACGACCTCTCGTCGTACATGGACAAGATCGTCGAACGGATCGAGACGACCGGCGTGCTCGACGCGCCGGCCGCGTTGCTCGAACCCGTCGCCAAACGGATCACCCGTTCCGACGCCGCCAGCCGCGTGCTCTCCGGTGCGCCGATCGGTCACCGCCTGCACCCGCTGCTCACCGACCTTCCGATCGGCGCGTGGACCAGCGCCGCCGCACTCGATCTGCTCGGCGGGCGGGCGGCGCGACCGGCGGCGCGCCGGCTCGTCGCATTGGGAGTCCTCGCGGCTGTCCCGACCGCGCTGAGCGGCGCGGCCGATTGGCAGCACACGCGTGAAGGCGACCGTCGTGTCGGCGTCGTGCACGCGGCCGCGAACTCGGTGGGGCTGTTGCTCCAGGTGGCGTCGTGGTCAGCCCGGCGGCGCGGCCACTTCTTCCGGGGCAAGGTGCTCAGCGCGGCCGCACTCGGTGCCGTCGGCGCCGGCGGCTATCTCGGCGGTCATCTCGTGTTCCGGCGTGGTGTCGGCGTCGATGCCGACGTGCCGGTCGTCGACAACCCCGCGTGGCAGGTCGCGTGCCGAGCGGACGAACTCGTCGACGGACACCCACACGGTGTCGACGTCGACGGCGCGCGCGTGGTCCTGGTGCGCGACCTCGGGCGCGTCTACGCGCTCGCGGCGACGTGTTCGCACGCAGGCGGTCCGCTCGACGAGGGCTACGTCGACGGAAGCGTCATCGAGTGCCCGTGGCACAACAGCAAGTTCCGCCTCGACGACGGCGCCGTCGTGCGCGGCCCGGCGGCCTGCCCGCAGCCGGTGTACCAGACGCGATTGCGCGGCGACATCGTCGAGATTAGGCACGCGCACGAGGGCGAGATCCTCGTCGACGTGACGCAACATGACACGCCGACGGTCGTGTGAACTAGCCCGCGCCGACGTGGAGTTCCGTCACGAAATCGAGCCCTCGGACGCGGCTGGCGACGTCGATCAGCACGTGGGGTTCGACCGCCGGATACACGACGAAGACTTCGTATCCCTCGCCGTTGGCCGCGGGACCGGAGCGCACTTGCACCGGGGTGACAGGCAGGTCCTCGTGCAGTACACGCATCAGCTCGGCCAGCACCTTTTCGTCGCGCACCGTCAGGACGAGGTTTCCACCGCGGCCCGTCCCGACTCGCCGCACGACGGAACGCACGGGCCGCAGCGCGACCAGCGAGAACAACGCGACGGCCGTCGCGGTCAACGCCGGCACCCAGAACCCGACGCCCGCAGCAAGCCCCACCGCCGCCGCGACCCAGAGCGACGCCGCGGTCGTAAGCCCGCGAACACCGCCCGCGTGTTTCACGATGGCGCCGCCGCCAATGAAACCGATCCCGGCCGCGACATACGACGCGACGCGCGTGACATCGATCCGGTAGTTCGTATCGGCGGTGGGCGCGAAGAAGTCGTCCCACGCACCGACCGAGATGACGCCGAACAGCGCGGCGCCCAGGGCCAGCATCAGATGGGTGCGAAGCCCGGCGTCCTGCCCATGGATTTCACGTTCGGTGCCGATCGCGGCACCAAGGGCCGCAGCCAGCAGCAGCCGCCCGATCATGTCCCATGCCGAAAGTTCAGCCACTGCGCGTGGTCTGCCCGGTCCGACTGACCCCGAAACCTGCCAGTTTCGCCGCAACCGTTCGGCGGGTACCGTCATTGCCGCTGCGGGTGCAACCGTGCCCCGGCGCGATCACCGACGAAGGGCAACGACCGTGGACGAACAGAGTCTGGGTCCCGAGCTCGTGGTCACCACCACGGCCGAAGGCGATCGCACCGTCGTCTCGATCAAGGGCGAGATCGACGCCTACACAGCTCCGGGGCTCGAGGAACGCATCGCGAGCCTTGTCTCCGACGGGGCGAACGACATCGTCCTCGACCTGTCCGAAACCGGATTCATCGACTCGTCGGGGCTGCGAGCGATTCTGACGTCACAGCGCCGGTTGCGCGACGGCAACGGCGAACTGCGCCTGCGCAACGCCAGCGAACCCGTCACACGCCTGCTCGACATCTCCGGGCTCGCGGAGCACTTCACGACCGAGTGATCTCGGTCCGCTCCTTCACCGCCGCAATCGCGTCGG
>JAWXCJ010000077.1:0-7518 GCA_034408875.1 Actinomycetota bacterium
CGACCGCGAGGGACCAATAGTGCAGCAGCGGCGACGGGGCCGCGAACTGGTCGGCATATGACTGGCCCGCGAGGACGAATCGCCAGTTGGCGACGTTGGCGAGGGCGGCGAGTCCGTCGCCGCGAAAGCCCGGAGCACCACGCCCACCCGCGACCGACGGGATCACGATCGCGGCGAGCACGACCCCGAGCAGGGCCGCGGGGAGCAGGCGGCGGACCCGGCGGGCGAAGAACGCCCGCAGCGCCACCCGACCGGTTCGCTCACGTTCGGTGAGCAATATGCTCGTGATCAGGAACCCGGAAAGCGTAAAGAAAACGGACACTCCGAGGTAGCCGCCGCCCAGCCGCCCGTCGTGATAGGCCAAGACGGCGATCACGGCGAGTGCGCGCACGCCGTCGAGCCCCGGCCGATAGGTCACGAGGTCGAGCGTATTCTCCTCACGTTCCGTGGCAACCGCGAACACCATGTCTGAGATTCACGGATCGTGGCGGGTGTGACGCTACGGGTGTCGCTCAACTTCTGGCCCGAAACGCCGATGTGTCGCCTGTAGGCGAAGGCGGGCGTAGGAAGGCCCGCCGCGGCATTTCCAAGGACGGACACCCGAAAGTGGTGACCGGTTTCGATGCTCGATCTCGCCATGCGCGCGATTCAGGCGTCTCTCGATGGACTCGCCGCGCGCCAACGCATCACCGCCGAGAACATCGCGAACGTCGACACGCCGGGCTACCTGGCGGGCCGCATCTCGTTCGAGAACTCGCTGGCCGAGGCCATCAAGGACGGCGATCCCACCGCGTCGGGCATCAATCCGTGGCACTCGCTCGACCCCACGCGCATGAACGGCAACAACGTGAACGTCGACGACGAGAACGTGTCGTTGGTCGAGACGGGGTTGCGGTTCGAGCTCGCCGTCGAGTCGATGAACAACAAGTTCCGCATCCTCCGCGATTCAATCCGGCGAGACACCTGATGGCGATCTTCCCGGTACTCCATACGTCGGGCAGCGGCCTGCGCACGCACCGCATCTGGATGGATGCGATCGCCGACAACATCGCGAACATCAACACGGTCCGGCCGTTCGACGACGATGCGTTCCAAGCGCGCTTCATCGTCGCGCAGGCGGTGCGCAGCGACAACCAGGACCCGCCCGGTGTCGGTGGCGGCTCACGCGCCGCCGCGGTGCTCTTCGGCGACGCCGAGGGTCGCATCCGGTACGAGCCCGACCACCCGTACGCGAACGAGCAGGGTCTCGTGCGCTACCCGGACATGGACCTCGGCGACCAGATGACGCAGCTGCTCATGGCCCAGCGCGCGTACCAAATGAACCTCGCGGTCGTCGACCGCGCGCGTGACACGTACATGCAGGCGATCAGAATCAACGGGCGGTAGACATGGCGATTCCGGGCATTGGACAGATGGTCGGGGCCGCGGGCCTCAACCCCATCGACACGAAATCCGTCGCGAAACCGAAGAACACGGGTGCCGAAGGCGACTTCGGCAACATCGTCGTCAACGCGCTGCAAGGCCTCGAAGCCCTGCAGGACAAGTCGGACGGTCTCGCGATCAAAGCCGCGACGGGCGACCTCAGCGACGTGCACGACTACACGATCGCCGCCACCGAAGCCACGCTCGCGACCGAGTTCACGGTCGCGGTGCGCAACCGCGCGGTTGAGGCCTTCAACGAGATCATGAGGATGCAGATCTAATGGCAGCGGTCGACATGGATCGGATCAAGGCGCACGCGCAGCGCTTTGCGGACGGGTTCACGCCCGGCCAGAAGAGCCTCACGATCCTCGGCGTCGTCGGCGTCGTCGTCGCGATGTTCTACTTCAACACCTGGGCAAGCTCGACCGAGTACGCCGCGCTCTACACGCAGCTCGAGTCGTCGGACGCGAGTCAGGTCACCTCCGAGCTCGACGCGCGCGGCGTGTCGTACAAGCTCGAAGACGGCGGCCGCACCGTGCTCGTGCCCCGCAGCGAGGTGTACCAGACCCGGGTCGACTTGAGCGCCGAGGGCCTGCCCAGCGGCGGCCAGGAAGGGTTCGTGCTCCTCGACGAGGGCGGCATCACCAAGAGCCAGTTCTCGCAGACCGTCGACTACCAGCGCGCGCTGCAAGGTGAGCTGGGCAAGACGATCGAGTACATCGACGGCGTCGCGACCGCGCGCGTCATGCTCACCATCCCGCGTGAGAACGTGTTCGTGGGCAGCGAGGAAGAACGCGCCACGGCTTCGGTGCTCGTCGAACCGACGGGTGGCACGCAACTGCCGGCCGAGTCGGTGCAGGCGATCGTCAACATCGTGTCCTCCGGTGTCGCCGACATGACCCCCGAAGACGT
Source organism: Actinomycetota bacterium (assembly GCA_034408875.1). Lineage (GTDB taxonomy): Bacteria > Actinomycetota > Acidimicrobiia > IMCC26256 > PALSA-610 > JANNHK01. The sequence goes on from JAWXCJ010000077.1 coordinate 2,335, forward strand.
CACCGTCGCCGACTCACTCGGCAACGTGCTCTCGGCGCCCGGCCAGAGCGGCGGCGCGATGGTCGGCGAACAGCTCGAACAGCAGAACGCGATGGAAGAGAACATCGCGACATCGGTGCGCAACCTCATCGCCGCGTCGCTCGGCCCGGGCCACGCCGCCGTGACGGTGCAGACGGACCTCGACTTCTCCAAAACGTCGACGATCAGCGTCGAACACCCGGAACCGGCCGACGGTACGCCGATCCCGAAGAACTCGGAGACGACGACCGAGTCGTTCACCAGTTCACCCGGCGGCGCGACCGGGCTCCTCGGCCCCGACGGTACGCCGGTCGACACCGGCGAGACGCCGACGGTCTACGAGAAGACCGAGACAGTGCTCGAGAACGCGGTCGATGAAGTCACGTCGACCATCAACGAAGCGCCCGGCCGGCTCGAACGCATGTCGGTATCGGTACTGCTCGACTCCGAAGTCGTCACCACCGGCGACGTCGCCGACTGGGAGGACGCGATCTCGGCGGCGGCCGGGATCGACGCGACCCGCAGCGACACGCTCAACGTGGCGCTGATGGAGTTCGACACCGAGGCACTCGCGGCGGTCGAAGCGCAGCTCAAGGGCGCGGCCGCGGACCAGTCGAAGGACTCGATGCTCGGCATGATCAAGTCGATCGTGACGTTGCTCATCGTCGGCATCGTCCTGTTCCTCGCCTGGCGCGCCATCAAGCGCTCCGAAGCGAACCGGATCCCACTGCGGGTTCCGCTCGACCTGCGCGAACTCGAAGCCGGCGATCTCGTGTCGGACCAGCTCGAAACGCGCCGGGTGCACGCGGCCGTCGGTGCCGGTGGTGGCGGCGGCGGTGGCGCCCGCCCACCGATCCTCGAAGCCCACAACCTTCCCGTCGAAGACGAGGTTGCGGGCATCATCGAGCAACAGCCCGACGAAGTCGCGCTCACGTTGCGCTCCTGGCTCGCGGACCGGCGGACGTAACGCGTGGCACCCCCGAAGTTCAATGGCCGCGAGAAGGTCGCAATCCTCATCATGCAGATGGGGAAGGAGCGCGCCGGACCCGTCCTGCGGTCCATGCGCGAGGCCGAGGTCTCGCAGATCATGGGCGAGGTCGCGCGCCTGCACAACCTCGAAGCCAACGAGATCGAAGAGGTACTCGCCGAGTTCCGCGAGACGTTCGTCGCCCGCGCCCACGTCGCCCAGGGCGGCTACGAAACGGCGCGGGAGCTGCTCGAGTCGACGTTCGGGTCGCAACGGGCGGACGAGATCCTCGACACCCTCGGCGTCACGCTCGTTTCGGCGCCCTTCGAGTTCCTGCGCCGGGCCGACACGCGCCAGGTGCTCACGTACCTCCAGGACGAGCACCCGCAGACCATCGCCCTCGTGCTCGCGCACATGCACCCCGAAGCGGCGGCCATGGTGCTCTGCGCGCTGCCCGAGGAGCAGCAGCGCGAAGTCGCGTTGCGGGTCGCGCGGATGGACCGCACCTCGCCCGAGGTCATCGAGCAGGTCGAAGCAATCCTCGAACGCAAACTCTCGACCGTCATCCAGCAGTCGGAGTTCGCGCAGGCGGGCGGCCTCGAAACCCTGGTCGACATCCTCAACGCGTCGGACCGTACGACGGAACGGCTCATCATCGAAGGCCTCGCCGGCCAGGACGCGGAACTTGCCGACGAAGTACGCAACCGCATGTTCGTGTTCGAAGACGTCCTCGGCCTCGATGACCGTGCCATCCAGCTCGTGCTGCGCTCCGTCGACGCCAAGGAACTCGCGGTCGCACTCAAGGGTGTCGACCCAAAGGTCCGCGACAAGATCATGAAGAACATGTCGGAGCGCGCCGCGGCGAACCTCGCCGAAGAGATCCAGCTGCTCGGCCCCGTGAAGCTCAAGACCGTCGAAGAAGCCCAGAACTCTGTCGTGCGTGTGATCCGCACGCTCGAGGAAGCGGGCCAGATCGACATGGCGCGGGGTGGCGATGAACTGGTCGTCTGAAACCAGCGCGAACCCGCGCGTGCGTGTCGTCCGGGGCGTCAGCGTCCAGGCCGCCGATCTCGGCACAGTGCGATCGGCCGCGGCGCGGCACCTGGTTGTCGACCCGGCCCTCGTCGAGTCGGCGCAGCGCGACGGATTCCAGCAGGGCTACGACACCGGCATCGAGGCCGGTTACGCCGACGCGATGCGCGAGACGCGCCGGCGCAACGAAGACCTCACGGTGCGCTTGGGCAACGTCGTCCAGCGCCTCGGCGAGGCCGCCGAAGCCTTGTTCGCCCGCGAGGGCACCGCGCGCACGGAGATCGAGGACCAGGTCGTGGCGACCGCGTTTCAGATCGCGCAAGTGCTCGTCGGTCACGAGCTCACCCACAGCGCATCGCCCGGCCGCGACGCCATCGCACGAGCACTGGCGTTCGCCCCCGACTCCGGCCACGTGGTCGCACGCGTGCACCCCGACGATTTGACCACGCTCGAGGACCCCGAATCACTCGTGCCCGGACGGCAACTGACTGTCGTTGCCGACCCGTCGCTGACGCGCGGCGACTGCGTCGTCGACGTCGCCTCCTGCCGCATCGACGCCCGCATCAGCGAAGCGGTGCAGCGCGTCCGCGAGGTGCTCGGGACATGACGGCGAAGGCGCAGAGCGTAGGCCCGGACAGCGGGGCGACGACCCTCGGAGATAGAGGGCCGGAGGTCGTAGCCCCATGAACACGACGGAGTTGCTCGAATCAGTTCTCGAGGCGGCGCGGCCGCGCGCCCTCGGGCAGGTCGGGCGCGTGCTGGGCATGAACGTCGAGGTCGTCGGCCTGCACCTGCCGATCGGCAGCGCCGTCGCGGTCGCGACCGACGAAGGCCCCGTCTACGCCGAAGTCGTGTCAGTCGACGATGACCGGCTCGTCTGCCTGCCGCTCGGCGACCTGCGGGGCGTGCGCGCCGGCGACCGCGCGGTCGCATCGGAAGGCGCGACCGCCATCTCCGTCGGCGCCGAACTGCTCGGCCGCGTCCTCGACGGGCTCGGCAACCCGATCGACGGTGGGCCGAGTATCCGCCATCTTCCCCGCGTGCTCGTCGACCAGCACGCGCCGCACCCGCTGCACCGCCGGCGCATCGCCGAACAGCTTCCGCTCGGCGTGCGCGCGCTCGACACGCTGATGCCGTGCGGCCGGGGCCAGCGCATGGGCATCTTCGCCGGTTCCGGAGTGGGCAAGTCGAGCTTGCTGTCGATGATCACGCGCGGCACCGAAGCTCCGGTCGTCGTCCTCGCCCTGATCGGCGAACGCGGTCGCGAAGTGCGCGAGTTCATCGAGAACGACCTTGGGCCCGAAGGTCTCGCTCGGTCGGTCGTCGTCGTGTCCACCTCGGACACCCCCGCACTCGTGCGCCTGCGCGCCGCGTTCACGGCGACACGCATCGCCGAATGGTTTCGTGACCAGGGACTCGACGTGCTGCTGTTGATGGACAGCCTCACCCGGTTCTCGATGGCGCAACGCGAAGTCGGCCTCTCGGCCGGTGAACCGCCCGCAACCCGCGGCTATCCGCCGTCGGTGTTCGCGCTCATGCCGCGTCTGCTCGAACGGGCCGGCGCGTCCGACACCGGATCGATCACCGGCCTCTACACCGTTCTCATCGAGGGCGACGACCTCATGGACCCGATCGGCGACGCAGCCCGATCGATTCTCGACGGCCACATCGTGCTCGACCGCTCGCTCGCGACGGCCGGGCATTTTCCCAGCATCGACGTCCTCGAGTCGATCTCGCGAGTCACACCTTCGATCACCACCAAAGACCAGCGTGCGGCGTCGACCGAGATGCGCCGGTTGATGGCCGCGTACCGCGACGCGAAAGACCTCATCGAAATCGGCGCCTACGTGGCGGGAACGAACCCGCTCGTCGACCGCGCCATCGTTCTTCGAGAAGCAATGGACGGCTTCCTCCGCCAAGACCTGTACGAGACCACCTCCGCATCGGATGCATGGGGCGACCTCGTCAACCTTGTCGGAGGAGGCGTCAGTTGAAGAAATTCCGTTTCCGACTGGACTCGGTTCTCCGCGTACGCAACATCGAAGAGGAGCGAGCCCGAGGCCGCTTGATGGAGGCGAACGCGGTGGCGCGCCACACGGCGACCGCCGTCGAGAACCGCCTCGCGGCCTACCTCACCGAGCCGCGCCCCGAAGCACTCATGACGCTCGCCGAGTTCGAGAAGGCACGGTTCATGCTCGAAGCCGCGGCGACGAGTGTCGAAGCGGCGCGCCTCTCGCACCGCGAAGCACTCGATGTCGTCGACCAGTGCCGGGTCGAGTGGCTCGAAGCCAAGCAACGCGTGTCCGCGCTCGAACGGCTCGAAGTTCGCAAGCGCGAGGAGCACATGATCGACCTCCGACGCGCCGAAGACCGTCTCATCGACGACCTCGTCGTTGCCCGCCATCGCCTCCGCCACCAGGGAGTAACTCGTTGAACATCGCTGCTGTCCCGCCCGCGGCGCCCGACATGACGCGCGCGGCCGAGCCGAACGGCACCGCGGTCCCGGGTTTCGACGCGCTCCTCGAAGGCGCCAAGGCCGAACGCCGACCCGAGAAGCCCGCCAAGCGGCCCGGCGGCGCCAAAGACGACGACACCGCAGGCGCCGAGGCGTCCGAGCCGGTCGTCGAGCTTTCGGAGGCCGAGGCCGTCGAACGTGACGCCAACGCGCCGACGCCGCTCGACAACCAGGTCGAGGCGCTGTTGAACGCGGTGGCCGGCGGCTTCGTTCCGGCAGCGGTGTTGCCCCTCGTGCCGCCCGAACCGGAGATCCCGCTGTTCGTCCCCCCGGGCGACGACGGCGACACCGAGATCGTCGTCGAGACAGTCGTCGCAACCGACGGCACCGGCGCAGTGCCGGTCGTCGCCGCGGCACTCGCACCGGTTGTGGACACCGCCCGGCTCGAGCTGCCCGTTTCGGAACCAACCGACGACCGAGCGCCGATCGTGGAGGCTGACGCGCCGGCCGCCGGCGCGGACGTCGTTCCGGAACTCGTGCTCGAGGCGGCGGCCCCGCCGCCGCCTGAGCGAGACGGCGCGCCGGTGGAGACGCGCGAGGCGCCCGCCGAAGCGCTCCACCTCCACCTCGACCTCGACCTCGACCTCGACCTCGCACCGATCGCACCGATCGCACCGATCGCACCGATCGCACCGATCGAACCGATTGCTTC
>JAWXCJ010000078.1:0-3585 GCA_034408875.1 Actinomycetota bacterium
CGCCGTCGACGGCGCGAACGTCACGATCGACGTCACGCTCGACGAACGACCCGATGTGGTCGCGGTGCCGGTCGCGGCCGTCGTCGAGAGTGGCGGCGAGAAGCAGGTGCGGGTCGTCGAGGACGACGGCACCCTGAAACGCGTCACGATCACCGTCGGGCTCGTCGACGACGACTTCATCGAAGTCACCGAAGGCCTCGAAGGCGGAGAACTCGTGGTCGTGTCCGTCGAGGCCGAAGCCGAAGCACCGCCGGAATGAGTCAGGCGCCCGCCGCATGAACAACGCGAGAGATCCTGACGAGCCGCTGCTCGAACTCGAGCATGTCTCCCGCGTCTACGGCGAGGAAGTGCAGGTCTATGCCCTGCGCGACGTCTCGATGCGCATCATGCCCGGCGATTTCATGTCGATCGTCGGGCCGTCGGGATCGGGCAAGTCGACGATGCTCGGCCTGCTCGGCTGCCTCGATCTTCCCACCACGGGCGTCGTGCGCATCGGGGGCGAGGACGTGACCCAGATGGACGACGCCGGGCGCACCATGTTGCGCGGGCGGTCGATCGGCTTCGTGTTCCAGCAGTTCCACCTCATCTCGTTCCTCGACGCAGCCGCGAACGTCGAGACAGCACTGTTGTACCGGGGCTTGAGTTCGGGTGAGCGGCGCGAGCGCGCGCTGGCCGCGCTCGAGGAAGTTGGCCTCGCGGCCCGCGCCGACCACCGGCCCGTGCAACTCTCGGGTGGTGAGCAACAGCGCGTCGCGCTGGCGCGGGCGCTCGTCACGAACCCATTCATCCTGCTCGCCGACGAACCGACCGGCGCGCTCGACTCGAAGAACGCGGCAAACGTCATCGAGATCTTCCAGCGCCTCCAGTCACCCGAACGCGCGGTGGTGCTCGTCACGCACGCTCCCGATGTCGCGGCGACGACCGCCCGGCGGGTCTCGATGCGCGACGGCGAGATCGTCGGCGACGACGTACTCACCCCGGGCGTCGCGTGAGGACGTTCCGCGACCTCTTCCAGGTGGCGATCGGCGGTCTGTTCGCGCGCAAGGTGCGCACCGTGCTGTTGCTGCTCGGTCCGATGATCGGGGTCGCGGCGATCATCGCCGCGGTCGGGCTGACCGACAGCGCCAAGGGCGACCTGAAGGCGAAGGTGCGGCAACTTGGCACCAACCTGATCGTGGCCACGGCCGCGAGCAGCTTCGGTACCGAGACACCGACACTCCCGGAGGATGCCGTCGCCCGGGCCGAGACCGTGCGCACCGTGGAAAAGGTGTCGGCGGTCGTGAGCTTGTCCGACATCACCGTGTCGCCGTACGCGGAGGCCGAGGAACAGTACGAAACCATCCCGGTCCCGGTGATGGCGGCCGACACATCGCTGCCGAACGTCCTCGAAGTCGATCTCGTCGAGGGCCGGTGGCTCAACGACTTCGACGAAAACGAAGTGAGTCGCGGCGCCGTCATCGGCCTCGGGCTCGCACGCGAGATCGAATACCTGCCCGGCGAGCCCCGCACCATCGAACTCGACGGCGTTCGTTACGGGGTGATCGGCGTGCTCGACGAGGTCGAACTCGATCCGACGCTCGACAACGCGGTCTTCATCACGTTCTCCGCGGCCGACGCCGACTTTCTCGCCGACGACGTGCTTCCCACGCAGCTGTACGTCCGCTCCTTCGACGGCGAGGAAGAGGTGACAGCCGACGCGCTCCGCACTGCGATCAGCCTGGGCGGATCCAAGGAAGTCGCGACCGAGATCAAGTCCGAAGCGCTCGAACTCGCGGCGCAGAGCGACCGGCAGCTCCAACTCATCGTCGTGTCGATGGGCCTGCTCGCGATCATCGTCGGCGGCATCGGCATCGCGAACGTCATGTCGATCTCGGTCATCCAACGGTCGACGGAAATCGGCATCCGCCGCGCGCTCGGCCACACCCGCAAGATCATTGCCGGCCAGTTCCTGCTCGAGTCGGCGGCCGTGGGGTTGATGGGCGGCATCCTCGGTGTCGGGCTGGGCATGCTCGCTATCTTCGTCGGCGCGTCTATCGCGGGTTGGGTGTTCACCATGGCGACGTGGCTTCCGTTGGCCGGCATCATCCTCGCCATCGTCGTGTCGATGACGGCGGGCATCTATCCCGCATGGCGGGCCGCGCGCCTCGAACCTCTGGAGACGCTCCGGCTGGGTTGACGCGCTACTCGCTTCGCGGGTGGCACAATCGATCTCCTCGAATGGCAGGAGCCGGCTCCGGTCGGCGCGGCACCGGCAACCGTGACCGCGCGCGGGTTCCAACGGCTCGGATTGCATGTGGCGCCCCGCGCTGCTCGTACCCGACCTCGACGCGGCCGTCGCCGCCCTCGATCAGTTCGGAATCGCGACGATCTCACCGCCCGTCGACATGGCCATGGGCGAGGGCCTGCCCGACCTCCGATTCGCTGTTCAGCCGCGTCGTCTTCAACGCGATCGCGATGAAGTTCGGCCGGTCAGGAACAGAAGCGCTCGCGGTGCCCGGCCGCAAGACCGGCAATGAGCAGACCATCCCCGTGATCCCCGTCGACTATGAGGGGGCGCGGTATCTCGTCACCCCGCGCGGCGAAACCCAGTGGGTGCGCAACGTGCGCGCCGCCGGCACGCTCGAACTGCGCAGCAAAAAGAAGGCGACGAAGTATCGCGCCAACGAAGTTGCAGTCGCGGAGCGCGCACCGATCATCGCCGCGTATCGCGAGAAAGCCGGCCGCACGGTGTCGGCGTATTTCAAGAAGCTCCCCGACGCCGTCGCCCCGTCCTGACGGTGCGTCGCTAGGGGGTAACTATTACCCCCTAGCGACGCACCGTCAGGACGGGGCGAGACGTTCCAGGACGCCACGGAGCAGAGCGACGAGACGCGGGCGGGCCGCCGCACCGGCGGCCAGGACTTCGGCGTGGAAAAGCTTCTCGGTCGACACGCCGGCGGCGAAGTTCGTCACCAGGCTGATGCCGAGGACCCGGGCTCCGAGGTGCCGCGCCGCGATCGTCTCGAGCACGGTGCTCATACCCACCAGGTCGGCGCCGATCGTGCGCAACATGCGAATCTCGGCCGGCGTCTCGAACGCGCCGCCGAGCAGGCCGGCGTAGACACCTTCGGACAGCGACGGGTCGACCGCGTGCGCGAACCCACGCAGTTCGGCGTCGTACGCGTCGGTCAGGTCGACGAACCGGCCGGGCAACCCGTCGGGAACTTCGGGACCGGCCATCGGAGAGACGCCGGTGAGGTTGAGGTGGTCGGAGAGCACCACCGGGGTGCCGACCGGAACCGACGGGTCGATACCGCCGGCCGCGTTCGTCAGGACAATCGTTTCGCAGCCCGCGAACACGGCGCTGCGTACGCCGTGCACCACGGTCTCGACCGGATGCCCTTCGTAGAGGTGCGAACGGCCCGCGAGCACGAGCACCCGCACGCCGCGCACGTCGAGCGACAACAACTGGCCGCCGTGACCGACGACGGTCGGCGGGGGAATGCCCGGAACGTCGGCGAGCGCGGCCTGGGCGACAACATCACCCATCTGGGCTGCGGCCTCACCCCACCCCGAGCCGAGGACGACGGCCGCGTCGTGGCGATC
>JAWXCJ010000079.1:0-6661 GCA_034408875.1 Actinomycetota bacterium
ATCACGCCGCCCGTCAACCATCCGGCCCGCGTCGCCGAACGCGTCGCCATGTTCGATCACGTCACCGAAGGGCGGTTCGAGTTCGGTACCGGCCGAGGCTCGTCGAGTACCGAACAAGCCGGTTTCGGGATCGCGAACCACGCCGTCACCCAGGAGATGTACGACGAGGTCATCCGAGAGTTCGTCAAGATGTGGCGCGCCGAAGATTACTCCTACGACGGGAAGTTCTTCTCGATGCCGCCTCGCAACGTGTTGCCGAAGCCGTACAAGTTGCCGCACCCGGCGATGTGGGTCGCGGCCGGCAGCCCTTCGACCTACGAAAAGGCCGGGAGCCGCGGCATGGGTGTGCTCGGCTTCAACGTCGGGTCTGTGCTCCAGCTGCAGCCGAACGTCGAGGCGTACAAGGCCGCGGTCGCGAGTGCCGACCCTGTCGGCGCGTTTGTGAACGACAACGTCATGATTACCGGAACGCTCGTGTGTCACGAAGATGGCAAGAGGGCGCGCGAGATCGCGTGCGACATGGGGCTCGGATACCTGCAGAGCCTCGTGTTCCACAAGCTCGACACGTTCCCCAAGCCGCCTGAGATTCCCGACTGGCCCGCGCTGATTCCCGAGCCGACGATGGACGACATCGACTGGCGTATCTCCGAGGGCTACCTGATTTGCGGAGACCCCGACGAGTGCGCCGAGCAACTTCAGGGTTACGCCGACATCGGCTGCGACCAACTCGTGTTCGGCACGCCGCTCGACATGGCGTGGGACGACGCGCGCAACTGTCTCCGGCTCTTCGGTGACGAGGTGATCCCGCGCTTCGACACGGATCCCATACACAGCACGACGCACTATCGCGACGCGGCCGCGACCGGTAGGTAGCTCATGGTCAACATTGCACTCCGCTACGACCTACGGGCGCCGGCCGGCGGATCGGTCACCCATGCCGACATGTACCGGGCGTGTCTCGAGCAGTGCGCGTGGGCCGACGAGCACGGCTTCGATGTCGTCGTGCTCTCGGAGCATCACGGCGTCGACGACGGCTACCTCCCGGCGCCGCTCACACTCGCGGGCGTGATCATCGGTCGCACGCAACGACTGGCGGTCAACATCGCGGCTGTACTGCTGCCGATGCACGACCCGGTCCGCATTGCCGAGCAACTCGCCGTACTCGATCTGGCCGGCGGGGGCCGCGTGACGTTCGTCGCCGGCCTCGGGTATCGGGCCGAGGAGCTGGAGATGGCGGGGATCGAGCCGAAGGACCGCGGTCGGCTGCTCGAGGAGTACGTGGAGGTGATGCGGCGGGCGTGGACCGGCGAGCCGTTCGAGTGGCGCGGCCGCACGATCCGGGTCACGCCCCGCCCGCTCACGCAGCCGCATCCCGTCATGATGATCGGCGGGTCGACCGAAGTCGCGGCGCGTCGGGCGGCGCGGCTGCGGTGCGGGTTCTTCCCGGCCGTCGGCGACCCCGCCCTTGCGACCGCCTACGACGACGAAGCTGCACGCGTGGGGTTCACCGAAGGGTTCTGCAGCCTGCCGTCGGGCCTCGGGATGGTCCATGTCGCCGAAGACCCGGACGCGGCATGGGCGCGGATCGCGCCGCACGCGGTGTACGACGCACATACGTACATGTCGTGGCAGACCGGCGGCCAACGATCGGCCGTGCACGTCGAGGCTCCCGATGCCGACGGCGTGCGGGCAAGCGGCGTGTACCGCGTGGTAACTCCCGACGAGTGCGTGGAGCTCGCGGCGGAGATCGGCGACTTCGGGACACTGCTGCTGCACCCTCTGATGGGTGGCATGCCGATCGACCTCGGTTGGGAGAGCCTCGAGTTATTCGCGGCCAAGGTGCTGCCCCGCTTACGTCCGCCGGAAATCTGATACAACGTCAGATTCGGTAGGCCGCAATTTCCGGGGGGATACGTGGCCGTAGCGCAACGTACGTCGGCCCTTGCTGCCCGAGCGGTCAGCGTTCGCTTCGGCGGCGTCAGTGCGCTCACCGACGTCTCGCTCGCGTTCGCTCCGGGCGAGGTGTGCGGGCTCATCGGCCCGAACGGCGCGGGCAAGACGACGCTGTTCGATGTGCTCTCCGGCGTGCGGGCGCCCACAATGGGACGCGTCGAGCTGGGCGGCACCGACGTGACGCGCCGCTCGGCGACGTGGCGGGCGCGCCAAGGGTTGCGCCGTACGTTTCAGCGCCAGCAGACGTTTGGCTGGCTCACGGTCGAGGAGAATCTGCTGGTTGCGTTGGAGTGGCACGGAGGTGGCGGCGGCCTGCTCGCCGACCTCGTCCGCCTGCCCCCGCGCGTGAAACGGGAGCGCGAGCGCCGGGAACGTGCACGCGAGGTGCTAAAACTCTGCGGGATCGCGCACTTGCGCGACGAGCCCGCGGGTCGGCTGCCGATCGGACGAGCCCGAATCGTCGAACTCGCGCGTGCGATCGTCGATCGGCCCACCGTGCTGCTGCTCGACGAGCCGACGTCCGGGCTCGAGCAGTCGGAAAGCGCCCATCTCGCGCAATGCGTCCACCGCAGTGCCGAGGAAGGCACCGCGATCGTCCTCGTCGAGCACGACGTGGGCTTCGTCATGCAACACTGCGCCCGCATCGTCGTTTTGCATCTCGGCGAAGTGCTGGCCGACGATACGCCGGAATCGGTTCGAAGCAATGCCGCGGTAGGCGCGGCGTACCTGGGGGGATAGGGGACACATGAAGCGACGCTGGTTCAGGGTGGCAACCGCGGCGTTCGCGATGGCGCTCGTCGCCGCCGGGTGCTCGTCGGCAGACGACGATGACGACGACGTCAGCACCGAGGAGACAACCGCCGACGACGACACCGACACGACCGAGGCCGGGGACGACGACGCGCCGGTCGAGGGTGAGGAAGGCTCGACCGAAGCCGCCCAGGCCGCGGTCGACGAGATCCTCGACCGCCCGGAGGCGGTCGAGGGCGAAACCACCCGAGGCGTCACCGACACCGAGATCACCATCAAGGGCGTGACCGCGCTGACGACCCCGGCGGGAATCGAACCCTTCCCCGGGATGTGCGAAGGCGCGCAGGCCCGGTTCGAGCGGTACAACCGCGAGAAGGCGGCCGACGCCCGCACGATCAACTATCTCGGGTGCGAAGACGACACGTCCGACCGCGACCGCAACCGCCAGCTTATGCAGGAGGCGGTCGAGGAAGACGAAGCGTTCGCGATCGTGCCCGTCACGTCGCAGGGCTTCTTCTCCGAGGACTACCTCAACGAAGAGCACGTGCCGTACATCGGATTCGGGTTCCAGCCCGGCTTCTGCGGCTACGAGTATCCGTTCGCGTTCGGTATGAGCGGTGCGGCATCGTGCGACGCGCTCGATGACAACTACCTCGTCAGCCAGACCCTCGGCGGCGTCTACGTCGACGGCGCGGGTGTCGACCCCGCGGACATGAAAGTGGCGATCATCGCCGAGGACAACCCGGCCGGCGAGACCGGCGTGGTGGTCGTGGCGCAAGGCGTCGAAGCCGCGGGAGGCGAGGTCGTCTACAGCGACAACCCGCTCCCGCCCGCATCGGCGACTCCGGTCACGGACTACACGCCCTTCGCGACCAACATCCTCGACGGCAACCCGACACTCGTGATGCTCGTCACGTCGGATGCCCCGATCATCGGGCTCACGACGGCGCTGCGGGCCAACGGGTACACCGGCGACATCATGAACTTCGTGTACTCCGACGGCCGCATCTTCCTACAGCCGGGGAACAACGAGACGTTGAGCGGCGTCTTCACCGTGAGCCAGGGAGTCGGTGCCGCGGTCAACGGTGGCGACGCGTTCACGCAGATCGCCGACGACCTCAAGGCGGCCGGTGTCGAGCAGTACGGACAGTTCCCGCTCGCGACCGACCCGACGACCCTGACGAGTGGCGTCCTCTACGGCTACGGCTCCGCCGACCTCTTCCTGGCCGCGCTCGCCGAGACACCGGAGCCACTCACGGCCGAGGCGTTCGCCAACACGATCAACGGCGGATTCTCGTATCCCGGCCTGGGTGAAGCGTTGTGTCCGACGCTGTGGCCGTTGCAACACCTGATCGGCACGCCGTGCGCCTCGATGATCAAGGTGGTCAGCGACGGTCAGAACCCGATCTCGAATTCGCCGATCGGTTTCTTCGAACCGGCGACCGAGTTGACCGTGTACCCGCTCAACCTGGTCGAGAAGTAACACCAGCTCCGGTTCCGCCCCACTGATGGAAGAGTTCCTCACACTCGTCGTCAGTGGGGCGGTAACCGGTGCTATCTACTCGCTGATCGCGGCCGGGTTGGTGCTGACGTACACCACGACCCGGATCTTCAACTTCGCGCACGCCGCCATCGCCTTCGTCGTGGCGCTCGTGTACTTCGAGCTGAACTCGGGCCACGGATGGGACCAAGTTCCGGCCGCGCTGTTCGCGGTCTTCGTCTTCGCGCCCGTGCTCGGTCTGGTCCTCGATCGTCTGCTGTTCCGACGGCTCGCCCGGGCGCCCGAGACCGCCCGCATCGTCGGCACCATCGGACTGTTGATCGCACTCCCCGCGCTCGCGTTGTTTCTCGTCGAGATCTTTCAGGACACGTTTCATTGGGGCGGCTGGGTCGGCACCGAGATCGCACCCGACCCGCCCGGCGTCGGGCCCGTACCGCCCGACCGCTACCAGCTCGCGAACACCGTTCCGATCGACTCCGACCAGATCATCGTGTTCGTTTGCGCGGCCGCCGCGGCACTCCTGCTCTGGATCGTCCTCAGCCACACGCGCCTCGGGTTGCAGATGCGGGCCGCAATCGACCGGCCCGCGCTGGCGGCGCTGCGGGGCGTCGATGATGCCCGTACATCGTCGGTCGCGTGGGTCCTGGGCGCCATCCTCGCCGGGCTCGCCGGCATCGTCGGTTCGACGTTCCCGGCGTTCGCATTGAACCCGTTCAACTACACGCTCATGTTGTTCGTCGCCGCGACTGCCGCAGTGATCGGCGGGCTGCGGTCGATTCCGTACGCGTTTGCCGGTGGAATGCTCATCGGCGTCATCCGCAACCTCGGCGTCGGCTATCTGGAGTGGGGGAAGAGCATCCCCGGGCTGCGCTCCTCCGCGCCCTACTTCTTGCTCTTCCTCGCGCTCTTCGTCCTCGCGCGCGACCGCTCGCGCCGGGCCGCCGTCTCGACGGGCGAGGCCCCACCGCCCGACTACCTCGCCGACCTGCCCGCGTGGAGGCGCCTGCTGCCGTGGACGATCGCGACGGCCGCCTTGATCGCGTGGGTGTTCATTTTCTCCGACAACATCTGGCTCGACATCGTCTTGCGCGGACTCGCGCTCGGGCTCGTGTTCCTCTCGTTCGTCGTCGTCACGGGCCACGGCGGCATGGTCAGCCTCGCGCAGACCGCCTTCGTCACGACCGGCGCGCTGACCGCGGGCTACTTCTTCGATCGCGGCTGGCCCTTCATTCCCGCGCTCGTCGTCGGCGCGCTGGCGGCGTGCGCGCTGGGCGTGATCGTGGCATTGCCGTCGCTGCGGTTGGGCGGGATCGCGCTCGCGTTGTCGACGCTCGCGCTCGCGTACATCGGCGACCAGGTCTTGTTCCAGGTCGACTCGTTTCGGAACGAGTCCCGGGGCTGGGCGGTCCCGCGGCCCGCGATCGGGTTCCTCGACTTCGAGGACAACCGCAGCATGGCGATGTTGCTGCTCGCGCTCCTGCTTCTGGGCGGGTGGATCATCCACAACTTGCAGCGATCGGCCTGGGGTCGGGCCATCGTCGCAGTGCGCTCGGCCGAACCGGCCGCGGCGACATCGGGTGTGTCGCCGACGCGGGTCAAGCTCGCGATCTTCGCGATCTCCGCGTTCATCGCCGGTCTCGGCGGGGTGATGTTCGCGTCGGTCGACGGCAAGATCACCAACTCGACGTGGAATCCCCTCATCGGCTTGGTCTGGCTCGCGGTTGCGGTGACGTTCGGGATCCGCCGGCCCGGGGGCGCGGTCGTCGCCGGTCTCATGATGCAGGCGTCGCCCCGCATCCTGAGCAGCGGTTTCCACTTCGCGTTCCTGCCGACGTGGTTCCACTGGAACGGCACCACATCGGTGTACATCCCACAGATCCTGTTCGGGTTGGGCGCCATCAACCTCGCGCGCAATCCGGACGGCGTGCTCGCGATCGTCGCGCAACGACGCTGGGAGCGACGCCGGCGCCGCGCCCCCGAACCGTCCGTGGTGGTCACCGAGGTGGAGCCCGCCGCGCCCGAGGCTGCGGTGGAGTCGGTCTTGGTGCTCGATCGGGTCCGCGCCGGCTATGGCGAGGTCGAGGTGTTGCACGGCGTCAACCTCGCCATTCCGACGGGTTCGGTCGTGGCGCTGCTCGGCGCCAACGGCGCGGGCAAGTCGACGCTGGCCGCGGTCGTCGCGGGTCTCCTGCCGCCGACGGCGGGCGCCATCGTGTTCGAGGGCACTGACGTCGCCCGACTTCCGGCGCACGAGCGGGCCCGCGCCGGCATCATGCTCGCGCCCGAGTCGCGTGGCATCTTCCCGTCGCTGTCGGTCGACGACAACCTGGCCTTGTGGCTGCCGTCGTCCGGCGATCGCGACGCCGCGTACGCGCGCTTCCCGCATCTCGCCGAACGGCGCAAGCTTCCGGCGGGCAGCCTCTCGGGCGGCGAGCAGCAAATGCTCACGCTGGCGGC
>JAWXCJ010000080.1:0-4406 GCA_034408875.1 Actinomycetota bacterium
GCCCCGCCGCCAGCAGCGCCTCGCCCCGCGGCACCCCACCCCGCCGAAATTGCGCCATCTGGCGACCGTTTCGGTCGCCGGACGGCGCAATTTCGGGGGAACGGGTCACGCGGCGGGCTTCAGCTCGCCGAGCATGGCTCGCAGCTCGGGGACGGTGAGCCACCAGTCGTTCGTGTCACTGCCGTACACGAAGCCGTCGGCCACGGGCGCGCCGAGGGCACTCGAGCCCTTGTCGTTCCACCATGGGTGTTCGGGCAGTACGAGGTAGGTGTCGCCGGCGTCGATCGTGTGCCGCGACTCGTCGGCGGTGATCATGAGCTCGTGCAGCTTCTCGCCGGGGCGGATGCCGATGATCTCCTGGGGCACGCCGGGGGCGATCGCCTCCGCGAGGTCGGTGACCCGCATCGACGGGATCTTCGGGATGTAGACCTCACCACCCTCCATGTTCTCGAGGGCGTGGAGCACGAGGTCGACGGCTTGCGGCAACATGATCCAGAACCGGGTCATGCGCTCGTCCGTGATCGTGATGCGGCCGTCGCGCTGTATCTGCTGCCTGAATACCGGCACGACCGAGCCCCGCGAACCGACGACGTTGCCGTACCGCACGCAGGCGAGACGCGTGTCGCGCTGAGCCGCGTACGCGTTGCCCTGCACGATGAGCTTCTCCTGGCAGAGCTTCGTCGCCCCGTACAGGTTCACCGGGTTCACGGCCTTGTCGGTCGACAGCGCGACAACACGCGGGACGCGAGCGTCGATGGCCGAGTCCACGACGTGTTGCGCGCCGAGCACGTTCGTGCGAACGGCTTCGAACGGGTTGTACTCGCACGCTTCGACCTGCTTCATTGCCGCGGCGTGGATGAAGATGTCGGCACCCTCGGCCGCGCGAGACATGCGCGCCCGGTCCCGCACGTCACCGATGAGGTAACGCACCTGGTCGTCGCCGAACTTCGTGCGCAACTCCGACTGCTTGAGTTCGTCGCGTGAGTACACGCGGACAACAGCGTCGGGCCACGTGGTCGTCACTCGCTCGATGAACGCGTTGCCGAACGAACCGGTACCGCCGGTGAGCAAGATCGTCATTCCGTTGAGGTCGATCACCTCAGACTCTCCTTGTCAGGTGTGAGTTGTTCGACGCGGGCGGCCGCGGCCGCGATCACGTCGTTCCAGTCGTCGCCCCATTGGCGATACGCGAGTTGTACGGAGGGGAACCACGGCGACGTGTCGGTCCCGAGGTCGGCCCAGTCCCAGCGGTTGCCCATCATCACGGTGGGCACCCCGAGCGCGCCGGCGAGCATCGCCACCGCGTTGCGGGGCGCGAGCGTCAGGTCGCACGCAGACAGGAGCGCCGCGACCTCGTCGAAGTCGTCGAGGTAGTCGACGTCGTCGAAGCGATGGATCGTGACACCGAACTTGTGCTCGGCGTCGGCCAGCTCGCGCTCGCAGTCGTCGTACTGCGCGCTCACCCACGTGACTCCGGGAATCGCGAAGATCGGTCCCCAGTCCTCGGTGAGGCGCGTGTACTCGAGCCGGCGTTCGGCGGTCATGAGCTTCGATCGCCACGAGAGCGCGATGACCGGGCCGCGACCGAGCGCGCCCATGCGCGTTCGCCAGCGCTCGACCGCGGCCTCGTCGGGGACCAGATACGAGCGCCGATCGGGCGGAAACTCGTGCACGGCCCGGCGGAAGTGCAGCGGCAGGCTTCCGACGAGGACGCCCGCGTCGAAGTCGGTAGCAGGGCGGTCGAGGTCTTGAGGCCACACTTCGATGCTCGGGAACGACCGCGCGAACAGCGAGACCAGGCGGGGATCGCTCTCGTAGACGACGACGCGCGTTCCAGCCGCGAGGTCGGGGAGGCACGACGCAAACAGGATCTCGTCGCCGACGCCCTGTTCGCGCGAGCACAGCACGCGGGCCGCGGGCTGCGCGGGAGTCCACCGGGGTAGGTCGACCCGCGTCGTGTCACCACGCGCGCCGCCGGCGTGGAGTGCGAACTCGTAGTCGGTCCACCCGCCTTCGACGTCGCCCGCGATGAGCCTGGTGAACCCGCGGTTCTGGTACCAGCGCCGGTTGTCGGGGGCGATCGCAATCGACTGCTCGAAATGCGCGAGCGCCTCGTCGAACCGGCCGACGGTGGTGAGGAACACGGCAATGTTGTTGTGCATGTCGGGCGAGCCCGGCTCGAGCTCGGCGGCGCGGGTGAGTGCACCCTCGACGTCGTCCACCTTGCCGAGGTACCGCGAGTTGTTCGCGAGCAGGGTCCAGGCCGCGGCGTTGTTCTCGCAGCCGTGTTCGATGCTGCGGCGCAGTACCGCGTCGGCCGCGTTGAGGCGGCCCATCCGGTGGAGGCAGTCACCGAGCACGCCGAGGATCGGTCCCTGCTCGGGCGCGAGCGCGGCGGCCCGCCGGAGCGCGGCGACTGCTTCGTCGAGCCGCCCGAGGTCGCGCAGGAGTTGGCCGAGGTTGGCCCATGGGCGCGCGTCCTTGGGTGCGCGCGATACCAGCTCGCGGAGCACGGGCTCGGCCTCGTCGAGGCGACCCTCGAGGCGCAGCGCGATCGCGGTGGCGAGCCGATCTTCGATGGCGACGGTCACGGCGTCAGTTCCCGCACGGACGCGGCGGCCTGCGCGATGACGCCGTCCCAGTCATCGCCCAAGTGCCGGTACACGAGTTGCACCGACGGGAACCACGGAGACGTATCGGTGCCCAGGTCGGACCAGTCCCAGCGGTTGCCCATCATCACGGTGGGTACGCCGAGCCCGCCGCTCAGCATGGCGACCGCGTTGCGGGGGGAAACCACGAGATCGCACGCACTGACGATGGCGGCAACTTCGTCGAAGTCGTTCAGGTAGTCGACGTCTTCCGACCGGTGGATCGTGATCCCGAACTTCCGCTCGGCGTCGCGCAGTTCGCGTTCGCAGTCGTCGTACTGGACGTTGACCCACGCGACCCCCGGGCTCGAGAAGATCGGCCCCCAGTCGTCGAGGAGGCGCGTGTACTCGAGCCGCCGTTCTGCGGTCTTGATCTTGGACCGCCACGAGATCGCGACTCTCGGCCCCGTTCCCAGCGCTTCGAATGTCGACTTCCACCGTTCGACGCGCTCGGCGTCGGCGACGACGAACGAGCGGCGGCCGGGGAAGCTGTCCACGGTCGGCCGGAAGTGCATCGGCAGGCTGCCGATCGAGATCATCCGGTCGAAGTCGTCCTTGGTCTCGCCCAACAGGCGATTCACCGTCTGCGCGCGGACCTCGATCTGCGGGAACGAACGGGCCAGCAGATCGACGAGGCGCGTGTCGCACTCGTAGATCACTTCGCGCGTCGCGGCCGCGAGGTCGGGCAGGCACGACGCGAGCAGGATCTCGTCGCCGACGCCCTGTTCGCGGTAACAGATCACGCGCGCGCCGGCGTCGGCCGGTGTCCACACGTCGACGTTGAGCTTGCGATGATCGCCGCGCGGGCCGCCCGGCCGCAGCCCGCGTTCCCAACCGACCCACCCGGCATCGAGGTCGCCCGCGGCCAAGCGGCTGAACCCGCGGTTCGACGCCCACAGATCGTTGTCCGGCTGCGCGTCACACGCGAGGTCGTAGTACTGCTTTGCTTCGTCGAAGTGTCCCTGCTGCGAGAGCAGAATCGCCTTGTTGTTGCACGCCTCGGGAGCGCCGTTCGAGATCTCGAGCGCGCGCTCGAGCGCGAACTGCGCCTGTTCCATCTCGGCCATCCAACGATGGTTGTTGCCGAGGAGCGTCCACACGTTGACGTCGTTGTCGTACCCGACGGCAATGCACCGGCGCAGCGCGGCGTCGGCGCTGCGGAGCCGGCCGAGCTCGTGGAGGATGTGTCCGAGCACCCCGTGGTTCGGTCCGTACTCGGGCGCCATCGCGACGGCGCGGCGCAGATGCGCGACGGCTTCGTCGAGGCGACCCGCGTCCTTCAGCGTCATGCCGTAGTTGTGCCAGACCTGCCACTCGCCGGCGACGAGCTTGACCATCTCCTCGTACGCGCTGAGCGCTTCGCGCACCTGACCGTGCGCGCGGCGCGCGTTGGCGAGGTTGTTGTGGACCGCGAACGTGTCGGCAGTCAGCGGCCCGATCATCGCGGCCGCCGACTCGAGGAGTTCGACGGCCTCCGCGGTCTCTCCCCGTACGGTGAGCGCGACGCCGAGCAACTGGCGGGCGCGCACGTCGAGCGGATCCATACGGATGACCGCGCGACAGCACTCCTCCAGCTCGACGATACGGCCACCCGCATTCGCTTCGAGGGCGCGTTCGATCAGCTCGTCGACCGTCGCGTCGTCGGTCCGCGGGCTCACATGGCTCCCTCGCTGCGCCGTCCGTGGCTCCGCTGCGTCCGCACGGTCACAGGGCTCCCTCGCTGCGCCGTCCGTGGCTCCGCTGCGTCCGCACGGTCAC
>JAWXCJ010000081.1:0-3217 GCA_034408875.1 Actinomycetota bacterium
ACCCGCACGGTATCGCTAGTGCTCGAGCCACGTGATCGTCTCGCCCGGCATGATCGACGCGGTGCCGCGCGCTTCGACGATGGCGTCGACCACCTCGCGAGTATCCGTGTCGGGTGCCAGGCGCTCGGCGATCGACCACAGCGTGTCGCCCTGGTCGACGACGACGGTCACAACCTGCGGGCGGCGCTCGACGGGGGCGAGGGTGGACCCGCCGAGCGCGGCGCCCGCTTGGCCCGCGGCCAGGAGGATCCCGAACCCGACCGCCGCGGCGGCGAAACGCCGCCGGCGATATACAGCGGCGTCACGGTGGCTGCGCGCCGGGCGGGTCGAGATCGGTACCCGGCGGGGCGCGGGGTAGGTGTTCAGAGAGACCACGGCAGCCATGTGCTGCTCCTTCAGGCGTCGGGACGGAGGCGAGGGCGAGTGCGTCGACCCGGAGTGAACCATCCGGGTGAGACAACTACCTTCGCCGAACGCCTGTTCGACGTCAAGAGAAAATACGAACGGGTGTTTGGCACGAACGCGTGATCGTGTTACCGTTCCTTCATGGCCAAAACGACCCGCACCGTTACCCCCCAGCCCAAGAGCGGCCAAACCAAGAGCGGCCAAACCAAGAGCGGCCAGCCCAAGAGCGGCCAAACCAAGGGCGGGGCGAGCGGCAAGCTGACCGACCGCCAGCGCCAGGTGCTCGATTTCATCGACACCGAGGTCCGCCACCGCGGCTACCCGCCGAGCGTGCGCGAGATCGGCGAGGCCGTCGGGCTCTCGTCGCCGTCCACGGTGCACGCCCACCTGGCCGCACTCCAGGACAAGGGCTACCTCCGGCGCGACCCAACGAAGCCCCGCGCCATCGAGGTCTCCCTTGAGATCTCGACCGGCGCGGCCATCGCCCGCAGCCCCGTCCGCCACGTCCCACTCGTCGGCGAGGTCGCGGCCGGTACCGGCGTGCTCGCGGCCGAGCACATCGAGGAACTCCTCCCCCTTCCCGAAGACTTCACCGGCGAGGGCGAAGTGTTCATGCTGCGCGTACGCGGCGAGTCGATGATCGAGGCCGGCATCTTCGACCGCGACTACGTGGTCGTGCGTTCTCAGCCCGACGCCGAAAACGGCGACATCGTCGTGGCCGGCATCCCGGGCGAGGAAGCAACGGTGAAGACATTCCTCCGCCGCCGGGGCAAGGTCGTGCTCCGGCCCGCCAACCCCGTCATGGACGAAATGGTCTTCGACCCCGACGAGGTGCAGATCTACGGCAAGGTCGTGACCTTGCTGCGCCGTCTGTAGTTACGCCACCCGCAGTTACGCCACCCGCAGTTACGAGGGCTGGCTGCTGCGCGAACCGCCGGGCGTGACGAGCCCGTGTTCGAACGCGAACACGACCGCCGCGACGCGGTCGCGTAGGTCGAGTTTCGAGAGGATGCTGCCGACATGGGTCTTCACGGTTCCCGTGCTGACGTGCAAACGCTCGGCGATCTCGGAGTTGGTGGCGCCGTGGCCAAGGAGTTCGAGGACATTGCGTTCTCGTTCCGTGAGCCGGGCGAGTTCGGCGCGCCGTTCGGGCGGCGGCACCAAGTCGCCGACGGTTTCGAGCAGTGCCCGCGCCACCGTGAAATCGACCCAGCCGTTCCCCGCCGCGATCTCGCGCACGGCGCGGTGCAGGTCTTCGGCGCTCGAGTCCTTGAGCGCGAACCCGGCGGCCCCGGCCGCGATGGCCTCGTGCACCGTGTCGTCGTCGTCGTAGGTGGTGAGCACCAACACCGGCGACGCGTCGCCGTCCTCGCGCAGGCGCCGGATCGCTTCGGCGCCGCCGACGCCGGGCATCCGCATGTCCATGACGACGACATCGGGCGTCAGTGATCGGGCCAGGTCCACGGCCGAGGCACCGTCGCCGCATTCGGCGATGACCTCGAAGCCGTGCCGGCGGTCGAAGATGCGCTTGAGGCCCATACGGACCAGCGGCTGGTCGTCGGCGAGCAGCAACGTGATCATGATGTGCGTCCGCCCACAGCCGTCGCCTCCCCGAGGGAAAACTTACCAGGATTGTCCGTATCGCGCAATCTGTCTCATACGCCCCTCAGGCCGACATACGCCCCGAGGATGGCCGCGCAGTCGTCCAGATCGGGCGCCTCGACCCGCTCCCCCGCCGTGTGAGCCAGTTCTGGGTCTCCCGGCCCGAAATTGCAGGCGGGGATGCCGTGGGCGGCGAATCGGGCCACATCGGTCCAGCCGAACTTGGGGCGGACCGCCCCCACCCGGCCCGCAAGCTCGGCGACGAGGGGGTCGGCCAGCATGGGTGGGGCGGCCGGCGACGCGTTGATCACCTCGAGCTCGTCCGCTCCGGCGCACAACTCCGCCAGCTCCTGCACCGCGACATCGAGGGGCCGCGACGGCGCGTAGCGGCGGTTCACCACCACCTCGCAGCGGTCGGGCACGACGTTGTTCGCGATGCCGCCTTCGATCCGCACAACCTGCAACGACTCCCGGAACGTGAGGCCGTCGACATCGACATCGGTCGTCTCGAGATGCGACAGGCGTTCGAGCAGCGACGCGGCGCGGTGGATCGCGTTCACGCCCATCCACGGGCGCGCCGAGTGGGCGCGCTGCCCGTTGAACACCGCTCGCACATGCAGCGTGCCCTGGCACCCGGCTTCGAGCCGGCCGCCGGTCGGTTCGAGCAGCACCGCAACGTCGCCCGCGACGAGTTCCGGACGGACCTCGAACAGGTGCCGAAGCCCGTTGTGCTCGTCGGCCACTTCTTCGCCCTCGTAGAACACGAAGGTCACGTCGCGTTCGGGTGGTGCGGCCGACGCCCGCGCCGCGAGCGTGAGCATCACCGCCAGACCGCCTTTCATGTCGGCCGAACCCAGTCCGTGCAGCACGTTGCCGGCACGGCGCGGGGTCGCGTTGCCGTTGCCGGGAACCGTGTCGAGGTGGCCACCCAGCACAACCCGGGCCGGCGCTCCAATATTCGTGCGCGCGACGACGTTCTCGCGCATCCGCTCGATGTGCAGGTTCGGGGCCTCGGCGCGGAGCCGCGCCTCGACGAAATCGGCCAGCGCCCGCTCAGAACCGCTGACCGACGGGACCGCGCAGAGATGCTCGGTCAGCGCGAGCAGATCCTTCACATGGCTCCCTTCGCTCCCGTCCGAAGCAGCCTCCGGCACGCGGAACTCCGCTGCGTCCGCACCATCACATGGCTCCCTTCGCTCCCGTCCGAAGC
>JAWXCJ010000082.1:0-20129 GCA_034408875.1 Actinomycetota bacterium
GGCTCCCTCGCTGCGCCGTCCATGGCTTCTCTGCGTCCGCACAGCCCGACGGTACCTTGGGGTCCGTGGGAAACGCCTCTGCACCCGCCGTCCTCGCGCACCTGCCCACAGGCCGGGGCGTCATGGTCGTGCAAGACGGCGCGAGGACCATCGTCGGCGTCGCCCCCGAGCACGTCCTGGTCGCGTCGGGTGAGGACGCGTTTCGCGCCCTCGACCAGGCATCTCGCGGCGGATTTTGGAGCGGGTTCATTGCGTATGACCTCGGTCGCGCGGTCGAGCACGTCGTCGCCCGCACCTCCGAGAACGTGGACGGGGGCCGCCAGGTTCCCGACCTGCCCGATATCGCACTGGCCCGGTACGACGCCCGCCTCGTCCTCGAGGCCGACGCGCCGCCGCGCGTGGAGGGTGACGGCGCGACCGCGGAACTGCTCGCGCAGGCCGCGTGGCGGGCCCAACGCGGAGCGGGACCCGTGCGGGCGCCCGACCTCGGGCCGTGGGAGTCGAGCCTCGACCGCGACGCCCACGCGGCTGCGGTCGCAGAAATCCTCGGGCTCCTGGCCGCCGGCGAGTGCTACCAGGTCAACCTCACCCGCCGCCTCACGGCACCACAGGCGGCCGACCCGCGGGCGCTGTACCGCGCGCTCGCCACCTTCAACCCGGCCCCGCACCTCGCGCTGTGCAGCTTCGGCCCCGCTCTCGAAGGCGTCGCCGTCGTCAGCGCGTCGCCGGAGTTGTTCCTGCGCATCGACGGGCGTGCGGTCGAGACGAAGCCGATCAAGGGCACCGATACCGACCCGGTCCGGCTCGCGGGCAGCGCCAAGGACCGCGCCGAGAACGTCATGATCGTCGACTTGGCGCGCAACGACCTCGGCCGCGTCTGCGAGTACGGATCGGTCACGGTTCCGGCGTTGTGCACCGTCGAGGCGCACCCCGGTCTGCATCACCTGGTCAGCACCGTACGCGGCCGACTGCGGCCCGATGTCGGGTTGGCCGACGTGGTGCGCGCGACGTTCCCGCCCGCGTCGGTCACCGGTGCGCCGAAGCCGCGCGTCATGCAGGCGATCGAAGATCTCGAGCCGGTGCGGCGCGGTGTCTACTGCGGTGCGGTCGGCTGGATCGACGGCGACCGCGGCTGCGCCGAACTTGCGGTTGCCATCCGCACGTTCACGATCGCCGGTGGCCTGACGCAGCTCGGTATCGGTGGCGGCATCATCGCCGACTCGCGTGCCGAAGCCGAGTGGGACGAGACCGAGCTCAAGGGCGCGCGGCTGTTGCTGGCGGCGTCACAAATCGCAGGCAGCGAGAACGCGACGGGTTCCGGCTTGTGATCGTCTGGCTCGACGGCGAGCTCATCGACCTCGAGCACGCCCGGATCTCGCCGCTCGACCACGGATTCCTGGTCGGCGACGGCGTCTTCGAAACCCTGCGCGTCTACGACGGCGTGCCGTTCGCCTGGCGCCGCCACGCCGACCGCCTCGACGCATCGGCCGGCGGCCTCGGCCTTACCGTGCCCGACCGGGCCACGCTCCGCACGGCCGCCGACGCGGTGCTCGAAGCAACCGGACTGCGCGAGGCCCGGTTGCGCATCACGCTCACGAGCGGGGTCGCACCCCCCGGTTCGTCGCGGCGCGGCAGCTCCGGTTCGACGGTGTTTGTCGTCGCGTTTCCCATCGACGCGCCGGCACCCACTGCCGATGTGGTCGTCGCACCCTGGACCCGCAACGAGCGGGGCGCCCTCGCCGGACTGAAGACGGTCTCGTACGCGGCGAACGCGCGTGCGCTCGCCTACGCCGAGGAGCGCGGCGCGAGCGAGGCCATCTTCGCCAACACCCAGGACAACCTGTGCGAGGCGACAGGGTCCAACGTGTTCTGTGTCGTCGACAGTGTCGTCGTCACACCGCCGGCATCGGCCGGATGCCTGCTCGGCGTGACCCGGGCACTCATCCTCGAGTTGTGCGCCGAACTCGGCGTTCCCGCGGAGGAGCGCGACGTGCCGGTGAGCGCACTGGGCGGCACGTCGGAAGCGTTCCTGTCGTCGACAACCCGTGAAGTGCAACCCATCGCCCGGGTCGACGGCGAAGCCCTTCCGTCTGCTCCCGGGCCGGTTGCCGCACAGCTCGCGTCAGCGTTCCGCGACCTCGTCGGGCGCGACTCCGACCCCTACGTCGCGCGGACGTGAACCACGTCGCCCGCCGCGATCGTCTCGTCGCGTCCGTCGTCGCGCGCGACGCGCAGGTGACCGTCGTCGTCGAGACCGACCGCGACCGCTTCGAACGTTTCGCCCGGCATCTCGACGCGCACCCGCCGCCCCACGGTCGCCGAACGCTCCTCGGCTTCGCGCACGACGCCGTCCAACGCGTCGAGGCGCCGGTCCAGCGCGGTCAACCACGCAACGAGCAGTTGCTCGCGAGTCACGGGCCGGCCGTCGCACAGATTGCACGCCGTCGCGATTTCGGCCAGGTCGGGCGGCAGGGCCTCCCAGTACACATTGAGACCCATCCCCACGACCAGGCCACCGCCCGGTTCCGCTTCGGCGAGGATGCCGGCCAGCTTGCGGTCGCCGACCACGAGATCGTTGGGCCACTTGAGCCCCGCGGCGATGCCGGTCTCGGCCGCAACCGCGTCGGCGGCGGCCAGCGCGGTCGCGATCGTCAGGAGCGACCAACGATCGCGCGGGCCATCGGGCCGGAGCAGCACCGACGCAAGCAACGATGCTCCCGGCGGTGCCACCCACGAACGGCCGAGGCGTCCGCGCCCCGCCGTTTGCTCGTCCGCCACCGCGACCATGCCCTCGGCCGCGCCCCGCGCCGACTCGTCGAGTAGATACCGGTTCGTCGAGTCGATCTGCGTGAACCAGTGCACGGGGCGAAAGCGCGTGGAATCCAAACGCGCGTCGTGCCAACTGGCGGTGCCTTCGGGCATCACCCGTAGGATACGGACTCCGTTCGACTCCCGAGGGGCTGCCACCGTGTTGTCGAAGATCCTGGTCGCGAACCGAGGCGAGATTGCGGTGCGCGTCATGCGCACCTGCCGCGAGCTCGGCATCGCCACCGTCGCCGTGTACTCCGATCTCGATCGCGATGCCGCGCACGTGCGATACGCCGACGAGGCGTACGCACTCGGAGGCCAGACCGCGGCCGAGAGCTACCTCAACACGGAAGCGATCCTCGACGCGATCCGCGCGTCCGGCGCCGACGGCGTACACCCGGGGTACGGGTTCTTCTCCGAGAATGCCGACTTCGCACGCGCGCTGATCGACGCGGGTGTCGTGTGGATCGGTCCTCCGCCCGAAGCGATCGAGGTCATGGGCGACAAGATCTCGTCGCGTCTCGCGGCGGCGCGCGCCGAGGTCGAGTCGGTTCCCGGCACGACCGAGATGATCACCGACGTCAGCCAGATCGTCGCCTTCGGCACCGAGTACGGCTGGCCGGTCGCGATCAAGGCCGCATACGGCGGTGGCGGCCGCGGCATGAAGGTCGTCGAGTCGGCGGAGGATGCGCAGTCGGCGTTCGACTCGGCCCAGCGCGAAGCGCAGGCGTACTTCGGGCGCTCCGAGTGCTACATGGAGCGCTACCTCAGCCGCCCCCGCCACGTCGAGCTCCAGGTGTTCTGCGACACCAAGGGCAACGGCGTGTATGTCGGCGACCGCGACTGCTCGACCCAGCGCCGCCACCAGAAACTCATCGAGGAAGCGCCCGCACCGGCGATTCCCGACGCCACCCGCCGGGCCATGGGCGAAGCCGCGGTCAAGGTTGCACTCGCGTGCGGGTACGTCGGCGCGGGCACCGTCGAGATGCTCTTCCAGGACGGCGAGTTCTACTTCCTCGAGATGAACACCCGGCTCCAGGTCGAGCACTGCGTCACCGAGGAAGTCTCCGGTCTCGACCTCGTCGCCGAACAGATCAGCGTCGCGTCGGGCAAGAAGCTGTCGTTCACGCAGAAGTCGATCAAGACGCGCGGCCACGCCATCGAATGCCGGATCAACGCCGAAGACCCGGCGAAGAACTTCCTGCCCTCCCCCGGCACGATCACGCGCCTGCGCGTGCCGTCGGGTCCGGGCGTGCGCTGGGACGCGGGCTACGGCGAAGGCGACGCCATCTCGCAGTACTACGACAACCTCATCGGCAAGCTCATCGTGTGGGCCCCCGATCGCGACCGGGCGATCGAACGCATGCTGCGCGCCCTCTCCGAGTTCGAGATCGAAGGTGTGCGCACCACGATTCCCGCGCACCGCGCCCTGCTCGCAACCGATGCGTTCAAGACCGTCACCCACTCCACCAAGTGGGTCGAGAACGAAGTCGACGCCGCCGACTTCGGCCCGTCGGTTGCCGTCGCTCCCGCCGCCGAGGGCGACATCGCGCTCGTCGAACGCACGGTGCCCGTCGAGGTCAACGGCCGGCGTTTCACGGTGAAGGTGTGGCTCCCCGACGCACCGGTCGCGTCCGCCGGAACGGTGGGCGGGCGCGCCAAGCCCCGCCCGAGTTCGAGCGGCGGTTCGGGTGCCGCCGGCAGCGGCACCGTCAGCGCTCCGATGCAGGGCACGATCGTCAAAGTGCTCGTCGCCGTCGGCGACACCGTCGAGATCGGCCAAGCAGTGCTGGTACTCGAAGCCATGAAGATGGAAAACCACATCAACGCCGAAACGTCGGGGACGGTCAAGGAACTCCGCGTGAAGGCCGGAGATTCCGTCGGTACCGGCGACGTGTTGGTGGTCATCGAATAACCACAGGTTCTCGAACTACTGCGCGAGTTTGCGGATCCGGGCTCGTTCGGAGTCGGTGTGGTTGCGGTCTTGGACTCGCCACTCGACGACGGCAGGCATTGCCTTGCGCGCCGCATCTTCGTCGCACTCCTTGAGGAACGCGTTCAGAAAAATGCCTCTTCCGAGTTTCGTGACGATCTTGTCGAAGAGGCCGCCGGGCGGGTCGGCACAGGCGATGAGGGACCAGGTGTTCGCGACATCGGTTGCGGGGTCGCCTTTGCGCGCGTTGGCCCAGTCGATGACGCGGGGGCCGTCGGGGGTGGCCATGACGTTGAGCGGATGCAGGTCGAGATGGACAACGCGGTCGCCGTCGGCACCGGGTCCGGCGCGTAGCCATTCCGGCGCCGGAATCTTGGCGAGTTGGTGGTGGAGGTCGGCGAGGACCATGCCCGTGGCCTTGATACCACGGAGCGACCTGCTCATGGCCGCGAGCATGTCTTTGCCTTCGAGGCGTTCCATCACGAGCCAGCCTTCGCCCGCGTCGAACACCTCGGGTGCCGGGTAGCCGTGCTCGCGGACGTGGCGCATGATGTCGGCTTCGGCGACGAGGGACCGGCCGTCGCGCGCCCGGCGCAGCACGCGGCCCGGGCCGTGCTCGAAGATTTCCGAGTCGCGTCCTTCTGCGAGCTTCGGTCCGAGTGGCTCCACGCGGGCGATGCTACGGCCTCGCGATAGTTCGAGCCCGGGCCGCGGCGGCGATGGCACCATGCCCGGATGACATTTCCCATCTCGGTCGTCGATGCGTTCACCTCCCGTGCGTTTGCGGGCATCCGGCGGCGGCACGTTTTCGTTGCGGTGGTTCACGCCGAACGCGGCGGAGTGCTGCGCGTGCGGCTCGACGGCGAGCGCGTCCGTATCGCGGGCCACGCCGTGACGGTGCTGGAAGGGTCGCTACCCGCCTGAGCGCTCGCGATGCCACGCAAGTTGGGCCGCGACCCCGTCGCGCAGCGACACGCGCGGTTCCCATCCGAGCACCTTCCGCGCCCGGTCGATCGCGCCACCGTTGCGGCGGGCATCGCCGGGTTCGGGCGGGTGCGGGTCGACCACGACGGCCTGACCGGCGGTGGCGCCGACCAACGCGATCAGGTCGTTCAGCGTGATCTCGGCGCCGCCGGCCAGGTTCACAACCGTTCCCGGTTCGACATCGGCGTCCGCGGCGGCCAGGTTGCCCGCGACGATGTCGTCGACGTATGTGAACTCGCGCACCTGCGTGCCGTCGCCGTACCGCGGGAACGCCGCGCCGGTCAGCGCCGCTTCGCACAGCCGGTGGATCGACATGTCGGGTCGTTGACGCGGGCCGAACACCGTGAAGTAACGGAGCGACACGGTCGGCACCCACCCGTTCTCGCTGTAGACGCGGCACAGGTGCTCGGCCGCGAGCTTGGTGACGCCGTACGGGCTGAACGGTGCGGGCACATCGTCTTCGTTCGTCGGGTACCGAGGCTGGTTGCCGTACACCGACGACGACGAGGCGTACACGACGCGCGGGTCGCCCACGCGGTGCGCGGCCTCCAACAGTCGCTGCGTCGAGAGCAGGTTGTGCGAGACGTAGTCACCGAACCCGTCGGCCCACGACAACCGGACGCCCGGTTGCGCGGCCTGGTGGAACACGACGTCGATGCCGTCGAGCAGCGGTTCGAGCTCCGCGGCGCGGAGGTCGGCGTGCACGAACGCGAAGTGCGGGCCCCGCCGGACGCCCGCCAAGTTCGCTTCCTTGATGCCGCGGTCGTAGTAGGGCGTGAACGCGTCGACTCCGAGTACGTGGTCTCCGCGCGCGACGAGTGCTTCGGCGAGGTGACTGCCGACGAACCCCGCGACGCCGGTGACGAGGGCGCGCATGCGCGCTAGAACGCCGCGTCCGCGAGCGACTCGGCGAGCGCGGGATGCACGAGCAGCGAGTCGACGATGTCGACCACCTTGAGGTGGTTCGTTGCCGCGACCGCGATGACCGAGATCAGCTCGGCCGCATTGCGGCCCACGATGGAGCCGCCGAGGACGACACCGGTCGCCGGGTCCGAGAGGATTTTCACGAACCCGCGGGTGTCGCCGTTGATGAGCGCCTTCGGGTTGGCCGAGAACGGCACCTTCGTGACTCGGAGTTTGCGACCTGCCGCGAAGGCTTCGGCTTCGGCGACTCCGACGTCGGCGATCTCGGGATCGGTGAAGATGGCCGACGCGGCCTTGTCGTAGTCGAGGTGACGGTGTTCGCGTACGGTCAGCCCCATGACGTGTTCGGCGATCTTGTGGCCCTGCATCGCCGCGACCGACGAGAGCGGGAGGCGGCCCGACAGGTCGCCGGCGGAATAGATGTGCTTCACGTTCGTCTGGCAGTGCCGGTTGCCGCGCACGTAACCGCTCTCGTCGACTTCGACACCCGCGGCCGCGCAGTCGAGTCCCTCACTGTTCGGGATCGACCCGATCGCGAACACCGCGTGCGATCCGTCGACGGCGCGACCGTCGTCGCACGCGACGAACACCTTGTCGTCTTCGCGGCCGACCGCGACGGCCCGCGCGCCCTTCAGCAGCTTGACGCCGCGCCGGATGAACTCGTCTTCGAGCACTGCCGCGACCTCGGCGTCCTTGTACGGCAGCACCTGCTGGCGTGACACAACGAGCGTGACCTTCGATCCGAGCGCGCTGAACATGTGGGTGAACTCGACGCCGGTGACGCCCGACCCGATCACGACGAGATGCTCGGGGATGTCGGGCGGCGGGTACGCCTGGCGCGTGTCGAGGATGCGCTCGCCGTCGACCGCCGCCCACTCGGGAATGCGGGGCCGCGAACCGGTCGCGAGGATGATCGCGTCGGCAGGAATCTCCTCGGTGCCCTCGTCGGACTCGGCGATGACCGTGTTCGGCCCGCCGAGTCGCCCGGTGCCGTGGATCATGCGCACGCCCTGCGACTCGAGCAGACGGGTCGTTGCCTCGCGGAGCCGCTGTTCGATGCCGGCGACGCGTTCCCGCAGCGCGGGGACGTCGAGGGCCCCGTCCGCTTGGAGGCCCATGGTGCGGGCCCGGCCCAGCTCCGTGAGCTCGTTGCCGGTCGCGATCATCGCCTTGCTGGGGATGCAGTCCCACAGGTGGGCGGCACCGCCGACGACGTCGCGCTCGATCATCGTCACGCCCGCGCCGAGCGACGCCGCGACCGTCGCCGCGGTGTTCCCACCGGGTCCACCACCGATGATCACCAGACGCAGGGCCATAGGCCACCAGGCTACGACGCCCCGGCCACCCCTCCGTGCCGTCGCGCGATGAGCGCGATCAGGCCGGCGCCCACGCCGATCACGATCGCCACGAACCCGGCAGCCGGCACGCCGACGATCAGGAGTCGGGTGACGACGCGTTGCGGCATGCCGGGATCCTTCCAGAGGGTGCTGTGCCTATACGACGCACGAGCGGGAAATTTCGGTTCCGCCACTAGCGTGCCCGGGCGTGCCTGATTTGCGTGTCGACATCCTGACCGGCGACCAGGTCATCGTCGCGCCCGGACGGGCGACCCGCCCCGACACGTTCCGCGTCCCGGCCGCGCCGGCGCTCCCCGCGGCAGTCGCGACGTGCCCGTTCTGTCCGGGCAACGAGCACGAGACGCCCCCCGAGGTGTTCCGCACCGGCCCCGGTGCGCCGGACACGCCGGGGTGGCGGGTGCGGGTCGTGCCGAACCTCTACCCGATCCTGCCCGGCGCGCACGAGGTCGTGATCCTGTCTCCCGCGCACGACCACTCGCTCGCCCAGCTCGACGACGGCGCCGCGCGTGAATTGTTCCAGGTGATGCGCGATCGCGTCGTGCACCACGTCGAGGTCGGGTGCGCGTACGTGCAGGCGTTCGTGAACCACGGCCGCGCCGCGGGCGCGTCGATCGAGCACCCGCACGGCCAAGTCATCGGCCTGAGCGAAGTTCCGCCGCGCGTCGCGGCGCTGACCGACTGCCTCGACGCCGCGGTCGACGAGGTGCGCGGCACTCCCCTGTTGCTCCGCGACAACGACGTCGTCGTGTGGTCGCCGCCCGCCGCCATCACGCCGTCGGCCGTGCGCATCGCGCTCCCGGCGGCTCGCGCCCGCTTCGAGCAGTGCGACGACGACACTGTCGGCGCGACCGCGCTGGCGACGCGCGACGCGGTCCGGGCAATCGACACCGTGTTCGGCGACGTTTCGTACAACGTCGTCGTACAACAGGGGCCGCGCTGGTGGGTCGACATCGTTCCGCGGATGACGGTGCGCGCCGGATTCGAGTTGGGTACGGGCCTGCACGTCAACCCTGTCCGCCCCGAAGATGCCGCCGCGGCGCTGCGCGAGGCGTTGTGAAGCTCAAGGTCGGCATCACGATCGCGGCCGCGCCCGAAGCCGTATGGGCTGCGATCGAACCGATCGAACGGCACGTCGACTGGATGGCCGATGCGGTGTCGATCACGTTCACGAGTCCGGACCACCGCGGTGTCGGAACCACCTTCGACTGCGTCACCAAGGTCGGGCCGTTCCGCACCACCGACCGCATGACCGTGACCGAATGGAAGCCCAATGAGGCGATGGGCATCGAGCACCGCGGCGCCGTCACCGGCCGCGGGCGGTTCGAACTGAAATCGAAGTTCGGCGGCCGCACCCGCTTCACCTGGGCCGAGGAACTGCGGTTCCCCTGGTGGATGGGCGGGCCCATCGGCGCGCTCGCGGCCAAGCCGGTCCTGCGCGCGATCTGGAAGCGGAATCTTGCGGGACTAGCCACCCTTGTAACGTCCGGCCGGTGACCAACAACTACGCCGTGAGTGTTGCCGGGCTGCAGACGCTCGGCGCGCAGATGTCGCTCGACGTTGCCCGCGAGGCTGACACGCTCGGCTACTCGTCAATCTGGGCGGCCGAAGCGAACGCCGCGGAAGCGCTGTCGTTGCTCGGCGCGATCAGTCAGGCGACAACCCGCGCGGGCGTCGGCACCGGCGTGCTCGCACTCCAACTGCGTACGCCGCCGCTGCACGCGATGGGCGGCGCCACCCTGCAACAACTCGTCGGCGACGACAGGCCCGTGTACCTCGGCATCGGTATCTCGTCGCCCGCGGTCGCGGGTCAGTGGCACGGCGCGGGGTACGGCGACCGGCCGATCGCGCAGGTGCGGGAGTTTGTGGCGCTGCTGCGCGAGTGCCTGTCGGGCGAGACCGTCAGCTTCGAAGGCGACTTCTACAAGGTCTCCCGCTTCCGCCTCGGCATCCGGTTGGGCGAGCGCAAGCCGAAGATCGTCGTCGCCGCACTCAACGAGCAGATGCTGCGCCTCGCGGGCGAGATCGCCGACGGGGTGCTCCTCAACTACCTCCCCGCGGCACTGGTGCCGTGGTGCGTGGAGCGCATCCGCGAGGGCGGCGCCGCCGAGGTATACGCGTTCGTGCACTGCGCGGTGACCGACCGCGACCGGTACGCCGAGTCGGCCCGCAAGGACCTGCTGAGCTACGCCGTCGTCGACGCGTACGCGAACCAGTTCGCGCGCGCCGGGTTCGCCGACGACGTCGAGAAGTTCCGCGAGCTCTGGAAGGCACGCGACCGCGAGGGCGCCCTCGCCGCGATCGGCGACGGCTGGGTCGACGCCATTCAGATCATGGGCGACGCCGACCACGTGCGCGGCGCGGTCAAGGCCTACGCCGACGCGGGCGTCGACATGCCGATCGTGTTCGCCATCCCGTGGGGCGAAGACCGCCGGGCGACAGTGAGCAACACGCTGCAAGCCCTGGCGTGAAATCGGGTTTGAAGCTAAGTGGCCGCTGAGCGGCCACTTAGCTTCAAACACATCATTCAGCGGCCGGTGAACGTCGCCTTGCCCGGACCGTGTTCCCGGAACGATTCGACGCCGATGCGAGCGTCGTCTGTTCCAAAGACGTCACACCAGGCGGCGGCTTCGATGTCGAGCCCGGCGGCGAGTCCGGTGTCAATGGCGCGCTTGGCGAGGCCCATCGCGACAACTGCCCCGGCGCCGAGTTCGGCGGCCCAGGCGATGGCATTGTCCTCGACCTCGTCGGTGGGTACGACCCGGTCGACCAACCCGATCGCGAGCGCTTCGTCGGCCTTCACCTGCCGTCCGCTCCAAATCAGTTCCTTGGCCCGGGCCACACCGACGAGGCGCGGCAACCGTTGCGTGCCGCCCGCGCCCGGAATGATGCCGAGCAGGATCTCGGGCTGACCAACCCGCGTCCGGTCGGCCACGACGCGGAGATCGCACGCCATCGCGAGTTCGAGCCCGCCGCCGAGCGCGTAGCCGCGGATCGCGGCGATGACGGGCCGTGGGATCGCCGCGACCGCGTCGAACGCCTCGCGGAACGCGACGCCGATCACCCGTGCCGCGTCCTGGCCACCGAACTCGGAGATGTCGGCGCCCGCGGCGAGCGCCTTCTCACTACCCGCGACGACGACCGCCTTGACTGTGCTGTCGGCGGCTACGGCAGTGGCCGCGTCGCGCAACGCGCCGAGCATCGCGATCGAGAGTGGGTTCATCGGCGGGCGGTTCAGGCGCAGGAGCGCGACGCCGGCCGCGGGGTGCTCGGTGAGCACGAGTGGTTCCTCGGACATGGCCCCGGAGATTAGGTGAGGAGCGCGTCGGCGGCCGCGTACGGGTCGCTCCGGCGCGATGCGACGGCGTCGACCAGTGCGTCGAACTCGGGTCCGGACGCGAGCGCGTCGGTGCGTTCGAGCAGTCGTTCGGCGACGATGGCACGCAGCTCCGCCCGCGTGCGGTCGCGGCGCCGGACCTCGAGCCGCCCCTCGGCCGACAGGTGGGCACGGTGCTGACCGATCGCGCCCCACAACTCGTCGACACCTTCACCTGTGGTCGCGACCGTCCGCACGATCGGTGGCCGCCAGTCGGTGGCGCCCGACAGTTCGAGCATGCCTTCGAGGTCGCGCACCGCGTCGCTCACGCCCGGGCGGTCGGCCTTGTTGACGACGAAGATGTCGGCGATCTCCAGGAGCCCGGCCTTCGCGGCCTGCACCGCGTCGCCCCAACCGGGGTTCACGACGACGATAGTCGTGTCGGCCTGGCCCGCGATCTCGACTTCGACCTGGCCGACACCGACCGTCTCGACGACGATCCACGGCTTGCCGACGGCGTCGAGCACGCGCACGGCTTGCGGTGTCGCCACCGCGAGCCCGCCGAGGTGCCCGCGCGTGGCCATCGAACGGATGAACACACCGAGGTCGGTGGCGTGTTGCTGCATGCGGACGCGGTCGCCGAGGATGGCGCCGCCGCTGAACGGGCTGCTCGGGTCGATTGCGAGCACACCGACTTCGTCGCCGGTGGCGCGGATCGCGCCGACGAGTTGGTCGGTGAGCGTGCTCTTGCCGCTGCCGGGCGCGCCGGTGATGCCGACCAGCCACGCGTTCCCGGTCTTTGGGTGCAGTTGGGCGACGGCGGACCGCGCGTCGGGGCCGCCTTGTTCGACAAGGGAGATGAGCTTGGCGACGGCGACCCGGTCGCCGCCGAGGGCGCGCTCGACGAGCGCGGTCGCGACGGGAGTCATGCGCGCCGCGGGTTACTCGTTGTTGTCGGCGACGACCTCGGTGATGCCCGGGACGCGGTCCATGATGATCCGCTCGACGCCGGCCTTCAGCGTCATCGTCGACACCGGGCATGTGCCGCAGGCGCCGACGAGCGTCACGTGGACGACGAAGTCCTCGTCGATGCCGTTGAAGACGATGTCGCCGCCGTCGCTCTGGAGGGCAGGGCGAATCGCCTCGATGGCTTCGAGGACTCCCTCCTCCATACCCTCGAACTCAGGACCTTCGAGGTACGGGGTGGCGAGATCGGACGACATCGGGGCAGCTCCGAAACGGGGGCGACGGGGTGAGGTGTCAGAGATTGGAACACCACCAGTATCGCAGGTGTTCCCGGCAGTTCCCTGCAGACCCGCCGAACGACAGACAAAAGGAAGACCCCCAGGTCGCTGCGGTCGGCGGGGGAGTCGAACCGCAGCGATTCTGGGGGTCCAGCGTCACTTGCTGCCTACGGAGGGCTCGACCGCCCGTCACCCTCCGCATTCGCCCGTGGCGCCCTTCTGTATTGGTAAGACGCCGGCCGCGTAGAACTGGTTGCGTCGCGATCCAGGAATCTTGCGTACTCGTTGCAACGGCTACGCGAGGCGTTCGACGTCGGCACCCAACGCGCGCAGCGTTCCTGGCAGATCGTGGTAACCGCGGTCGATGTGCTGACACTCGTGCACGACGGTTTCGCCTTCCGCGACCAGACCGGCCAACACGAGTGCGGCACCGGCGCGCACGTCGGAGGCGGCGACGGGTGCGCCCGAGAGCGCGGCTCCCCCCCGCACGACCGCGTGGCGACCTTCGGTGCGTACGTCGGCACCCATGCGCGCCAACTCGTCGACGAACTGGAAGCGGCCGTCGTAGATGTTCTCGGTCACGATCGCGCTGCCTTCACCCGCCGCGAGCAGCGCAACGGCCATGGGCATGAAGTCGGTCGCGAACCCCGGGTGCGGCAGCGTCGCGATGTCGACGGCGCGGAGCCGTTTCGAACTCATCGCCCACAAACCGTCGGGCGTGGGCGAGATACGCATGCCCATCTCGCACAACTTCATGGCGACGATCTCGACGTGTTCGAGTCGCGTGCCGACAAGTTCCACTTCGCCGCCGGCGATGCCGCACGCCATGAGGAGGGTGCCGCCTTCAATGCGGTCGGCCATGATCTCGCTGTCGACGGCCGAGAGGGTGTCGACGCCTTCGATCTCCACTGTCGACGTGCCCGCGCCGACGACTTGCGCGCCCATGCGGTCGAGGAACGCGGCGAGGTCGGTGACTTCGGGTTCGCGGGCCGCGTTTTCGATGACGGTTGTGCCTTTGGCGAGCACGGCTGCACACATCAGGTTCTCGGTTGCACCGACTGACGGGAACTCGAGGACGAGCCGAGCGCCGTAGAGGCCGTCGGCGCGCGCTTCGACAAGCCCGTGCTGCACGTCGATGTGAGCGCCCATCGCTTCGAGGCCCCGCAGGTGCATGTCGACCTTGCGGCTTCCTATGTTGTCGCCGCCGGGGAGCGCGACCCGGGCGGAGCCGGTGCGGGCCAGGAGGGGTCCGAGCACGTTGAACGAGGCCCGCATGCGGGACACGAGCTCGTAGGGCGCCTCGGGTGTGAGTTCGCCGGAGGCGTCGATCACGACTTCGTCGTCGCGCACTTCGACGCGGGCCCCGATGGCGCGCAGTAGGTCGATCATGACCTCGAGGTCGAGCACGTAGGGCATGTTGCGCAGCGTCGTAATGCCGGGGGCGAGCAACGCGGCCGCCATCTGTTTGGTGCCGGCGTTCTTGGTCGCGCCCGACACCGTGACGCGCCCGCTCAGCGGGCCGTTCGGACGGACTCGGTACCTCGTCGCCACGGTTACCGGTTCTCGTACCGGGGTGAGCGCTGCTCGACGAACGCGGTGATGGCTTCGCGCATGTCGGCCGAGCGCAGGCACACGGCTTGCTCTTCGGCTTCGACCACCAGTCCTTCGATCACGGGCATACGACTCGCGGCATCGACCGCGCGTTTCGCGCCCTGCACGGCCAGGGGTGGGGCGGCGGCAATTGCCGACGCGAGCGTCTCGACTTCCTTCTCGAGGTCGCCGTCTTCGACGAGGCGTTCGCACAGCCCGATGCGGTACGACTCCTCGGCGTCGATCCGGGCCGCGGTCCAGATCATCTCCTTCGCCTTGCCCGCACCGACGACGCGCGGCAACCGCTGGGTGCCGCCCAGGTCGGGCAGGATTCCGTACTTGTGTTCGAGCAGGCCGACCTTGGTGCCGTGCGCGAAGACGCGGATGTCGCACGCGAGTGCCATCTGCAGGCCCGCGCCGAACGCGTAACCCCGCACCGCCGCGATCGTCGGGTACCGGGCCTCTTCGAGCCACGAGTATGCCTCTTGGGTGCGCATGATGCCGTCGACCGTCGGGTTGGCGTGACGCGTCCCGGCGTCGTCGCCGCCCTCGCCAAGAACGTCTTCCGGCGAATCGGCTCCTCCCCCGCCCGTGAACACCGACGTGTCGATGCCCGACGAGAACGCGCGCCCGTTTCCGATGACGACGAGGCAACGGATGGTCGGGTCGTCCTTGATCTCGATACCGAAGGAGCGCAGCTCGCGCCACATCTCGACAGTGAACGAGTTGAGCTTGTCGGGACGGTTCAGGCGGAGGTACGCGATGTCGCCATCGCGCTCGAACTCGAGCGTCTGCATCGGAGAATCGTACTCATGGAAGTTGTCGGGCCCGGGTGACGGCGCAGCCGAGCCGTACGACCTCGACCGGGTCGTGGAAACCGGCGACGGCCAGCATCCCCACGAGTTCCACCGGTACGCCGGCGGGCGCGAGCTCCCCGAGCTCGGGCGTCGCGAAAATCTCATGCGGTCCGGCGAGGTCTCCCAGACGCGACGCGAGGTTCACCGGGCCGCCCGTGTAGTCGTCACCTTCGAGCAGGATGACGGCGCCACCTGCCATCCCCGCGTGCAGGGAAAGCGGGAGGCGGAGTTCGTCGACCGCACGTTCGAGTTCGAGCATTCCGGCGACCAGTTGCGCGGCATCGACCGCGACGAGCATGCAGCCGTCGCCCAGCCACTTTGCGATGCGGATGCCAAAGTCGGTCGCGACCTTGCGCGCGGCATGGCGAAACTCGATGAGGACTCGCACCGATTCCTCGTCGCCGTGCTCGTCGCTGAACGAGGCGAAGCCCGACAGGTCGACAAACGCAAACCAGCGATCGACTCGCACGCCGCGATTGTCCCACCGTTGCGGGCTCCACCCCGCACTCGGCGACGTCCGAACTAGAGGGAAATGACGAACTCCACCGTGGCCTCGGCGGCGGCGGTGAGCGCCGCCGCGGGGGTCGAGCCGCCGGCCTTGAGGGGCTTGAAGCCGTGGTCACCGGTCTCGATCCAGTACCAGGAGACCTTGCCCTTCACCTTCTTCGCCGCCGCCTTCAACTCGTCGGGTGAGCCGAACGAATCACGCGTGCCGCTCACGAACAGCGTCGGTACCCGGACCCGCGGGAGGTGCTCGACGCGCGCCTTCTCGGGCGCGCCCGGAGGATGAAGGGGGTAACCGAGCAACACGAGGCCGAGCGCAGGGAGCGGGTCGTCGGCGTCGGCCGCGACCATCGACGCGATGCGGCCACCCATGGAGCGCCCGCCGAGCACGATGCGATCGGGCGCGACCTTCGCCTGCTTCGCGAGTTCGGCCGCCGCCTCGCGCACCGCGGCGAGCAACACGGGCGGACGGTCGGGGCCGCCCCGCCCTTTGCTCATGTACGGGAAGTTGAACCGCAGTGACGGCACCTTGGCCTTCGCGAGCGCGTCGGCAACGACTGTGAGCGCAGCCGCGTTCATGTCGGCCCCCGCGCCGTGCGCGAGCAACACGGCCCGATCGGCGCCGCGCTTCGGGCCTTGGAACGCGTATTGGGTTACGGAAGCCATCGAGCAAGAAATGCGTCGATGCGGGCGAGCTCGTCGCCGACCGTGTCGGGCTTGCGCCAGCCGTGACCTTCGCCCTCGTACACATGCCGCTCGACGGGCGTTCCCGCGGCGCGCAACGCGTCGGCAAGCGCGGCCGACTGCTCCGGGCGGACCGACGTGTCGTTCGATCCGTGCAGCAACAACACGGGGGCGCGAATCGCCGACGCGATGGTGACCGGCGAGCGCTCGCGGTACCGGTCACGCGTCTCGGGCAGCGCGCCGACGAGACGCAGGTGATAGCCCGACTCGAAGCGGTCCGTCGTGACCGCGAGGTCGAGGAGATCGGTGACCGGGTACAGCGCGATGACGGCGTGCACGAGGTCGGGATGCAGACCGGCGACGAGCAGCGCGGTGAACCCGCCGGCGCTCCCGCCCATAAGCGCGACGCGATCGCCGCCGCACCACCCTTCCTTGACCGCGTGCTTGATCCCGGCCGCGACGTCGGCGACGTCGCGTTCGCCCCACCGTTGCGCGAGCGCCTGCGCGTACGCGCGGCCGTAGCCGGTCGAGCCCCGGTAGTTCACCTGCAGCACGGCCCAGCCCTGTTGCACGAACCGCTGCACGCGCCCGTTCCAGTCGGCGAGGGCCTGGCTGGTCGGCCCGCCGTGAA
The DNA here is from genome assembly GCA_034408875.1 of Actinomycetota bacterium. Lineage (GTDB taxonomy): Bacteria > Actinomycetota > Acidimicrobiia > IMCC26256 > PALSA-610 > JANNHK01. The sequence continues at coordinate 16,831 of JAWXCJ010000082.1, forward strand.
GATGAACGAGGAGCGGCGGGTTGTCGACACCGACCGGGCGGTACACGAGGCCGTGGACGTTCGCGCTCCCCGACTTCCACGTCACGGCGCGGGGTTCGACCGGTTCGGCGCGTTCGAAACCGCCGACGGCCCCACGCGCGACGACGCGGCGACTCGACCCGTTGGCGGCGAGCACCACGACCGCGGGTGGCGTGACCGCGCCCGACCGGACACACGCGATGCCCGCTTCACTCCAGTCGAGCCCGCGGTGCCAGCCCTTCGACAGTTCACGCGCCGACCGGCCACCGGGCGCCGCGATCACGAGGCGTCCGAACCCGTTCTCGTTGCGGTTCCATGCGAGCTCTTCGCCGTCGGGGGACCACGCATACGAGCGTGCGCCCGGACCCCACGCGGCTTCCGCGTGTTCGTGCGACTCGCGCAGCGCGGGCCGGGCTTCGCTTCCGTCGGGGTTCGCGACCCATAACTGGGCATAACCCTCTGCGTCGCAGATGTACGCGAGCGCGTCGCCGCGGGGCGAGAAGCGGGGCTGGCCGACCGCGACGCCGTCGCCGCCGGCGACCACCTCGGTCTTGTCCCACGAACCCTGGGTGAGGCCGCGCACGACGATGCGGGACGCGTCCCAGGACATGTCGGGCAGGTCCCACTCGTGCCAGGCGAGGCGGGTGCCGTCGGGCGACCAGTCGGCGTCCCACGCGTAGTCCGCGTGCGACACCCGTACCGGCCAGGCCGAGCCGTCGAGCGGAACGACGGCGAGGTCGCACGCATCGTCGCGTTCGACGCTGAAGGCGACCTCCCCGCGCGACGAGACCGCCGGTCCGAATGCCCGCCCGTCACGCGTCAGAATCCTGAGCAGGCCACCGTCGGCATGGACGACGACCAGGCGGCCGTCGGCGGCGCCCACGACGATCTCCTCGTCGGAGACCCAGGCGAACCCGCCGCCGATGCCGCAGTCGGCACTCACGACAACCGGCGGGCCGTCGCCGTCGGCCACGACCAGGTCGGCCCGGCCGCCGGTCGTCTCCACCCACGCGAGGGCCGATCCGGCCGGTGACCAGCGAGGATCGGCGACGGAGCCGGACCGGGCGATCATCGTCGGGCTGATCGGCGCGCTCATAGGCGGCGACGCTACTTCTCGCCGCGCTTCGAGGATTCGCGCGGTCTGCGCTCGCGCGACCACCGGGCTTGCCCCCGGGCACCCCCGGCCTCCATCCTTGTTTCTTCATGCCTGCTGCAACATCTCCCCGCATTCTGAGCCCTGGTGATCCGCTTCGGATCGCGTTCTTGATCTACCGGGGGAACCCGCATTGCGGCGGGCAAGGTGTCTACAGCCGCCACCTGACGCGCGAACTCACCGAACTCGGGCACGAGGTCACGATGTTCGCGGGCCGGCCATGGCCGGTCGCCGACGACCCGGTCGTGCTCGAAAAAATACACAGCCTCGATCTCTACAAACGCGAGAACCCGTTCCGCGTGCCGTGGCCGCACGAGTACCGGTCGCTCATCGACCTCCAGGAGTTCGGGATCATGTGCACGGCCGGGTTCCCCGAGCCGTACGCGTTCAGCCGGCGCGTCTACCAGGCACTCCGCGACCGCCGGTCCGAGTTCGACCTCGTCCACGACAACCAGTGCCTCGGCAGCGGAATGCTCGGTTTCATGCGCGACGGCTGGCCGTTCGTGAACACGTTGCATCACCCGATCACCGTCGACCGCGACCTCGAACTCGCGCACGCAACATCGCTGCACCGCAAGCTCACGCTGCGCCGCTGGTACGGCTTCTTGAACATGCAGATGCGCGTGGCGCGCCAGGTTCCCCGTCACCTCACGGTGTCGCACAACTCGAAGAAGGACATCGTCGACCAGATGGGCGTCGCGCCCGAGACGCTGCACATCGTGCCCGTCGGTGTCGACCAGCAGCAGTTCCGCCCGCTCCCCCACATCAAGCGCGTGCCCGGCCGGCTCATGACAACCGCCAGCGCCGACGTACCGCTGAAGGGTCTGTCGTACCTCATCGACGCGCTGGCGAAGGTGCGCGCCGAGCGCGACGACGCGCACCTCGTCGTCGTCGGCCGGCCTCGCCTCAAGAGCGCGGTGCCCGCGCAGATCGAACGCCTCGGTCTCCAGGGCGCGGTCGAGTTCGTCAGCGGCGTCACCGACGAGCGCATCGTCGAGTTGTACGCCGAAGCCGAGATCGCCGTGATTCCTTCGCTGTACGAGGGCTTTTCGCTCCCGGCCGTCGAGGCGATGGCGTGCGGTGTCCCGCTCGTCACCACCACCGGCGGCGCCCTGCCCGAGGTCGTCGGTACGCCCGGCGACGTGGCGATGCTCGTGCCGCCCGCCGACCCCGACGCACTCGCGGTGCAGATCGTCGAGATGCTGAACGACGAAGGCATGCGCACCCGGCTCGCCGCCGGTGGCCGCCGCCGCGTGCTCGACCGGTTCACCTGGCGCAAAACGGCCGAAGGATCGGCCGAGCACTACTACCTCGAACTCGAGGCCCACGCCAAGAAGCGTCGGGACGCAGGCTTGGACTCGTAGTTGCTGACCGTCGACTTCGACCGCCTCGGGCTCGTACGCGGCGAGCGCCTGCTCGACCTCGGCGCCGGTGGCGGCCGGCACGCGTTCGAAGCGATGAAGCGCGGCGCCCGGGTCGTCGCACTCGACTACTCGGCCGCTGACCTCAAGGATGTTGCCGCCGTCGCGGGCGCGATGTTCGAGACGGGTGAGGCGACCCTCGACGAATGGTCCGGCGTCGTCAACGGCGACGCCCTCGACCTTCCGTTCCCGGCCGCGAGCTTCGACCGCGTCATCGTGTCGGAGGTGCTCGAGCACATCTGGGACGACGAACGCGCCCTCGTCGAGATCTCTCGTGTCCTGCGCCCCGGTGGTCGGCTGGCGACCACCGTGCCGACCCGCTGGCCCGAGCGCGTCTCGTGGGCCATCAACTACCGGTACCACGACACGCCCGGCGGGCACGTCCGCATCTACCGCCGGCACGAACTCGAACGGAAGATCGAACGCGCCGGCTTCTTCCTCCGCGGCTCACATCACGCGCACGCATTCCACTCGCCGTACTGGTGGCTGAAGTGCGCGTACGGACTCGAGAACACCGAAGCCGCGCCGGTGAAGAAGTACCACGCCTTCCTCTGCCACCTCATCGAGCACAACCCGCGGTGGGCGGCCCGGGCCGAGCACGCCCTGAACCCCGTCCTCGGCAAGAGCCTCGTCGTCTACGGCGAACGCGTGCCGCCCGCCATGGGTCGCTTCGGAAAGACGTCACTATGAGAAATCGGCTATGAGAA
>JAWXCJ010000083.1:0-5540 GCA_034408875.1 Actinomycetota bacterium
GGATGACCGTGTCGTTGTCGGGCGAGTCGAACTGCAACGACCCTGCGAACACCTCGACGTGGTCGGCTCGGAAGTCGGCAGTGTTCGCGATGACGACGTCGGCGCCGTCGACCTCGAAGCCGAGCACGTTGACCGAGTCGGTGAACGTGTAGTCGCCGGCGACGAGGACGAGGGTGAAGCCCGCGATCTCTTCCCACCGGCCGCCGAGCGTGTCGCTGCCGTTCGTCGACAGCTCGAGGCGGCCGTCGGCGATCGACACGGTGCCTGCGTTGTCGATGTCGACGTTCTGGAGTTGGAGCACACCGACGTTGTTCTTGGTGATGAAGCCGGTGCTCGTGTTCGTGAGCTTCGGGTTCGCGCCGCCGCCCGAATTCGACATGATCGCGTCGGACGTGATGAGGAAGCCGAGCCGGTTGTCGATGTGCGCGGCAGACGTGAGTGCGAGGTTGCCGCCCGTCCAGTCGGTCAGCGAGTTGTTCACGAACGTCGTCGAGAGGGTCTTCGCGGCGGCCGTCGACCACGTACTCGTCGCGGTGGTCTCGATCGTGACCGACCCGTCTCCGCTGATCGTGCCGCCCAGCCACGCGAGCGACCCGGTGATCGACAGCTCGCCGTGCGATACGAGCGAGCCGGTGACGAGCCGGACTTCCACCGCGCGCGAGGGCGCGGTCGTGCGCAGGATCGAGCTGATCGTGACCCGGCCGGCGATGTTGATCGCGCCGACAGAAACCGCGGAGCTCAGGTTGACGTTGAGACCGGCTGGGACACAGGCGACGTCGCCGTCGCCGGGCAGGACGTTGGTGTCCCAGTTGGCGGCGGTGCCCCACGATCCGTTGTTCGGGCCGTCGTAGGTGCGGGTGCACGGCCCCGGCGTGACCGCGCTCGAGCGCGGCGAAATCGAGATGCGACCCGCACTCGCGGGGAGTGCGCTGCCGGCCAGGAGGGCGAACACGATCAGGACGACGATCGCCACGCGGCTACGCATCTTCATGCTCCTTCGGGTCATCATCCGGGGTGGGGGCGGGTTTCGGTGCCGGGTCGGCGGCCCCGTCGAACAGCCGGTCGACGGCGTGTTGCTCCGAATCGCGAACCGATTCGCCCCTCTTCTCCGTATGCATGACGAGAACCTGCTGGTCGCGTCTTGCGGTCCACTTGCGGTTCCTCCACGATCGGGGGGAAGGGGGCGGATAGCGTGCGGACGCAGGAAAGTGCCAACCACGCCGAAGGGCCCCATGCGCTTCCCGAGGGAGCCATAGACATGGACGTCCGGATCCTGGGTACGCTCGAAGTCGACGACGGAGCGCGTTCGGTCAACCTCGGGCTGCGCAAGGCGCGGATGCTGTTCGGCGCCCTCGTCCTCCAGGCCGGTATCCCGGTGCCCACCGACCGCCTCGCGGAAGCGGTGTGGCCGAACGGGCCGCCCGCCCGCTGGGAGACCGCGCTCTACAGCCACGTCTCGAAGTTGCGACGCGCCCTCGAACCGGACCGCGCGCCCCGAGCGCAGTCCGGGCGCATCGAAACCGCGGGCGAGGCGTACGTGTTGCGCCTCGCTCCCGACGAACTCGACGCGCACCGCTTCGAGCGGCTCGCGGGCGAGGGGCGCGCCGCGCTCGGTCACGGCGATGCCGAACGGGCGAGCGAATTCCTGAACGCCGCGCTCGCGCAGTGGCGGGGCGCGGTGCTCGCCGATCTGGCCGACGCGCCGTTCGTCGCGACCGAAGCCCGCCGCTACGACGAACTCCGCCTCGTCGTCACCGAAGAACGCATCGAAGCCGAACTCGCGCTCGGCCGTCACGCCGCGGCCGTCGCCGACCTCGAACGGCTCGTCGCGGAGCACCCGCTGCGCGAGCGGTGCTGGGAACTGCTCCTGCTCGCGCTCTACCGCAGCGGCCGCCAGGCCGACGCGCTGCGCCGCTACCAGGATGTACGCGCCATCCTCGTCGGCGAACTCGGCATCGAGCCGGGCCCGGGGTTGCGCGACCTCGAGGGTGCGATCCTCCAGCACGCCGACGGTCTGCAAGGCGAACGCACGCGTGTGATCGCGGCCGCGGCCGAACCATCAGAGGTCGCGTTGCCCGGATGGCTGCGCCCGGTCGGCGACGCGTTTGTCGATCGCGTCGACGAACTCGACGCGCTGCGGCGTGAGTGGAAGCGGGCCGCGAACGGCGAACGTCGGATGGTCGTCGTCGCCGGAGAACCGGGAGTGGGCAAGACCCGCCTCGTGCGCGAAGCGTGCGGCGTGCTCGCCGTCGACGGCGCGCTCGTACTCGGCGGGCGCTGCGCCGAGGAGCCGCTGCACGTGCTCCAGGCGTTCGCCGAAGCGCTCGGTCGCCTCGCCCTCGCCGACGAGCAGCGACTACCGGCCCGCCTGCCGAACGATGTCGCCGTCCTCGCGGGCTTGGTGCCCGAGCTGGCGCCCTACGCCGGTGCGCTTCCCGCCTTCGATCCCGACGACCAGCGGTACCTGATGTTCCGAGCGGTCAGCGCCGCCCTCGACGCGCGGGTCGTGGGCGCGCCCGTGTTGCTCGTGCTCGACGACCTGCACTGGGCGCCCGCACCGACCGTGCAGTTGCTCGCGCATCTCCTGCGCGACACCGACCGGGGGTCGCTGCTCGTCATCGCGACGGTACGCGACACCGAACCGAATACCGATCTCGACGCGCTCATCGCCGACCTCCGGCGCGAGCGGCGCCTCGAACGCATCGGCTTGCGCGGCCTCGACGCGGGTGATGTCGACCGGCTGGCCCGGGCGCGTGGTGCCGATGTCGAGTCCGACCAGCTGTACGCGATGACCGAAGGCAACCCCTTCTACGTCGAGGAACTGCTCCGGCACGTCGCCGAAAGCGGCGGCGTGCTCACGCAGGACGCGGTGCCCGACTCGGTGCGCGACACGATCGCCCGGCGCCTCCTCCGTTTGCCCGACCCGGTGCGCCGCCTGCTCGGCATCGCGTCGGTCGCGGGACTGCACTTCGACCTCGACATCGTGGCCGAAGCCGCCGGTGCGAGTGTCGACGACGCCGACGATGCGCTCAGCCTCGCCGCGCAAGTCGGCGTCGCCGCCGAGCTGCCGGGAACGGTCGGCGCCTACGCGTTTTCGCACGCGCTGATCAGGACGGTGTTGCGCGACGGGTTGGGCACTGCGCGCCAGGCCCGCATCCACCGCCGGATCGGCGACGCGCTCGTTGCGAGCGGCCACCGCGACCGTCTCGCCGAGATCGCCCACCACCTCCTTGCCGCCGCGGCCGACGGCAGCGACGCCACACCGGGCGTGCAGTACGCGCGGGAGGCAGCGTGCGAAGCGACGGCCCGGCTGCGTTACGACGACGCGGTCGCGATCCTCGACACCGCGCGCGCCGTAGCCGAGCCGGCCGCCATCGACCTCCGCCTGCGGTGCGAACTGCTCATCGACGCCGCTGCCGCGCGCTTCCGGGCGAGCGACTACGACGTGGTCGAGGAGTTGCGCGACAGCGCGTACGCGATCGCGATCGAACTCGACGACCCCGAAGTCATCGCGTATGTCCTCATGGAGTCGTTCATCGAGACCTCCGACCGCGACAACGTGTGGACGAAGCGGGTCGAAGCGATGATCGACCGGCTCGACGAGACGGCCGAATCCCGCGTCATTCTCACCGCGATGCTCGCGCAGTACTACTCGCACCAGCCGGGGGAGCGGTGCCGCGAACTGGGCGAGTGGGCCCTGGCCCGCAGCGACGACTTCGACCCGGCCGCGCGCGGTCAGATCCTCGAGTTCGTGTACCGCGCCCTGGGTGCCTGGAGTCCGGCCGAACGGATGTTGGACCTGGCTCGGGCCAAGCTCGACGCGGCCGAGCGTGAAGGCGTCCCCGTGTCGCGGCTCACTGCCATGAGCGTGTTGCGCCGTGCCTATCTGGCCGTCGGCGATCTCGCGAGGTCCGATGACGTCGGACGCGAGTACGAGGCGATGGTCGACGCGCTGCAACAGCCGCGCTTTCGCGCCGGCGCGGAACAGCGGCGAGCGATGCGGGCGTTGTTCGCGGGCCGCTTCACCGAAGCCGAAGTTCACGCCGAAGAAGCCGTCACGCTGCAACCGACGGTCGAGTTCCTCGAAGGCCTCGCCGTGCAACTCTTCGCGATCCGATTCGAGCAAGGCCGGCTCGTCGAAGTGCGCGACGCGGTCGAAGCGTGGGCGGCGGCGTACGACCGTCCCGCCTGGCGGCTCGGCTACGGGACCCTCCTCGCCGAGATCGGCGACCACGACGGTGCCCGCGCCGCGCTCGCGTCGTCGCTGGCAGCCGGGTTCGCCGACGTGCCGCGCGACGAACTGTGGTTCCTCGCGCTCGCGGCGTCGGCCACGATCGCGGTACATCTCGGCGATGTGGACGCGGCGGCCCCGATCTACGAGTTGCTCGGGCCCCACGCGTCACGCGTGATCGTCGCGGGCGAGGGCGCGCTGTGTTGGGGTTCGATCCATCGGCACCTCGGGCCGCTTGCCGCGCTCCTCGGTGAGACCCAGCGGGCGTCGATGCACTTCGAGTCGTCGATGTCGATGCACGAACGGCTCGGGGCTCAGCCGTTCCTGGCTCGCGACCGCCTCGGCTACGCCCGCCTGCTGCGCGAAACCGGCGGCGATGGGGTGCGCTCGCAGGCGCTGGCCCGCACGGGGCTGGCCATCGCGAACCAGCTCGGCATGCGGGGCGTTACCGAGCGGTATTCCGACCTCGCGTAGCCCCGACTACACACGAAGAGAATGCGAATGTCGCGCCTCTCCTCTCCGCGCGCGCGGGCACGACGGTTCGTGACGACTTTGTCGACTCGTACGCGGACCTGCACGGGCGTGCGTACCGGGTCGCCTTCCGATTGCTCGGCGATCGACACGATGCCGAAGACATCGCGCAGGAAGCCTGCATCGGCGCCTGCACGCGCCTGGCGCAAGCTCTCTGACGGCGGCTACGCGGCGCGTGGGTCGTACACGTGAGCGCCGGCCTGGCCCGCGATCGCCGGCGCCGATTGCAGCGGTCTCAGAACACGGGCGTGCAACCCGACCAGACGACGATGTCGTGCGCCGAGGAGTGCGTCGACCTGCACCGCGCGCGCGACGCACTGCCGACCCGCCAGCGCCGGCGGCTTTGCGCTCGTCCACCAGCCCGAGTCGGATTCCGTGGTGTCGGGTACCACCAAGACCGAACGCGAAGCGACGGTCTCGACGACAACGGCACCGGTCGCCACGACGACGACGGCGACGCGCCCGATTCGGAGCCCGCGCCCGGAACGCCAGACGACGAGTCCCCGGCGCCCGACGACGGGTCGACTCCGCCGGCTAACACGACGAGCGCGCGGTACGTCGGTTACTACTCGTGCATGACCGCTTACAACTGGTTCGACATTTCTGCCGACGACGCGACCTGCTGGTGATGAATACCGGCCTCGGAAGCGGGTGCATCATGCAGTTCATGTGGGTGCCGGCCCTCTCGGACGTGTCGCGGACAGTTTCGGGAACGCTGAAGCTGGCGGGCGGTCCGATCCCGCGGGCACCTACGACGTGCAGATATTCTACGGGTTGA
>JAWXCJ010000084.1:0-13325 GCA_034408875.1 Actinomycetota bacterium
GGCTCCCTCGCCTCGCGCGTGAGGCCTCCGGCCGGAGGCGCTCACTGCGTCCGCACGGTCGCGGTCACACGTTTTTATGGTCGCGCCAGAGCGCGAGGCGCAGCTTCACGAGTCCGAGGATCGTGCGAGGCACGCGGCGAAGAATAGAGGTGCGCGCGGGGCGCAGTTCGATGACGGCGACGGGAATCTCGTCGGTGCGCAGCCCGGCCCGCTCGACGCGCAGGATCAGCTCGGTGTCGAACAGGTCCTTGCCGAACTGGCAGCGGCGGGCGTAGGGCTCGACCGCGGCGCGGCGCATGGCCTTCATGCCGTGCGTGTCGGAGACTTTGAGGCCGAACACGACCCGCAGCAGGGTGCTGAAGGTCGCGGTGACGAGCTTGCGGAGCGCGGGGCGGGTGTCGTGCGCGCCCTTGCTGCGCTTGGAGCCGACGATGATCGCGGGGCCGTCGTCGGGACTGACCCGCTCGACCGCCTGCTGGAGGAAGTCGAGGTCGTAGTAGTCGGCGTCGAAGTTCACGACGGCGACGCCGGTGGCCGCGAGCAAGCCGTGGCGCAGCGCGCGGCCGTAGTCGGGTTCGGGGCTCTGCTCGGCGCGTACTTCGGGGAACCGGGCCGCGAGTTCCTGTGCGAGTTCGAACGTGCTGTCGGTCGAACCGTTCTCGACGACGACGATCTCGAACGAGACTTCGCGGACGCGCAGGCCTTCGACGACGTCGGACACCGAGGTCTCGAGGATCTCGGCCTCGTTGTACGCGGGCATGACGACGCTGACGTCCGGGGTCTTGGCGCCGGGCGCCTTCGGGCCACTCACGGGAGTCGAGCCTCGCGGAAGGGAAGGCCGTCCTCGCTGACGCGGGTTGCGTACTCACCGCAGCGCACGAGGGTCATCGTGCCACGCGCGTCGAACGAGCCGTCGTCGCCCACGGGGCGTTCCTCGCCGTCGACCAACGCGCGTACCGGCGCATTGGGATCGGCCCGCCACGCGTCGTAGGCGTCGAGCGCGAGGCGGCAGAGCCGGTCGATGGCGTTGGCATCCTCCCGCACGGCGAGTGCCGGGTCGAGGCCGGGCGCGCCGCCCGCGAGCTGCACGACGGCCGGATAGAGCGCGAACCGAGGACCGAACACGACCTCTCTTTTCGTCCGGGCACCGTCCCAGCTGTAGAGCATCAGGAATGCGGCGTGCATCGCGCGCTCAGCGTCGGGTGCAGCGGCCCGTCCGCCACCTTCCGCGGTCATCGCGGCGACGGGCCGGAGCTGTTGGATCAGTTTCAATGCCGCGAGTCCGGCGTTGGCCTCGGCCCGCGCCGCGCGTGCCCACGGCGCGATCTCGCCGGCCAGGTCGTCGCCGTCGGCGGGGAAGGTATCGGGGAGCGCGCGTGCGGTGCGCAACACCGCCGCGACGGCCGCGACGGCGGCCGGCCAACCCGGACCGTCGATCTCGTCGTGCAGAGTGGCAACGAGTTGGTGCAGTTCGAGTTCTTCGGGTTCGGAAACGGGACCGTCGGCGCACGCGCGGGCCAGGCCCGCGAGCGCCTCTTTGTGTTCGCCGCCGACGTCGTCGATCGCGCGCGCCCACGCTTCGGACGGGTCATACCGGTCCGGGTCGCGCAGGAATGCCGCGGCGGTGGCCAGCGCGATCTGCGACGCGTACGCCTGGTTCATCGGGTTGCACAGCACACCGCCCACGACGTCGACCAAGTCTGAGTCGCGACCCTGGTACGGCCCGAGGTGGAGGCTGTGCGCCATGGTGCCGTCGTTGACCGGGTAGTTGTCCCAGATGATCGGCGCGCGGTCGCCGAGCGCGTCGGCCCACGCGCGCGCGTCACGCACCGAGATCGTGGGCGAGCAGACGGTCGGGCCCGTCCACATGACGTCGACATCGGCCGGGAGCCGGGCGCCGAGTTCACTGAGGTACGGCGACGGGTCGGTGCCGACGTACTCGGTCGGGCACAGCGTGAGCCAAAGGTTCGGGAACGCTTCGAGCAGGAACGCGGCCAGGTCGGCCTGGCGCGGCGCGAGTCCGGGCTGCATCGGGATGTCGTCGACGAGCAGCAGGAACCACGACACGCCGACGGCGCGTAACGGTTCCAGCTTCGCGACGAGCACAGCCCGGTCCTCGGCCGATTCGTAGTCGATGTCGAGCCCGGGCGAGATCGCGAACCCGAAGCGAATGCCCTCGAATGCCGCGTGCGCGGCGAGTTCCCGAAATCGTTCCTGCTCGACGTCGTCGTACGGCTCGCGCCATTGCGACCGGTGCTTCGCGTCGTCCTTGGGCGCGTAGACGTATGCGTTCATGTCGCGCGCACCGAGGAACGACAGTATGTCGAGGCGGGCGTCGTGCGACCACGGCGTCCCGTAGAACCCTTCGACGACTCCTCGCACTCCGAACTGTCGCGGCATGTGGAAAGGGTATGGGCAGGTAGGGTGCGGCGCACTCACCCGGGGGGTCAGGGAATGAACGAACCACTCGACGTACTCGCCGTCCACGCGGGCGCGAATTCCGACGGCGTCGCGGTGATCGTCGACGGGAGCGGAGGCGCCCGCGCGTCGACCACGTCGTTCGGGGAGCTGAATGCGCTGGTGAACCGGCTCGCGCACGGGCTCACCGCCGCCGGTGCCCGGTCGGGGGAACGCCTCGTCTGGTGCGGGCCGAACTCGCTCGAGGTGCTCGTCACTATCCACGCCGCCCGCAAGCTCGCCCTCGTCGCGGTCCCGCTGTCGTACCGCTTCAACGCCGAGGAGATGGCGTACGTCATCGACAACTCCGACGCGACGGTCGTTGTCGTCGACGCCGAACAGGCCGCGCTCGTCGCCGAGGTCCGCGGCGAGATCCCGAAGGTCCACACCGTCGTCGTGTACGGCGGGCCTGGCGCCGGAGCGGCCCCTCAGAGCGGCAACAACGTGCCGGAGGGGTGTGTCGCGTGGGACGACGTCATCGGCGGCCGCCCCGACACCGAACCGCCACTCCCCGCCGACGCAACCGAGGCGGGCGCGGCGATGATCTACACGTCGGGCACGACGGGCAAGCCCAAGGGCGCACTGCGCACCGCGACCGACCGCACACTCGTATTCGCGCTGCTCGCCGAACTGCGGCTATTGCACGAAAACTCGGTGCACCTCACGACCGGACCGATGTACCACTCCGGACCGCTCGCGTTCGCGTCGCTCGCGCACACCCTCGGCGCGCCGATCGTCGTGTTGCGCAAGTTCGACCCCGTGCGTTGGATCGACCTGGTCAAGACCCACCGGGTCACGAACTCGTTCTCGGCGCCGACGCAACTCAAGCGCATCGTGAGCCTGCCCCCCGAAGAACTGGCCAAGGCCGACATGTCGTCGATGATCTGCCTCATCGCGAACGCGGCTCCGGTGCCGTACTCGCTGAAAGAGGAGATCGTCGCCAAGCTCGGCGAAGGCTGGCTGTTCGAGGTGTACGGCTCGACCGAGCTGGGGGTCGACACGGTGCTCCCCCCCGAGGACCAGCTCCGCAAGCCCGGTTCGTGCGGCAAGCCGTACGGCGGCATCGAGATCAAGATCGTGAACGACGACGGCGAACCGGTACCGACCGGCGACCCGGGTGAGCTGTTCGTGCGCACGAAGCTCGCGATGGACGGCTACCACCGCACGAGCGAACAACTCACCGAACTGAAAGGTTCGCAGTGGAAGTCCGTCGGCGACGTCGCCTACGTCGACGACGAGGGCTACGTGTACATCTGCGACCGCAAGAAGGACATGATCATCTCGGGTGGCGTCAACATCTACCCGGCCGAGATCGAAGCGGTGCTGTATGGCCACCCCCAAGTACTCGACGCGGCCGTGTTCGGTATCCCCGACGACGAGTGGGGCGAGCGCGTGCACGCGATCGTGCAGCCGAAGGCGGGGGAGACGATCGACCTCGCCGAACTGAAGGCATTCGCGGAAGAGCACCTCGCCCGGTACAAGCAGCCGCGCGCGTACGAACTGCGCGATGCCTTGCCGCGGACCGATTCAGGCAAGCTGCTCAAGCGCGTGCTGCGCGACGAGTACTGGAAAGACCGCAAGCGCGCGGTGTAACCGTTCCGGCGCGCATGTCGTTCGTCACCTTGGGGGCACGCGACCTGGAGCGGATCCGCGCGTTCTACAAGGGCCTCGGATGGGAACCGGGCGTGGACGTCGAGAACTTCGTCTCGTTCCTGCTCGGCGGTGTCGTCCTCGGCATCTACGCCATGGAGAACCTGAACGAGGAATCCGCGCCCGGCCTCGCGGCCGACGGCGGCTGGTCGGGCGTCACCCTCGCGTGCAACGTCGCCGACCCCGAAGGCAACCGCTGGGAAATCGCCTGGGCCGAAGGCCTCGAGTGGAACGAGAATGGCGCAGTGACCAAGTTCGGCGACTCACCGCGCGTCGTGCGTCGCTAGGGGTACCTCCAGTGGCCCCTAGCGACGCACGGGTACGATCTGCGCTCCGTGTCCACGCTTTCGGAAGCCGCATCGAAAGAGCTGCTCGCGTCGTACGGCGTGCCGGTGCTCGACGAGCGCACCGCGGCCGACGCCGGCGGCGCAGTCGCGGCGGCCGATGCGATCGGGTACCCGGTCGTCGTGAAGCTGTGCGGCGACGCAATCGCGCACAAGACCGAACGCGGGCTGGTCCGCCTGAACCTGGGCGACGCCGATGCCGTGCGCGCGTCCGCAGACGCGCTGCTCGCCGCCGCCACACCTGACGACGGCGCGGTCGAACTCCTCGTCGCGCCGATGGTCAAGGGCAACCGCGAACTGATCGCCGGGCTCGTGCGCGATCCGCAGTTCGGTCCGTGCGTGATGCTCGGCGTGGGCGGTGTGATCGCCGAAGCGCTGGGCGACGTGGCGTTCCGCCTCGTCCCGCTCGCCGACGTCGACGCCCGCGAGATCGTCGACGACCTCGCCACCCAGAAGCTGTTCGGCCCGTTCCGCGGTGAACCCGCCGTCGACCGCGACGCCCTCGCGGCGGTGCTGCTCGGGCTGTCGCGCCTCGCCGCCGACCGGCCCGACGTCGCGTCGGTCGACCTCAACCCGCTTATCGTCGTCGACGGCAAGCCGCTCGCGGTCGACGCCCTCGTCGAACTGGCGTCACAAAACCAGACGGCGCCTGCTCCGGTGACGCCAGTTGGCGATTTGCGGGCGCTGTTCGAGCCCCGGGGCGTGATCGTGGCGGGCGCGTCGACGCATCCGGGGAAGTTCGGGTTCGTCGCGCTGCACAACATCCTGGCCGCGGGCTACGAGGGCAACGTCGGGGCGACCAACCTCGAAGGCGCGTCGGTGCTCGGCATCGACACGGTTGCCAACGTCGACGATCTCGGCGACGGACCGTGGGACCTCCTGTTCGTGTGCACTCCCGCCGCCGCCAACCTCGACCTCCTGCGCGCGTGCGCGAAGAAGGGCGTGCGCGCCGCGTTCCTCACGAGTGCCGGCTACGGCGAGGCCGGACCGGAAGGCCGCAAGGCCGAGGACGAACTGATCGCCCTCGCCCGCGAGCTCGGAATCGTGCTCGCGGGCCCGAACGGCCAGGGTGTCGTGTCGACGCCGGCCAAGCTGTGCGCGCAGATCGTCGCTCCGTACCCACCCGCGGGCCGCATCGCGATCGCGAGCCAGTCGGGCAACTTCGTGTCGTCGTTCCAGAACTGGGCAGTGCAAACCGGTGTCGGCGTGAGCCGGGCCGTCTCGGCGGGCAACGCGGCCGCGGTCGGCGTCGCCGACTACCTCGAGTGGTACGCCGACGACGAGGAGACCGCGGTGAGCCTCGCGTACGTCGAAGGGATCACCGACGGCCGGGCCCTCTTCGACCGCCTCGCCGCGGTCGCGCGCCGGAAACCGGTCGTGCTCGTCAAAGGCGGAACAACCGAAGGTGGCCGGCGTGCGGCCGCGAGCCACACCGGGTCACTCGCCAGTGACGACCGGGTGTTCGACGGCATGTGCCGCCAAGCGGGCATCACACGCGCCGCCACGGTCGAGGAAGCGTTCGAAGCGGCCGCCACGTTCGCGACGCAGCCGCTGCCCCGGGGACCGCGCACCGCGGTGCTGACGACCGCGGGCGGTTGGGGAGTGGTGACCGCCGACGCGATCGCCCGGACCGGCGATCTCGAACTCGCGCCACTGCCCGACGACCTGCGCGCCGCAATCGACGAGAAGCTGCCGCCGCGGTGGAGCCGGAACAATCCGATCGACTTCGCCGGGGGCGAGACGCGCGACACGATCCCCGAAGTCATGGAACTTGTCGCGATGCACCCTGACATCGACGCGATCGTGTACCTCGGCATCGGCATCCAGTCGAACACCGCGCAGCTACTCCGGAACGGGCCGTTCTATCCCGACCACGGCATCGAACGGATCGTGGCGTACCACGAACGGCAGGACGCGCGGTTCGCGCAGGCCGCCGCCGAGATCTCGCAGGCGTCCGGAATACCGATCCTCACCGCGACCGAGCTCGCCGTCGCCGCGCCCGACAACGCCGGCCCGGCGACCGTGCGCGGCACCGACCGACTCGCGTACGCATCCGCGAACCGCGCCGTGACGGCGCTCGCCCACCTGTGGCGCTACAGCCGCTTCCGCGCCGTACGCGGCCTCGACTGACTCGCCGCGGGCGCGCAACTCTGCGCGTCCTCGCCTGCGTGCTTCTCGTCGCCGCGGTCGCGATCGCTGCGGTCGCGCTGCGCCCCGACGACGATCCCTCGACTGCGGAGCCCACCGCCGCGACCGTATCGACGCCGCTCTGGTCGGCGCGGCGGGTGCCGTACGTCTTCGTCGACGAAGTCGCGCAGCAACGCCTGACTGCCGCGGCGACCGCTGTGGCCGACCCGCACGAGGCCTGCCTCGCGATCGACGACGCCGACCCGACGAACGGCGTGCTCGCGAGCGTCGGCGGGCCGACCGCCCTCGCGCCCGCGTCGACGACGAAACTTCTCACCTCCGCGGCCGCGATCCACGTGTTGACCGCTCCGGCCACGCTCGCGACGCGCGTGCTGCGCGACGGTTCGACGCTGTACGTCGTCGGAGGCGGTGACCCGGTGTTCGCGACCGACGACTACGCGACCGGTCTGGCCGAGGCACCACGCACAAACCAAGACGTCGTGCACTCGTTGCGCGACCTCGCCGACGCGATCATCGAAGCCGGTCTCGACGGTGTCGACACCATCGTCGTCGACGACAGCCACCACGAGGACGTCGGATTCCTGCCCGGCTGGAGCGAGAGCTACCGCGACGACATCGGCGAGGTGAACGCGCTCACCGTCGACGACGGATTCGACGCCGGCATTCGCGTCGCGGACCCGGCACTGCTGTTCGGCGAGGAGTTACGCGCGCTGCTCCCCGTCGTTGATCTCACCGTCGAACGCGGCACCGCCCCGGACGACGTCGACGAACCGCAGTACGCGACCGTGGTCTCCCCGGAGATCGGTCAGATCGTGAGCTCGATGTTGCGGTCGAGCGACAACCTCACGGCCGAACTCCTCGTGCGGGAGATCGGGGGCGACGGCACGACCGCAACCGGCTTGGAGCGCATCGTCAGCGCGCTCGGGGAACTGGGCGTCCCGACCGCGGGCCTCGACCTGCACGACGGTTCGGGACTCGATCCCGCCAACCGCGTCACCTGCGTTGCCATCGTTGCGGTGCTGCAGCTCGGGCTCCCGGACATCGACGCCGGCCTCGCGGTCGCGGGTGAATCGGGAACGCTTGCCACGCGGTTCCTCGGCGATCCGCTCGCGAGGGACCTGCGGGCCAAGACGGGCCAGATCAACGGCGTCGCGGGCCTGGCGGGCACGCTCGACAGCAACGACCTCGACTTTGCCTACATCGTCAACGGCGATTTCACGACGAGCGGCGGGCAGGCGCTCCAAGTCGAGGCTGCTCGCGCCGTCGCGAGCTACCCCGACGCGCCTCCGGCGGACGAACTCGTGCCGCTTCCGTAACCTCCAGGTTGCATACGGGTCCGAACGGGAAGAAGACTGATCGGCCTACCCCGGAGGATGTTGGTGCCCGAGACCCAAGACACGGTCCGCGAACTGAAGGACCTGGTCGTCACCTACGCCAAGCAGGAGACGCTCGAGCCGCTCAAGGGACTCAAGAAGTTCATCGGGTTCGGGCTGGGCGGCGCGCTACTCCTCGGCACGGGTGTCTTCTTCCTCGCGATGGGAGCGCTGCGCGCGTTGCAAACGCAAACGGGCACGACGTTCACGGGGAACTGGTCGTGGGCCCCGTACTTGATCGTCGTCGTGAGCCTCGCGCTCCTCGCCGTGCTCGTGTGGCAGGCCGGCCAGACCAAGAACAAGAAGAAGGAGTCGGCGTGAGCCGCCCCAAGACAGCGGTGGACAAGCCCGAGAAGAAAGTCACGCGCGACGACCTCGAGTCGAAGCTACGTGAGTTGCGCGGCGACGTCGACAAACGAGTCGAGACGGCGAAGGTCTCCGCCATCACGATCGCCGTCGGCGTCGCGGTCGTGACCGTCGTCGCGGCGTACTGGTTCGGGAAACGCAAGGGCAAGAAGCGCCAGACCGTCCTCGAGATCCGGCGCATCTGACTTTCCCAGGATCGACCCCATGATCGACAATGGCTTGCGCTACCTGACGCAGATCAGTTTCCGGCGCGCCCGCGCCGGATCGCATGTCTGGATGACGACCGCAATCGTTGCCGTCGGGCTCCGAGCCCTGCGCCGGGTCGCGCGGAACGAACCCGAGATCGTCTACCGCACCCGGGTCCAGCCCGGCGACAGCTTCCGTATCACCACGCGCGTACCCGAGTAGGCCCGCCCGCCACTACCCTGGTGGGCCGATGAGAGTGGTACTCCGGAACCCGCGCCGCGAGCTCGACATGCCCGCGCCGCGGACCGTCGAGCAGCTCCTCCAGAACCTCGATGTCGTGCCCGAGTCGGTGCTCGTCATCCGCAACGACACGCTCGCAACGCACGACGAACGCCTCGCCGACGAGGACGTCGTCGAGATCCGGCCGGTCGTTTCGGGCGGGGCCCAATGAGGACCAACCCGTGAAGTGCCGCCGGTGCCGCGGACCGGCGGTCATCGAGCTGCGCCGTCACAACGCCGGGTTCTGCGGCGACTGCTTCCTGCACCACACGCGCGAGCAGGTCAAGAAGGCGATCCACGAGTTCGACATGATCCAACCGGGGGAGCGCGTGCTCGTCGCGGTGTCGGGCGGCAAGGACTCGCTCGGGCTGTGGCACCTCCTGCGCGAGCTGGGCTACGACGCCGACGGTCTGTACATCGGACTCGGCATCGGCGAGTACTCCGACGAGTCCGGCCGGTACGCACGCGACTTCGCCACGAAGATCGGAGGGAAGCTGATCGAGGTCGACCTGCCCGCCGACTACGGCTTCGACGTTCCCGACGGTGCTCGCGTCGCGAAACGGTCCCCGTGTTCGGCGTGCGGGCTCTCGAAGCGCCACATCTTCAACGAGACCGCGATCACACACGGCTACGACGTGCTCGCGACGGGTCACAACCTCGACGACGAAGCGGCCGTGTTGTTCGGCAACGTGTTGCGGTGGGAGACGTCGTACCTCGGCCGCCAACATCCGGCGTTGCCCGCGGCGCCGGGCTTCGTCCGCAAGGTGAAGCCACTCGTTCGGTTGGGGGAGCGCGAACTCGCCGCGTACTGCGTGCTCATGAACATCGACTACATCGTCGAGGAGTGCCCGCAAGCGGCCGGGAACAAGCACCTCGGGTACAAGGAGGTGCTCAACGCGATCGAGGAGCGGTCGCCGGGTGCGAAAGCGACGTTCTTCCTCCGGTTCGTCGAACGGGCACATGAGCGGTTCGCGGACGAAGCGGCCGCGGAGCGCGACGAGCTGAGCCCGTGCGCGCAGTGCGGCGCACCCACGCCCGGCGAAACGCGTGCGGACGCAGCGGAGCCACGGACGGCGCAGCGAGGGAGCCAACCAGTATGCGCGTTCTGCCGGCTCCGGAACCGGGCGACGCGCATTCCGTTACGAGTCGAGCCGTGAGGCTCGTGTTCGCCGAGGGCGAGCGAGTCCTGCTCGTCGACAACAAGCGCCGCCGGCACCTCATCACCTTGGTGCCGGGCGCGCAGTTCCACACGCATGCGGGCATGGTCGGTCACGACGAGATCATCGGTTCCGACGACGGCATCACGGTCCGCACGACGAAGGGCGCCCGGTTGGTCGCGCTGCGCCCGACACTGAGCGACTACATCCTCGAGATGCCGCGCGGCGCGCAGGTCATCTACCCGAAAGACATCGGCCCGATCCTGATGCTCGCCGACATCTTCCCCGGCGCGCGCATCCTGGAGTCCGGCGTCGGTTCGGGTGCGCTCACGAGCGCGCTGCTGCGCAGCATCGGCCCGACCGGCCACGTGACCGGCTACGAAATCCGCGACGACTTCGCGCAGCGGGCCATCGCGAACGTGCACGGTTTCCTCGGCACCGACGTGCCCCTCGACGTATCCGTACGCGACGTCTACGAAGGTATCGACGAGCGCGACCTCGACCGCGTCGTGCTCGACCTGCCCGAACCGTGGCGCGTCGTGAAGCACGCGGTCGAAGCGCTCGCGCCGGGCGGCATTCTCCTGGCGTACCTGCCGACGATCTTGCAGGTGGGCCGGTTGCGCGAGGAACTGGCCGAGTCCCCGTTCGGAATGATCGAGACGCTCGAGGTGCTGCAGCGCACGTGGCACGTCGAGGGCCAGTCGATCCGGCCCGACCACCGCATGGTTGCGCACACCGGGTTTCTCACGCACGCCCGCTTGCTGCTCGCCGACGGGTGAACGGTCTCGACGTCGCAATCGTGCTCGCGGTGCTCGCCGCCGCGGTCGGCGGCTGGCGGCTCGGGTTCGTCGCCCGCGTGTTCGCGTGGCTCGGAATCGCGCTCGCACTCGCGATCGGCGTCCAGTGGGTGCCACGCGTCGTCACCGCGTTCGGCGGCACCAGCGCCGACGACCGCGTCACGGTGGCGGTGCTGTTCCTCATCTTCGTGGGCGCGATCGGGCACGCGCTCGGCCTCGGTGTCGGGGTGTTCGCCCACCACGTACGGGGCACCGAATACAAGCTCCCGGCGTGGGACCGGGCCGCCGGCGCCGCGGTCGGGTTCGTCGGTGTGCTCGCCCTCGTGTGGATGACGACACCGTCGTTCGCGACCGCAGAGGGGTGGCCGTCGCGCATGGCTCGTGACTCGGCGGTCGTCGAGTTGGTCGACGAGATCGCGCCCGAACAACCCTCGCAGTTCGCGGCGTGGGGGCGGGCGATCTCGGAGGCGCCGTTGCCGTCGGCCCTCGGGCCACTCGACGACCCGCCCGACCCGGGCGAACCGCCGGAACTTTCGATCTCGGCGGCGGTCGACGCCCGCGTCCGTCCGTCGATCGTGAAGGTCACCGGGCGGGCCTGCCACCAGATCCAGGAGGGGAGCGGCTGGGTCGTCGCCGACGAACTCGTCGTCACGAACGCGCACGTCGTCGCGGGGGAGGACGAAACCGAAGTACTCGACGCCAACGGCGAAGCGCACGACGCGACCGTCGTCGCGTTCGACCCGACGCGCGACCTCGCGGTGCTGTCGGTTCCCGGTCTCGACGCGGTTCCCCTCGACCTCGTGACCGGCGACGTGGGCGATGTCGGCGCGGTGTACGGCCACCCGAACGGCGGCGACCTCGAGGCGTCACCCGCGCGTGTCGGCGAGGAGATCGTCGCGGTGGGTACCGACATCTATCGCACGGGCGAAAGCCGCCGGAAGGTGTACGTGCTCGCCGCGGCGTTGGAACCGGGCGACTCGGGCGGCGCGCTGGTGAACGAAGCCGGCGACGTCATCGGCGTCGCGTTCGCGATCGACCCGGGCCGGGACGGGACGAGCTACGCCGTCACCGACGAGGAAGTCGACGCGGTGGTCGACGAAATCGAGGATGGGCCGGTCGAGACCGGCCGCTGCCTGGTGGAGTGAGCTACGTGCGCAGGTGGTGCGCTAGTCGGCTTCGATGAAGATGCACTCGCCGGGGCACTCCTCGGCGGACTCCACCACGGCGTCGAGCTGTGAGTCAGGAAAGCCGGCCAGGCCTTCGGCGCCACCCGGGTTCGAGAAGACCTTGTCGCCCTCCTTGACGTACGCCAGTCCGTCGTCGAGCAGGGTGAAGACGTCGGGGGCGATCTCCTCGCAGAGTCCGTCGCCGGTGCAGAGATCCTGGTCGATCCAGACCTTCATTGCGGTGTCCTCACTTTTGCGCTCGTGATGTCGAGAAGAGGATTGTCGAGAAGAGGATTGGAGTGTCAGCCGTAGGGCTGACCGGCCCATTCAATTTATCACATGATGAAGTGACAAATCGATGACACCAAGTTCGATTTCGGCCTTCCGAGACCGTATCGGATGCGCGCGCCGGGCCCTGAAGGCAGGACTAGGGTCCGAGACGACCGAGGAGAGAGGGGGTCGTCATGGCTTCCGAGCACGAACGCCGGCTCCATGAATACGAGCAGCAAGTCGACCAACTCCAGGAAATGATCAAAGGCCTCGAAGAGGAGGTCGTCGTCCTGCGCCGCCGCCTTGCTGACGCCCCCAAGCGGGTCCGCACCCTCGAAGAGCGCCTGCTCGAGACCAAGGGCCAGCTCGCCCAAGCCGTCTCCCAGAACGAAAAGCTCTCCGCCACCCTCCGCGAGGCACGCGAGCACATCGCGGCGCTGCGCGAGGAGGTCGACAAGCTCACCATGCCCCCGTCGGCCTACGGCACCTACCTCGGCCGCAACGACGACGGCACCGTCGACATCTTCACCGCCGGGCGCAAGATGCGGGTCGCGATGCACCCCGAGATCCAAGACGAAGAACTGCGCCGCGGCCAGGAAGTCGTGCTCAACGAGTCGCTCAACGTCGTGCTCGCCCGTTCGTTCGACGTGTCGGGCGAAGTCGTCACGCTCAGAGAAGTGATGGAAGACGGCACCCGTGCACTCGTCACCGGCCGCGCCGACGAAGAACGCGTGTGTGAACTCTCCGACGAGCTGATAGCGGGCGAGCGGCTCCGCGCCGGCGACCACCTGTTGATGGAGGGACGCTCCGGGCTGCTGCTCGAGAAGCTGCCCCGCCCCGAGGTCGAAGAACTGTTGCTCGAAGAGGTCCCGGACGTGTCGTACGACGACGTCGGCGGTCTCGACGACCAGATCGAGATGATCAAGGACGCGGTCGAGTTGCCGTACCTGTACGGCGACCTCTTCAAGGAACACGAACTCGAGCCGCCCAAGGGCATCCTGTTGTACGGCCCTCCCGGTTGCGGCAAGACGCTCATCGCCAAGGCCGTCGCCAACTCGCTCGCCAAGCGCGTCGCCGAGAAGACCGGCAACAAGAAGGCGAAGTCGTACTTCATCAACGTGAAGGGCCCCGA
>JAWXCJ010000085.1:0-3971 GCA_034408875.1 Actinomycetota bacterium
GCCCGCCTCGCGCAGGTGGGCGCCCGCTCGGGGGCGTCGTACGTCGCGCACCGGGCCCGCCGCTCGGTCGCGTCGACCGACGAACGGCGCGCCGAACTCGACGTCGAGCACCAGATGCGTACCGCCGCCCAGGTGGCCGAGACCCTCGGCCAGATGAAGGGCGCGCTGATGAAGATCGGGCAGATGGCGAGCTATCTCGACGACGGGATGCCCGAGCCCATGCGCGACGCGCTCGCGAGCTTGCAGCAGGACGCGCCGCCCATGGCGCCCGAGTTGTGCGCCGCGGTGGTGCGCGAGGAACTCGGCGATGTTCCGGAACGCGTCTTCGCCCAGTGGGACCCCACGCCGATTGCGGCCGCGTCGATCGGCCAGGTGCACCGCGCCCGCACGCACGCGGGCGTAGACGTTGCGGTGAAGGTGCAGTACCCGGGCGTCGACGAGGCGATCCGGTCCGACCTCGTGAACGGTGACCTGTTGTTCCGCGTCCTCGGGATGATGTTCCCCGGCCTCGAGACCGGCCCGCTCGTCGCCGAACTGCGCGACCGGTTGACCGAAGAACTCGACTACGTGATCGAGGCCGACAACCAGCGCCTGTTCGCCGACTACTACTCGGGCCATCCGTTCATTCACGTGCCCGCCGTGATCGGCGAACACTCGACCGCCCGGGTGCTCACCACCGAACTGGCGACCGGGTCCCGGTTCGCCGAGGTCGAGCAGTGGTCCCAGGCAGAACGCAACGACGCGGCCGAGGCCATCTTCCGGTTCGTGTTCCGCAGCCTCTACCGGCTCCACGCGTTCAACGGCGACCCGCATCCGGGCAACTACATCTTCCGGCCCGGCGGCCAGGTGACATTCCTCGATTTCGGGCTCGTGAAGCGGTATACGCCGGCCGACGTCGCGCTGTTCCAGGACCTCATCCAGGCAATGGTGCTCGACCACGACATCGCGAAATTCCGGCGGACACTCGAGGAGGGGTCGATCCTCCGGCGTGACGCCTCGCTGACCGACGCCGACATCCTCGGCTACTTCGGACACTTCTACGAGTTCGTCATCGATGACGAGGAAGTGACGTTCAACCCCGAGTACGCGTCGGAGACCGTCCGGCGCTTCTTCGACGTGGGAAGCCCGCACGCGCATGTGACCAAAGCGTCGAACGTCCCGCCGTCGATGGTCATCACGCAACGCATCAACCTGGGGTTACACGCGGTTCTCGGCCGTCTGGGCGCAACCGCCAACTTCCGCCGCATCGCCGAAGAACTCTGGCCGATGGTCGACGGCCCGCCGTCCACCCCAATGGGTGAGGCCGAAGCAACCTGGCTCGAAACCGTCGCGCATCGTTGACGGTTCTCCACAGACCTGTGGATGGCGGTGGGTAACTCTGCGGGTTATCAACAGGAAACTCACATGGTTATCCCCTTCCTTCCCACAGGCGGTTCGATGAATAGTCAGACGCATGCGCATGCACGTCGAACCGAGCATCCTCGACGAACTCGCGATCGTCGACGAAGACCTGAGCGACGATTGGCGGCAGCGCGCGGAATGCGCCCGCTACGCGGGCCTCGTCGACTTCTTCCCCGCGCGCGGTGAGTCGGCGCGCGAGGCGAAGGCCATCTGTGCGGCGTGCCCCGTGCAGCGCGAGTGCCTCGACTACGCGCTCCAGTCGAAAGCGGCGTACGGAGTATGGGGCGGGCTGACGGAACGCGAGCGTCACCGCATGAACCGCGATCGCCGGCGCACCGAGCGCCGCGTTCGCCTCTAGCCGGCTAGACGCGAGTGAACCTGGTCCGCATCGCGACGTGGAGCGAGATCCCCGAACGCGTTCCACCTTCGACCTCGCCATGGCCGACCTCGCGGGCATCGCCTACGGAGACGTCAGTGATCCGGCACAAGCCGTAGGCGCGGACGGTGTCGCACAGCCGTTCGGAGATGGAACGCCGGAGGCTGAAGCCGCATGAACATGGTGTGGCACAAGGTCGCCGACCTCGACGAACTGCCCGAGGGCCGGGTGAAGACGGTCACCGCCGGGCGCAAGAGCATTGCGCTCACGCACCACGAAGGTCGGTACGGCGCGCTCGACAACCATTGCCCGCACCAGGGCGGTCCCCTCGGCGAAGGTTCCATCGAGAACGGCTGGTTGCGGTGCCCGTGGCACGGCTACGACTACTCGCCCCACGACGGCGTGCCCCCGCCCGGGTTCACCGACGCGCCCGCGTGCTTCCCGGTCGAGGTGCGCGACGACGGCGTGTACGTGGCGCTCGTTCCCGAACCGCCGCGCGCCCGCACCGTTTCCGACGTCATGGTCGACACGATGTGTGCATGGGGCGTCACGCACGTGTTCGGCATGGTCGGTCACTCGAACCTCGGGTTCGCCGATGCGATGCGCGTCGCCGAGGAGCGCGGCGACCTCACGTTCATCGGGATCCGCCACGAAGGCGCGGCCGCGTTCGCGGCGTCGGCGTACGGCAAGCTCACCGGCCGGCTCGCGGCATGCTTCGCGATCGCCGGTCCCGGCTCCACCAACCTGTTGACCGGCCTCTACGACGCCAAGGTCGACCGCGCACCCGTGCTCGCGCTGTCGGGCCAGGTGCCGTCGAAGGTGCGCGGACGCGGCGCGTTCCAGGACCTCGACCTCGAAGCCGTGTTTGCCGACGTCGCCGTGTACTCCGAGACCGTGCAGGCCGGGTCGGACCACGCCGAACTCATGAACCTCGCGTGCAAGCACGCGCTCGTCGAGCGCGGCGTCGCCCACTTGGTGTTGCCCGACGAGGTGCAGGTCATCCCCGCGCACGCGAACGCGCGCGTCGGCTCCCCGATCGGGCGCATCCCCGATATGGAGGTCGCGCCGCCCGAAGCCGCGATCGAGAGCGCGGTCCAGCTCATCGCGCGGGCCCGACGCCCCGTGATCGTCGTCGGCCACGGTGCACGCTTCGACACCGACGCGGTGCTTGCGCTCGCAGAACGGCTGCACGCACCGGTGCTCACGACGTTCAAGGCGAAGGGCATCGTCCCCGACGACCACCCGCTCGGATGCGGCGTGCTCGGGCGCAGCGGCACACCGATCGCGTCGTGGTTCATGAACGAGTCCGATCTCCTGCTGGTGTTCGGCGCGTCGTTCTCGAACCACACCGGCATCGCCGACTACAAGCCCATCGTGCAGGTCGACTTCGACGCCGCCGCACTCGGCCGGTTTCACCCGGTGACCGTGCCCGTGCTCGCGCACGTCGGGGTCGCGGCCCGCCGGCTCCTGCGAGAAGTCGACGCGGCCGGCATCGACACCGTCGACCAGCGCGTCGAGGTGGCCCAGCGCCGCGCGATCTGGCGAGCCGAGAAGGAACGCCGCATGCACGACGATCGCGGCCGGGGTGTAAACAGCGCGGCGATCTTCGACACGATGAGCAGGCTCATCCCGGCGAACGCCGTCATCGCGGCCGACGTCGGCAACAACACCTACTCGTTCGGCCGCTACTTCGAGTGCAAGCAGAACGCGGTCCTGATGTCCGGCTACCTGGGCTCCATCGGCTTCGGGTTCCCCGCCGCGATGGGCGCGTGGGCCGCGGCGCCCGACCGTCCGATCGTCGCCGTCACCGGCGACGGCGGCTTCGGCCAGTACCTCGGCGAGATGACGACGGCCGTGAAGTACGGCATGAACATCACGCACGTGCTGCTGAACAACGCACAGCTCGGCAAGATCAGCAAGGAACAACGGGCCGCCGAGTGGGACGTTTGGCAGACCTCGCTCCACAACCCCGACTTCGCCGCCTACGCGCACCTGTGCGGCGCGTTGGGTGTGCGCGTCACCGACCGGTCCGACCTTGACGAGGCGTTGACCGCCGCACTCACGCACGACGGCCCCGCGCTCGTCGAAGTGATGACCGACGCCGACTTGGTGTAGTCCGAGCTACTCGGGAAGCGTCTTACACGGTTCGCCGACGCAGACGTCGTTGACGACGCCGTCGGTTTGGAGGAACTCC
>JAWXCJ010000086.1:0-10250 GCA_034408875.1 Actinomycetota bacterium
CGGCCTGGCGCCAGGCCGTCAGCTTGATGTTCATTTCCTGCGACGTCATTTGTAGGACCTCGTCGACGGGTGGACTTCTTCCCACACGAGCTCTTCTTTGTGGAGCGTGGGCGGGCTGCCGACCCCGGTGAACTCCCATGCGGCGACGTACGCGAAGTTGTCGTCGTCGCGCTGGGCTTCACCGTCTTCGGATTGGTACTCCTCGCGGAAGTGACCGCCGCACGATTCATTGCGGTGCAGCGCGTCGGTCACCATCAGCTCGGCGAACTCGAGGAAGTCGGCAACGCGACCGGCCTTTTCGAGGGCCTGGTTACGCGTCTCGTTCTCGCCGAGCACGCGTACGTTCTTCCAGAACTCGTCGCGGATCGCGGGAATCTCCGAGAGTGCCTTCTGAAGGCTCTGCTCGGTGCGCGACATGCCGCAGTTGTCCCACATCACCTTGCCGAGTTCCTTGTGGATCTCGTCGACCGTCTTGTTGCCGTTGATCGACAACATCTGCTGCGTCACGTCGTTGACTTGCTTCTCGGCCGCGACGAACGCGGGGTCGTCGGTGGGGACAGCGTTGTTGCCGAGCAACGGCGCGAGGTACTCGCCGATTGTGTACGGCAACACGAAGTAGCCGTCGGCCAAGCCCTGCATGAGTGCCGACGCACCGAGGCGGTTGGCGCCGTGGTCGGAGAAGTTGGCTTCGCCGAGCACGAACAACCCCGGAAGATTGCTCATCAGGTTGTAGTCGACCCACAACCCGCCCATCGTGTAGTGGACGGCGGGGTAGATGCGCATGGGCACCACGTACGGGTCTTCGCCCGTGATGCGCTCGTACATCTCGAAGAGGTTGCTGTAGCGCTCTTCGACGACGTCGCGGCCGAGGCGCGCGATCGCGGTCGAGAAGTCGAGGTACACGCCGTTCTTGATCGGCCCGACTCCGCGGCCGGCGTCGACCTCGCGCTTGGCGGCGCGCGACGCCACGTCGCGCGGCACGAGGTTGCCGAACGCCGGGTAGCGCCGTTCGAGGAAGTAGTCGCGCTCGTCCTCGGGGATCTGGTCGGGCGATCGGGGGTCGTCCATCTGCTTCGGCACCCAGATGCGCCCGTCGTTGCGCAACGACTCCGACATCAGCGTGAGCTTCGACTGGAAGTCGTCACTCGCGGGGATGCACGTCGGGTGGATCTGCGTGTAGCAGGGGTTGGCGAAGTACGCACCCTTTTTCGCCGCCCGCCACGTGGCCGTGACGTTGGAGTTCATGGCGTTCGTCGAGAGGTAGAAGACGTTGCCGTACCCGCCCGTTGCGAGCACGACCGCGTGCCCGTTCATCGAGAAGATGGCGCCGGTGTTGAGGTCGCGGCACACGATGCCCGCGGTCGCACCGTCCTTCACGACCAGGTCGAGCATCTCGACCCGCGGGTGCAGCGTGACGTTGCCCGCGTGCACCTGGCGCATGAGCGACTGGTACGCACCGAGCAGCAACTGCTGTCCGGTCTGCCCGCGGGCGTAGAACGTGCGCGACACCTGCGCGCCACCGAACGACCGGTTGTCGAGCAGGCCACCGTACTCACGCGCGAACGGCACACCCTGCGCGACGCACTGGTCGATGATGTCGACCGAGACCTGCGCGAGCCGGTACACGTTCGCTTCGCGAGACCGGTAGTCGCCGCCTTTGATCGTGTCGTAGAACAACCGGTAGACGCTGTCGCCGTCGTTCTTGTAGTTCTTCGCCGCGTTGATGCCGCCCTGCGCGGCGATCGAGTGCGCGCGCCGGGGCGAGTCGTGGAAGGTGATGACCTTCACCTTGTAACCCAGCTCGGCGAGCGTCGCCGCCGCCGACGCGCCGGCGAGGCCCGTGCCGACGACGACGATCTCGAACCGCCGTTTGTTCGCGGGGTTCACGAGCAACGTGTCGAACTTGTGCCGGTCCCACTTCTCAGTGAGCGGCCCGGCGGGGATCTCGGCCGGGAAACTCATACCCCAGACTCCTCGGTGCATTCGGCGACCGGATCGGCTTGCGGGCACGCCTGCTCGACCAAGCCGAGTTGCACCGAGATCGGGAAGCTCAGGTTTCCGACCAGGATCACGAGCGCGAAGCCCTGCGCGAACGTGCGCCGCAGCTTGTTGTACTTCGGGTTGTTGATGCCCATGCTCTGGAACATCGACCAGGCGCCGTGGTACAGGTGAAACGCGAGCGCGATGTTGGCGAGCACGTAGATGATCGCCACCGGCACGCGCTCGAAGCTCTGGATCAGGTTGTTGTACGGGTCGCCGCGCAGGTAGTCGGGGTTGGCGTTGCCCCACGTGAGATCCATCAGGTGGAAGATCAGGAACAGCAGGATGATGACGCCCGTCCAGCGCATCGTCCGCGACGCGAAGTCGGCGGCGATGTAGTCGCGCTTCGACTGGTAGCGGTCGGGCCGGGCCTTGCGGTTGAGGATCGTCAGTGATGCCGCCGCGTGGATGTGGAGCACGAACGCGAAGATCAGCCCGATGCGCAGCAGCCACAGCAAGAACGTGCGGGGCACGAGGTGGCCGCCCAGATCGCGCAGCGCCTCCCCGTAGAGGTTCAGCTCCTCCCTCGATAAGAAGAGCTTCAGGTTCCCGATCATGTGGAACAGCACGAAGCCCATGAGCGCGAGGCCCGTGAGGCCCATCACCCACTTCTTGCCCAGCGCCGTGGAATAGAAGCGCAGGATCGCGGGCCCCTGACGGCGGATCTTCCGGACCGGTGTCGGGCCCGCCTCAGGTGTTGTCGTCGTGGCCATTTCTCCCCTGCGGACGCTCGTGACCTCGTGAACGAATCTACGCCGGGAGCGTCACCGCGTAGCGAATCGTGCTTTGGTTCACAAAGCTCTCAGCACCAGTAACGGGTACCGGTTCACGAGCCGCCCCGTCGCCGGGTGTTCCACCGAGACCTCGACGTCGACCGCTTCGGTCACGTCGACCCGGCCGACGAACGTGATGCCGTCGGTCGGCACCGTGCCGGTCCAGCGCGTCGTCCGGCCGTCGACCGCCGCTTCCACGATCGCGCCCTCGAGAATGGCGCGCGTGTCGTTGACGACGTGCACGAGCCCGGCGCGCGGTTCGATCATGGGCAGCACCGGCCGGCACGCCTCGCGAATCGCGTCGTAGCCGCGCTTGGCGACGCGGTCGTGGTCGAGTACCGACCAGCTCACGGCCGGTTCCGGATCGGCGAACGAGAACTGCGCGAACCCGCCCGTGGGCGAGTACTTCAACCGGCGGAGGTCCTCGATCTGTAGTTGCAGCAACGCGGCCTGGTACGCCTGCGTCGTCTCGCGCCACTCTTCGAAGTTCTTCGCGTCCTCGGGCGGCGCGACGCGCGCCATCTCTTCGCGTTGGAGCGCGTGATGGGTCGAGAGCTCGTCCCAGTCGAGGTTCGGCCAGCGGGTCGCGTCCATCCAGTCGTTCGCGTTCGGTACTGCCTGGGCGCCGAACTCCGAGACGAACCGACCGAGGCGAGGCCACCGGCGCAGCGCGGGCGCAAGGTCGGTGAGGGTGCCGAGGTACCAACCGAAATACGGGTGCAGCGACCCGGAGTGCCGGATCGTCTGACGCGTCGGATCGCGCCGCGACAGCGCCCGCGCGACCGACGTGTCGAGCACTTCCTTCGTCCACGTCGGCAGCACCGTGGTGGCCGCGTACTTCGCAAGTTTTCCGCCGCTCCATGGTTCGCCCGGCTCTCGCTCGTACGCGACGGGTGACGCGTGCGCGCACCAGAGGAACACGCTCGGGTGATGGCCGAGCAGGTCGACCATCGCACGCGCTTGGCGCACCGCCTGTTTGCGCACGCCGCGCGCGTACCCCCACTTGAGGGGAAGGTCCTGCCAGAGCAGCAGCCCCTGGTCGTCGGCGGCCTCGTACAACTCGGGCCGGGCGACGTGCCCGTGCACGCGCAGGAAGTCGAGGTTGGCGCCGCGCGCGAGCACGACGTCTTGGCGGATCTCGGCGCGTGTCGCGCCGGCCAAGGCCATACGTGTGGGCGCGTAGTTCGAACCCTTGAGGAACAGGCGCTCCCCGTTCACCGTGAACTGCCAGCCGTGGGCGCGGATCTCGCGAAACGCCGTGCGCACCACCCGCCGGTCACTCACGTCGCCTGCGACCTCGACACTCACGTCGACGTTGCACATCGGCTGGAGGCCGAGCGCGTGAGGCCACCAGCGGGGCGCGCCGTCGACGATCAGCGTCCACGTCAGCTCGTTCTCGCCCGCGGCCAGGGTCGCGTCGCGTACGGCGACGAGCAACTCGGTGCCGTCGGGCCCGGTGATCGTCGCGCTCAGGACCGCGTCGAGTGCGGTGTCACCCGCGTCGAGGGTGAGGACGCATTGGAGCCGCCCGCGCTCGATCGATGCCTCGATGCACAGCATGCGGAAGCTCACGATGCGAACGGGCCCGGACTCGGCGACGCGGATCGGTCGCCACGGACCGCCCGGGTTGAAGTCGGGGTCGGCGCCGTTCCAGTGGCCGAACACGCCCGTGACCGCACGCTTCGCGGTGCGGTCGCGTTGCGGCGGGCACGCGACCTCGAGTGCGACGACGTGCTCGGCGCGCGCCGTGCACGCGTCGGTGATCTCGAACGCGTGGGGCACGTAGTAGCCCTCGGTCGTGCCGGCATAGTCGCCGTCGACCCACACGTCGCCGTAGTAGAAGCAGCCGTCGATCTCGAGGAACTGGCGCCGGCCGGTAGCGGGGCGTTCGAGCGAGAACGCGCGGCGATACAGAACGGGACCGTCCGATTCGGCGAACGCGTCCGATTGGCGCCAATGGTGGGGAAGTTCGACTTCGGTCCAAGACGCGTCGTCGAAGTCGGAGTCGGGGAACTGCTTCGCGAGTTCGCCGTCGGCGGCGTGGGCGCGCCAGGTTCCGGACAGCTCCACGCGGGCAACCCTAGGCGCCAAGACTTCGGCAGGTGTCGTGATTCGGGGGCCGGCTCTATGCTGCGCGCCATGACCCGTCCCGCGACCCTTGGTGACCTGCGAGCCGGCGGCTGGGTGTCGCGGCCGGTGAAGGAAGAGCTGCGTGCGAACGCGGTGAAGCGCCTCTCGGCGGGCGAGCCGTTCGTCGAGGGCGTGCTCGGCTACGAGGAGACCGTCATCCCGCAGCTCGCGAACGCGTTGTTAGCGGGACACGACATCATCTTCCTCGGCGAGCGCGGGCAGGCCAAGACGCGCATTATGCGCTCGCTGGTGTCGTTGCTCGACGAGTGGATGCCGATCGTCGCCGGAAGCGAGATCAACGACGACCCGTACCACCCGGTGTCGTCACACGCGCGGGTGATGATCGCCGAGCGCGGCGACGAGACGCCGATCGAGTGGGTGCACCGCGACCGCCGCTTCGGCGAGAAGCTCGCCACGCCGGACACGTCGATCGCCGACCTCATCGGCGAAGTCGACCCGATCAAGGTGGCCGAGGGCCGCTACCTCTCCGACGAACTGACGATTCACTACGGCTTGGTGCCGCGCACGAACCGCGGCTTGTTCGCCATCAACGAACTGCCCGACCTCGCCGAGCGCATCCAGGTCGGTCTGCTCAACGTGCTCGAAGAGCGCGACGTGCAGATACGCGGCTACAAGGTGCGCCTCCCGCTCGACGTCATGTTGCTCGCGTCGGCCAACCCCGAGGACTACACCAACCGCGGCCGCATCATCACGCCGCTGAAGGACCGCTTCGGTTCGCAGATCCGCACGCACTACCCGCTCGAGACCGAGATCGAAGTCGGCGTCATCGAACAGGAAGCGCGCCCGCTGACGGCCGAGGGGCTGTCGGTGTCGGTGCCGCCGTTCATGACCGAGATCGTCGCCGAGATTTCGCAGTTGGCGCGTCGTTCGCCGCACGTCAACCAGCGTTCGGGCGTGTCGGCCCGGCTGTCGATCTCGAACTACGAGACGCTGGTCGCGAACGCGACCCGGCGCGCGTTGATCCACGGCGAACGCGAGGTCGTGCCCCGGGTCTCCGACCTCGACGCGCTTGCCGCGTCGACGGGCGGCAAGGTCGAGATCGAAACCATCGACGACGGCCGCGAGAACCAGGTCCTCGAACGGATCGTCAAGGCGGCCATCCTCGAGACATTCCGCGCCCGCGTACGCCCCGAGAAGCTCGGCACGATCATCTCGTCGTTCGAGGAGGACTTCGTCGTACACACCGGCGAAGACGTCTCCTCCGACGACTACCGCGAGCTCATGAAGACCCTCGACGGCGTCGGCAGCGTGTTGACCGACCTCGAAGTCGGCGAGTCGCCCGCCGGCATCGCGTCAGGCATCGAGTTCATCCTCGAAGGTCTGCACCTCACCAAGCGCCTCAACAAAGACGCCCTGGGCAACCGCGCGACCTACCGCGCCCGCGGCTAACCCCACTTCCCTCAGCTCTTCCCCGTTCATTCCCTAATCCACCCCCTCACAGGGAGCGAGTTAGTAAATGAACGATGCGGAAGCGCGTCTCATGACAACTGCAGCGAACCACTACGGCATCGTGTCCCGTGCGCAAGCAGTTGCGGCGGGCATGACCGACAAACAGGTCGACAACCGAATCGCGAACGGACGCTGGGAGGTGATCCATCCAAGCGTGTACCGCATTGCCGGCACACCGATTACCGGACGCCAACGGGCCTACGCCGCTTCCCTCTCCATGGATGCGATCGTTTCCCACACGACCGCGGGTGCGTTGTTGCGAATCGACGGAGTGCGCGCACGGGGAGTGCATGTCACCCTGGCGTACGGACAGCGCGGCGGCCAGAAGGCGAAGGGAATCAGCGTCCACTGGAGTACGTCGCTCCCGCGTACTGACCGCGTGTTCGTCGATCGGATTCCGTGCACCAACGGCACTCGCACGATTCTCGATCTCGCCGCCGACCTCGACGACGAACGGTTGGAGACGGCGTTCGAGAGCGCCCGGCGCATGGGCCTCACCACGACCGTTGCTTTGGCTCGCCGGTTCGAAGCGCTCGGCGGACGGGGGCGGCCGGGCAGTGCACGGGTCAAGAAGCTGCTCGACGTCGCGGGCGAACGACCCCTCGAATCGCGCCTCGAAGTGAAGCTCGCCCGCCTCCTTCGACAAGCGGGCCACATACCGGCCGTGCAGCACAAGGTCGGCGACTACCGCCTCGACTTCGCGTGGCCGTTCCTGCTGCTCGCGGTCGAGTGCGACGGCTTCGAGCACCACGGCTACCGCCTCGCCTGGAAGCGCGACCGCCGCCGCATCGCCGCCCTCGAAGCCATGCACTGGCGCATCATCCACGTCACCTGGGACGACGTGACGCTGCGCCCGGAAGAGACACTCGCCCGTATCGCTACCGCGCTTGTACGTGCCGCTTGAGGAGCTCGGCGCTGCCGCGAGGTTCGCGGTCCATGGTGAAGCAGCCGAACTGGACGTCGAAGCCGGAGGTCCACTCGTAGTTGTCGACGCCGGTCCAGTGGAAGAAGCCGCGCAGGTCGATGCCGTCGGCGATCGCCTCGTCGACGATTGCGAGCGACTCGCGGAGAACGTCGCAGCGCCATTCGTCGTCGTCGGTGCCGACGCCGTGTTCGCAGATGAGCAGCGGGCGTCCCGGCAACTCGTCGTGCAACCTCCGCAGCACCACGCCCAACCCTTCGCTCCACGGCGCGTACCCCATCGGGCCGACACGGGCCGACGACGGATACGGCACCTGCTCGCCCTCCGCACCCACACCGGTGGCCGAGTAGTACGAGAAGCCGACGAGGTCGCACGCTTCGCGCAGGTCCGGTATTTCCCGCGCCCCACGTCCCGGTAACTCCAGCACGCCGTCGCGATCGGCCCGCATCCACACGTTCCAGATCGCTTCTTCGAGGATCTCGTATGTGCGCTGCGCCGGGATCGTGTCGGCCACCTTGTACACCGGAGAGAGGTTGTGAATCGTCGCGACCGGCTTGCCGCCGCCGCGTAGCTCGCGCCACGCGTCGCGCTGCGCGATCAGCGCCGCGCCGAGCACGTCGAACAACCGCCGCGGCTTCGGCACGTACAACATCGCGTACGCGGCGGGTTCGTTGATCGGTTTCCAACCGAACACCAAGTCGCCGAACGTCTCCGCGCAGAACGCAACGTGGCGCGACCACCGGTGCGAACGTTCCCGTTCGTCGAGTTCGGTTACCCACCCGGGCAACGTGAAGTGGTGCAGGCACACCCACGGCGATACGCCGGCTGCATGCGCGGCCGTCAATACCGACAGGTAGTGCTCGACCGCGGCCGAGTCGCGCCGCCCCTCCTCGGGTTCGACGCGGGCCCACTCGATCGACAGCCGGTGGTGCGTCAGCCCGTGCGCGGCGTACAGCTCGAAGTCTTCGGCGTAGCGCTCGCCGAACCCGTTGCCCCGCCCCGAAGGCGGAACCTGACCCAACTTCTCCCGCCGGGCCCAGTCCGACGCGGGCGCCGCGCCCTCGGCCTGAGTCGACGATGCACCCGTACCCCAGAAAAAGCTCACGGGGCTATCGTCGCACCATGACCTCCCGGTTCCGCTACTCGCGTTGGGATGGCACGCAGGTCGGCTTCGACCTCGACGCGGATGCGCTGCTCGAGGAGATGACCGACGACCTCCTCTACCACGGCGACCTGAACGCGGCGCTGCGCCGGATGCTCCAACAGGGCTTCCAGGACCGCGAAGGCCGCGACGTCCAGGGTATGCGCGAGATGCTCGAGAAGCTCCGCGAGCGCCGCCGCGAGCAACTCGACCGCTACGACCTCGGCGGCGTCTACGAGGAAATCGCGCAGCGGCTCGACGAGATCGTCGACCGGGAACGCGAAGGCATCGATCGTCGCCTCGACGAAGCCCGCGCTTCCGGCGACCACCGCCGCGAGGAACTCCTCGAAGAGCTCGCGCAACAACGCCGCGAACAACTCGAACAGCTCCCGCCCGACCTCGCCGGGCGAGTCAGCGAACTCCAGCAGTACGACTGGATGGACGACACCGCCCGCCAGAACTTCGAAGAGCTCATGGAGGAGCTGAAGAAGCAGCTGCTCGACTCGATGTTCAACCAGCTCAGCCAAGGCCTCTCCGAGATGTCGCCCGAGCAGATGCAACGCATGAAAGACATGCTCGGCGAGCTCAACCACATGCTCGAACAGCGCGAGCGGGGAGAAGAGCCCGACTTCGAGGGCTTCATGGCGCGTTTCGGCGACTTCTTCCCCGAGAATCCGCAGACGCTCGACGAGTTGCTCGAACAGATGGCGCGCTCGATGGCGCAGATGCAGCAGCTCCTCAACTCGATGTCGCCCGAGCAGCGGGCGCAGCTCCAAGAGATGGCCAACGCGCTCCTCGACGACATGGACCTGCGCTGGCAGGTAGACCAGCTCGGCCAGAACCTGCGTAGCGCTTTCCCGCAGATGGGTTGGGGCCAGCGCCAGCAGTTCCGCGGCGACGAGCCCATGCCGCTCAACCAGATGAGTTCGGTGCTCGACCAGCTCGGCGACATCGACTCGCTCGAACACATGCTCCGCAACGCGACGAACCCGGGCCAGCTCGCCGAAGTCGACATCGACCAGGTGCGCGACCTGCTCGGCGACGACGCGGCGAAGTCGCTCGAAAAGCTCAGCGAACTCGCAAAGATGCTCGAAGAGGCCGGCCTCATCGAGCAGCGCGAAGGCCGCATGGAGCTGACGCCCAAGGGCATCCGCCGCATCGGTCAACGCGCGCTCGGCGACCTGTTCAAACGCCTGCTGCAAGACCGCAGCGGCAAGCACGAGATCGAGCGCAGCGGCGCGGGCCACGAACGTTCCGACGAGCACAAGCCCTACGAGTTCGGCGACCCGTTCCACCTCGACGTCGGCCGCACGATCCGCAACGCGATCACCCGCCGGGGCGGGGGCACACCGGTGCACATCCGGCCCGAAGACTTCGAGATCGAACGCACCGAACAGATCACCAACACGTCGACGGTGCTGATGCTCGACGTCTCACTCTCGATGGAGATGCGGGGCCGGTTCCTCGCCGCGAAGAAGGTCGCGATGGCACTGCACGCGCTGATCAGCTCGCAGTTCCCGCGCGACTACCTGGGCATGGTCAGCTTTGGGCGCGTCGCCCGCGAAGTGAAGCCCGAGCGCCTCCCCGAAGCCACGTGGGACTTCGAGTGGGGCACCAACATGCAGCACGCGATGATGCTCGCCCGCAAGTTGCTGGCGCGTCAGAGCGGCCGCAAGCAGATCATCATGATCACCGACGGGGAACCGACGGCCCACATCGAGAACGGCGACGCCTGGTTCGACTACCCGCCCTCGCCCCGCACGATCGAGATGAC
>JAWXCJ010000087.1:0-4815 GCA_034408875.1 Actinomycetota bacterium
TCCCACCGGAAACGCACCCGTGCCTGCGTTGTGGCGCATCGGCGCCCATGCGTTTCGCGGGGCCGTGCGCGGCGTGCACGGCCGAGCTTCGGGCGACGATGCGTTCCGAGGGCAGAGCGGTCGACACCGAGTACGTGCCGAAGATGAACGTCACCGTCAACGCCGTGGCCCTGAAGGACGACTGACCTCGTCCCGCCGGTACGCTCGTGGGCGGCATGCCACCGGGTACCCGAGCGCGCGACTGGGCCGAGGTCGACTTTTACGCGGTACTGGGCGTCGAACGCGACGCCACCGACGACGACATCGCCCGCGCCTACCGCACGTTGGCGAAGCAGCTCCACCCCGATTCGGGCGCGACCGCCGAGCAGGTAACGCGCTTCGTCGACGTGACGACCGCGTACGACGTCCTCGCCGACCCCGACCTACGGCGCGACTACGACCGGGTGCGGCTCGTCGAGCGCGTCACGGTCGAAGCGGGGCCGATGCCGGCGTTCAAGCCCGCCAAGGTGCGGCGCGTCGAGTTCACCCGCAAACGCGCGTGGTTCGCGCTGGCCGCGGGCATCGGTTTGCTTGTCGTGTCGATTGTTGTCGGATGGGCCACGTGGTCACTGCACGAGCGCGACGCGCAGGACCGGGCCGACACCGTTGCGATCTCCGCGTTCCGCACCGAGGTCGACGGCGCGCCGTACGTCGCGTTCGACGTCGGTAGCGACCACTACGTCGTCCCCGAGCCCGAACGTAAGGAGAAGGGCGGGATCGGCGGAGTCGTCGACATCCGCTACGACCCGGACGACCCAACCCAGGTCATCGCCGACGAAAGCCGGGCGCCCCGCGACATCACGCTCGCGATCGTCGCGCTGAAGCTGTTCGTCGGCGGCGCCGTGTTCACGTTCCTCGGAACCCGCCGCCTCACCGTGCGTCGTTAGGGGGTAAATATTCCCCTCTAGCGACGCACCGGGTTAGTTGAGGGTTAGAGGCGCTCGATGATCGTCACGTTGGCTTGGCCGCCGCCTTCGCACATGGTTTGCAGGCCGTAGCGGCCGCCGGTGCGTTCGAGTTCGTGCAGCAGTGTGGTCATGAGCCGGACACCCGTCGCGCCCAGCGGATGACCGAGTGCAATCGCGCCGCCGTTCACGTTGACCTTGGCGAGGTCGGCACCGGTTTCGGCCTGCCACGCGAGCACGACCGAGGCAAACGCCTCGTTGATCTCGATCAGGTCGATGTCATCGAGCGTCATGCGCGACTTCGTGAGCGCGTGCGCGGTCGCGGGAATCGGTGCCGTCAGCATC
The DNA here is from genome assembly GCA_034408875.1 of Actinomycetota bacterium. GTDB lineage: Bacteria > Actinomycetota > Acidimicrobiia > IMCC26256 > PALSA-610 > JANNHK01. The sequence goes on from JAWXCJ010000087.1 coordinate 1,290, forward strand.
CACACCGGGTCGGCGCCGCGCACCGACATGTGATGGATGCGCGCCCGGGGCGTGAGCCCGTGGGTCTTCAGCGCGTCCTCGCTCGCGATCAACATCGCGGCCGACGCGTCGGAGATCTGTGACGACACCGCCGCGGTGAGGCGGCCGCCCTCGACGAGCGGCTTGAGCGATTGGATCTTGGCCAGGTCGGGCTGGCGCGGCCCTTCGTCGAAGGTCAACCCTTCGAGGGCGACGATCTCACGGTGGAACCGCCCTTCGTGGTGGGCGCGCAGCGCGCGCTCGTGCGACTCGACCGCGAACGCTTCCATGTCGTCGCGCGTGATGTTCCACTTCTCGGCGATCATCTCGGCGGCGCGGAACTGCGACACCTCCTGGCGGCCGTAGCGCGCCTCCCACCCGGGTGAGCTCGAGAACGGATTGTCGAAGCCGTACTTCTCACCCGCGAACATTGCGGCGCTGATCGGGATCGCCGACATCTGCTGCACGCCGCCCGCGACGACAAGGTCCTGCGTTCCGGACATCACGCCCTGCGCGGCGAAATGCACGGCCTGCTGCGACGACCCGCACTGGCGGTCGACTGTGGTCCCCGGCACTTCGTCGGGGAGTCCGGCGACGAGCCACGCCGTGCGCGCGATGTCGCCCGCCTGCGGGCCGATCGTGTCGACGCACCCGAACACCACGTCGTCGACCGCGGCCGGGTTCACGTCGACCCGCTCGAACAGGCTGCGGATCGCGTGCGCGCCCAGGTCGGCCGGGTGAATCCGGCGCAGCGCGCCGTTCTTGCGCCCGACCGGGCTGCGGACGGCGTCGACGATGTAGGCCTCGGGCATGGCGTCCTCCTCGGGCCTGCATGATCGCGCGCGGCACATACACCTCCGAGTATCGACAAAGCGCCTAAAAGGTATGAACTGCGCAACGTGGCGCCGACATGCTTTCCGGGGACGCCGCGGACGAGGCTTCCGCCTGCGAGCGGAAGACCTAGAGCACGACGGCGGCGACGCGGGCAGTGTGGAACGAGCGGTCGCCCCAACTGCGGGCGAGGGCCCAGGCCCGCTTCATGAACAGATGCAGGTCGTACTCGGTCGTGTAGCCGATCGCACCGTGGCACTGGAGTGCCGCTCCGGCGGTCAGCAACGCGGCCGAGTCGGCTTTCAGCTTCGCCATGCTCGCGTGCACCGGGTCGAGTGTGTACGCGGCGCGATACACGAGCGGGCGCGCGAACTCGAGCGCGACGCGTGCGTTGGCGAGGTGGTGCTTCACCGCTTGGAACGAGCCGACCGGGACGCCGAACTGCTTGCGTTCCTTCACGTAGTCGACGGTCATGGTGAGCATCCGGTCGGCGAGCCCGCACTGCTGGGCGGCGACACCGACGACGCCCCGGTCGAACGCGGCGGCCAGGTCGGCGGGCGTGTCGACCGGCGAGAAGGCGCCGCGCACGTCGAACAGGCGGCGGGCACCGTCGACCGACGGGTGGGGGAGCAGCGTCGCGTCGGCGCGATCGATGCGCCCCGCCGTCGTATAGATGACGTCGGCGGTGTCGGCCCACGGCACGAGTTCGGGGGCGGCCCCTACGGTCACGGACGGGTCGCCGACGAGCGGCACGCCGAACGCGGCGGTCTCGACGATCGGCTCGGGTACGGCGTGGCGTCCGGTCTCCTCGAGCAGCAGGACCAGGTCGACCATGGTGAGCCCGAGGCCGCCCGCGGCTTCGGGCGCGAGCAGACCGACGACGCCCATGTCGACGAGCGTCGCCCATAGACCCGGAACGCGCCCGGTCTCGTTGGTCCAGGCGTCGCGTACGTGCGCGGGTGTGCACTCCTTGGCGAGCAGGTCGCCGAGCGCGGCGCGGAACGCGAGCTGGTCGTCGGTGAACGAGAACTTCATTACTTCCTCGGAAGTCCCAGCACTCGCTCCGCGACCAGGTTGCGCTGGATCTCGTTGGTGCCCGCGTAGATCGGGCCCGCCAGCGCGAACTGGTAGCCCTTCATCCACGCCGCGTCGTCGCCGTCGAGGAGTTCGGCGTGCGGCCCGAGCAGGTCGAGCGCGAGTTCGTGCAACTCGACGTCGAGGTCCGACCAGAACAGCTTCACGAGGCTCGACTCGGCGCCCGCCGGTTGCCCTTCGGTCAGCTTCGTGACGGTCCAGAACGTCTGCCACCGGTACGCCTCGGCGTCGACGTACGCGGCGACGACCCGTTCGCACAGGGCGGGGGGCGCGCCACCCGAGCGGTAGAGGTCGATGAGACGCTGCGCCGTCGCGAGGAAACGGCCCGGGGAGCGCAACGTGAGGCCGCGCTCGGAACCCGTCGTCGCCATCGCGACGCCCCACCCCTGATTCGGTTCGCCGAGCACGTCGGCGTCGGGCACGAACACGTCGTCGAGGAACACCTCGGCGAACCCCTCGTCGCCGTCGAGCCGCTCGACACCGCGCACCGTGACGCCTGGTGTCGTGAGGTCGACGAGGAAGTAGGTGAGGCCACGGTGGCGTTCGGCGTCGGGATCGCTGCGGAACAAACCAAAGAGGTGCGTGCAGAACGCACCCCGCGTCGTCCACGTCTTCTGGCCGGAGAGCCGCCATCCGCCGTCGACGCGCGTCGCTCTCGACTGGATACCGGCGAGGTCGCTGCCCGCGTTCGGTTCCGACCAACCCTGGCACCACGTCTGCTCGCCCGCCGCCATCTTCGAGAGCACGCGGTCTTTCTGTTCGGCCGTACCGAACTCGAAGATCGTCGGCGCGAGCAGGAAGATGCCGTTCTGCGTCACCCGTTGGGGCGCGCCGGCGCGGTAGTACTCCTCTTCGAAGATCAGCCACTCCCAGAGCGACGCGTCGCGCCCGCCGTACTCGGTCGGCCACGAGACGACTGAGTACCGGGCGTCGAACAGTGCCCGCTCCCACTCGAGATGGGCGGCGAACCCCTCTCGCGTGTCACCCGACGCCAGGCGCCCCGGACCGGATGTGGGCGGCACGTTGGCTTCGAGCCATGAGCGGCATTCCGCTCGGAATTGGTCCTCTTCCGGACTGAACCCCAGGTCCACGTGCGCATGCTCGCACAGGAGCCCCCGGATGGCAGGAATCGTCCGGTACTGAGCATTGCGGCCATGGGCCGGGACCCGCACAATGAAGACCGTGCGGACGCAGCGGAGCCACGGACGGCGCAGCGAGGGAGCCATGACAACGCGGGTCGTGTTCGTCGTTTATCCCGGTATCACTGCGCTCGACCTGGTCGGACCGCACGAGGTGTTCGCCGCGACCGGTGCGTACGAGTGCATCGTCGCCGCCGCCGAAGCGGGACCCGTCGTGTCGACGCGCGGCCCGGGCATCGTCGCCGACCGATCGCTCGCCTCGATCCGCGGCGCGATCGACACGCTCGTCGTCGTCGGCGGCGAAGGCGCGTTCGACGCGACACGCGACGCGACGCTGGTCGGCTGGATCACGCGCGCCGCGGCTCGGAGCCGGCGGGTGGCGTCGGTCTGTACCGGCGCATTCTTACTCGCGGAATCCGGGCTGCTCGCGGGGCGGCGGGCGA
>JAWXCJ010000088.1:0-3133 GCA_034408875.1 Actinomycetota bacterium
CAGGTGCTGTTCAACCTTGTCGGCTGGACCTACGTGCACCTTCGCGCGGCGCACGGGTGGCCGCGCGGAAGGGCGCGCGGACGATTGTTGGCGCTCGCAATGGCGGGGTTGCGGCCGGCGGCAGCCTTGGAGAGCACGTGATCGATGCCGGCTCGGCTCGTTCTCGTCACCGACCGATCTGCCGCTGCCGCTGCCGCTGCCGCTGCCGCGCGGTCTCGGTGCGCGGTCCTACTACGTGTCCTAGTAGTATCGCGGGCGCGTTCGACAATCCTGACTCGCCCGTGAACGAACTGAACCGCCTGCCATTCCGGCCGTATTTTCCCGCGACGCCCGTCGCCTGACTGATTGGCGCGCCGTGAGCCGTTCGAGGAGACCACGTACCGCGCCGACCAAGCGTCCGAAGGACGCCGCGCCGAAGGCGGCACAACGGGAGCGCCGCGAGGAACGCAAGCACCTCGAGGCCGCGGCCCGGCAGCGCGCGGCTCGCCGCCGCCGCGCTCGGAATGCCGCCGTTGCAATCGTGGCTCTCGCGGTCGCGGCGGCCGGCCTGTTCTTCCTCCTCCGTCCCGATCCCGAGCTGGAAGGGGTCGAGCGGCCGCCGAACCGAGGACGCGGTCATGTCGAGACGGTCGCGTACGACACCGCGACCCCAACCAGTGGAAAACACGCGTCGCAAGCTCCGCAATGCGGCAGCCAGAGCAGCCCACTGGCGCCCGAACTTGCCGTGCACGCCCTCGAACACGGCGCGGTCGTCATCTGGTACCAGAGCGACGCCGCCGACGAACTCGTCGCCGCGCTCGATGAGCTCGTCGCCACGTTCGATTCGCACGTCATCGTGAGCCCGAACGACAGCATTTCGGAACCGATCGTTGCCACCGCCTGGAACCGGCTGAAGCGCTTCACCGGACCCGGCGCCGACTTGGACGAGTTCGTGCGCGTCTACAGGAAACGCGGACCCGAAAAGGTCTCGTGTGACATCTGAGACCAGCGGGCGTCGAGCAGGAAGCTTTCCCCCATGACGAACATTGCGTGGCGCAACCTGGCTCGCGAACGGTTGCGGCTCGCGATCTCTGTCGGAGGCGTTGCCTTCGCCGTGTTGCTCATCCTCGTGCTGCGGGGCCTCTACGCGGGCGTCCTCGACCAGGCGACCCAGTACATACGCAGCGTCGACGCCGACATCTGGGTCGCCGAGCGGGAGGCCCCCGGCGACTTCTTCCATTCCGTCTCGTTGTTGTCGACCGATCTGCGCGACGACGTCGGTGCCGTCGCGGGCGTGCAGGACGTCAACACGCTCGTCGCCCGCCCGATCGTCTTCGAGCACGGAGGCAAAGACCTCGATTTCCTGTTGCTCGGAATCGACCCGGTCGGTGTCGTCGGCGGACCGCCGGCCATCGAAAAGGGCCGAACCCTGCGCTCGTCCGGCGAGTTGGTTCTCGATCGGGTGTTCTCGCGCAACGCCGGCATCGGAATCGGCGACACGGTGACGATCGAGGATCGCCGGCTCCGCGTCGTCGGCCTCGCCCGCGGTGGCAACACGCTGTTCTCGCAGTTCGCGTGGGCGAGCGACGAAGACGTTCGGCGCCTCTTCGGCATCGACAACCTCGTGAACTACTACCTCGTCGGCGTCGCGGACTCGACCGACGCCCGAGCGGTTGCCGATCGGCTCGAACGTGATGTCGAGGGTGTACAGGCGTTCGACCAGGCCGAGTTCCTCGACGCGAATACCTCCGATATCTCCGAAGGGTTCCTTCCGATCATTTGGGTCCTCGTCGTGATCGCGTTCGTGATCGGCACGGCCGTCATCGGACTGACCATTTACACGGCGACGCTCGAAAAGCGCCGCGAGTATGGGGTACTCAAAGCGATCGGGTTCACCAACCGACGGCTGTTCGGGATCATCTACCAGCAATCCCTCGTCGCCGGCGCGATCGGTTTTGCCGTCGGGCTCTTCCTCGCCGTGGCGCTGGGTGCGTTCGTGGAGCGCATGGTCCCGTCGTTCGTACTGCTGATTCGCCCGACCGACGTCGCGCTCGTTGCTGTTGTCGCAGTCGTGATGACGATCGTCTCGTCGTTCCTTCCTGCCCGACCGGTCGCGCGCCTCGACCCGGCCCAGGTGTTTCGCGTATGACTGCCCCGTTGCGATTCGAGGGACTGACCAAGGTGTACGGCGAGGGCGAGAGCGCAGTCGAAGCGGTTCTCGACGCCGATCTGACGGTCGCCGCCGGAGAGCTGGTACTCGTGATGGGTCCGTCCGGATCGGGCAAGACGACGTTGCTCGCCATGTGTGGTGCGCTGCTCCGGCCCACGTCCGGCCGCGTGTGGATTGGCGGCGAGGAGGTCACCGCGCTCGGCGAGAAGCAGCTGCCTCGGCTGCGGCTGCGCTCCGTCGGGTTCGTCTTCCAGGGCTTCAATCTCCTCGAGAACCTCACTGCACTGGAGAACGTCCGCATCGTCATCGAGGCCGCAGGCGCGCGCAAACAGGCCGCCGACCGACGCGCACGCGAGCTACTCGGCGAGCTGCGCCTCTCGCACCGGCTCGACATGCTCCCCGAAAAGCTCTCGGGTGGCGAGAAACAGCGAGTGGCAATCGCCCGTGCGCTCGCGAACGACCCGCCGCTACTGCTCGCCGACGAGCCGTCGGGCAACCTCGACTCGCGCACCGGCTACCAGGTGATGCACATGCTCGAGCTCCTCGCCAAGGAGCACGGCAAGACGGTCGTCGCCGTCACCCACGATCACCGCATCGAAGACGTCGCCGACCGCGTCCTGTGGCTGGAAGACGGCCACCTCTCGGATCGTCCGCCCGACGTCTCGGCGCTCGCAACCGACCCGGTGTGCGGAATGATGATCAGCGTCGAGCGCGGCGCCGGTCGTCGCGTCTTGGACGGGACGACATTCCACCTCTGCTCGGAGATTTGCATCGAACGATTCGACGCGGACCCGCACAGTTACGCACGGAGCGCCACCGCCGGGTAGGCGCCTGTGACGTTCGCGTCGCCTCCTGCACGCGAGGGTTGACTACGCGACGGACAATGTCGTGACCATCATCTCCCGCGTGTAGTGGTGGGGCACCGTGCACACGAGGACGTAGGAGCCCGGCTCGAGCGAAGCGGTGACGGTCGTCGAGTCGTCG
>JAWXCJ010000089.1:0-12392 GCA_034408875.1 Actinomycetota bacterium
ATCAGCGTCGGGCACCTTTGCATCAGCGTCGGGCGAAACGATCATCACCTACGACGCGCGCCTCGAGCCGAAGGGCGTCGCCCGGCTTGCGACGCCGCTGCTCGCGCTCACCTTCCGTCGCATCGGCGATCGCGCCGCGGCCGGACTCCGTGAGCGCGTGCACGCGCCGTCGAGATGAAGCCGGCATCACGCGTGGCGCGCGCCGCCGACCGCGCGCTGGAGCTCACCGTCGTCGGGAGCTTCAGCCGTCTCGGCTTCGCGGCGCGGCGAGCACTTTTCGGTTGGGACACTGAGCGTGAACCGGATCTCAGTGGCCGAATCGTCGTCGTCACCGGCGCGACGGGAGGGTTGGGGCTTGCGGCTGCCCATCTTCTTGCGCGGCGCGGGGCGCGCCTCTGCCTGATGGGCCGAGACGCGGCGCGAACCGTTGCCGCACGCAAGTCGATCCTCGACGCGGAGCCGCGTGCGAGCGTGGAAACCTTCGTCGCCGACCTCGCTTCGTTCGATGCGGTCCGATCCGCGGCGGCCGAGCTGACGGCATCGGTACGCCACATCGACGCGCTGATCCACAACGCCGGCGCGCTCGTTCACGAGTTTCGGCGAACCGACGACAACCTCGAGCTGACTGCGCAGGTGCATGTGGTCGCGCCGTTCCTGCTCACGTCACTGCTTCTTCCACTCTTGCGCGAGAGCGGCGAAGCTCGCGTTATCAGTGTCTCGTCCGGCGGGATGTACACGCAGCGCCTCGATCTCGGCGCGCTCGATGCGCCGCCTGCGTCGTTCGACGGCGTGCGTGCCTATGCGAACGCGAAACGCGCCCAGGTCGTCATGAACGAGCAGTGGTCGCACCATGCGGCCGGTCGCGGGATCGTGTTCCACGCGATGCACCCGGGTTGGGCCGACACCCCCGGAGTGCAGGTCTCCCTGCCGGGATTCCGACGGGTCATGCGCCCACTCTTGCGCTCGCCCGAGCAGGGAGCCGACACGATGGCCTGGTTGGCCGGGGCGCCCGAGGCGCTCGAGTCGAACGGCGCCTTCTGGCTCGACCGACAGCGCCGGCCCACGAGCGTCCTGCCCTGGACCCGTACACCCGAAGCCGACGGCGAGCGGCTCTGGGATTGGTGCGTCGATCGTTCGGGATCGCGCGCCGCGATCGAGGCGTCGTGAAGATCGCCCTCGTCGGAACCGGCGTGTCGGGACTCGTCGCGGCGCACGAGCTCCACCGCGACCACGAAGTGACCCTCTTCGAGGCCGACGCGCGCGTCGGTGGCCACGCCAACACGGTCGACGTGGAAGTCGACGGCAGCTCGCACGCGGTCGACACCGGATTCGTCGTCTACAACGAAGCGAACTATCCCGGTTTCGTCGCGCTGCTGCGTGAGCTCGGCGTCGCGACGCAGCCGACCGAGATGAGTTTCAGCGTCACCGACGCGGGCACGGGTCTCGAGTTCGGTGGATCCAATCTCAACACGCTGTTCGCCCAGCGCCGCAACCTCGCACGACCAACGTTCCTTCGGCTGATCACAGAGATCGCGCGTTTCAATCGCGCCGCGCGGCGCCTCGTGGCGAATGAACCGAGGTGGCAGGGTTCGGACCGCCTGCCCGGCTCGGACGGCGATTCCGATGACGAGTCGATCGAGAGCTTCCTCCGGCGCGGCCGGTTCTCCAGTTCATTCGTCGATCAGTTCCTCGTGCCGTTCGGTGCGGCGATCTGGTCGGCTGATCCCGCGACCTTCACGCGCTTCCCGATGCGTTCGTACGCCCGCTTCATGAACAACCACGGCCTCCTCGGCGTCTCGGGCCGGGCGCAGTGGCGCACGATCACCGGCGGGTCACGCCAATACGTCGACGCGCTGATCGCGCCGTTCGCCGACCGGATCCGGCTCTCTACCGGCGTGCACAAGATCGTCACCCGCCACTCCGCCGGCAACGAAACAGTCGTCGAATTGCTGACCGATCGCGGGCCGGAACGGTTCGACCGCGTGATCGTCGCCGCGCACAGCGACCAGGCCCTGCGGATGCTCGGCGACGCGACCTCGGCTGAACAGTCGGTGCTCGGCGCGATCGGCTACCAGCGCAATACCGCCACGCTGCACACCGACGCCCGCCTTCTGCCGAGCCGGCGACGCGCCCGTGCGAGCTGGAACTACTGGGTCGATCCCGCCGCGCGGCGAGCCACGGTCACTTACTGGATGAACAAGCTGCAGGCGATCGACTCCGCGCGGCCACTCCTCCTCACACTGAATCGAACTCAAGCAATCGATCCGAACCGCGTGCTGGCCGAGTTCGAGTACCACCATCCGGTCTTCGACACCGCGGCGATGCACGCGCAGCAAAGGCGACACGAGATCCAAGGCGTCCGCGGCATCTACTTCGCCGGCGCCTACTGGGGGTACGGGTTCCACGAGGATGGCGTGCAGAGCGCGCTCGAGGTCGCACGCGCCATCAGGAGCGAACAGTGAGCCAACTCGCGATCTACGAAGGCACCGCGCGCCACCTCCGGATCACTCCGACCAGGCGCGAGTTCGCGCCGCGCCTGTTCCTGGCGTACCTCGACGTCGATGCCCTTCCGGGTTCGCTCGACCCACTGCCGGGCTGGTCGGGCCGGCGCCGCGCCCCGGTGCATTTCCGGCGCCGCGACTTCTTCGACGGGGGTAGTGGCCCGCTCGGCGACGCCGTCCGCGACCTGGTCGACGAGCGGCTGGGCCGACGTCCGGAAGGACCGGTCCATCTGCTCGCGCACGTGCGCACATTCGGCTGGCTGTTCAATCCGCTGGCCGTCTACTACTGCTGGAACCGCGAAGGGCGCGCCCTCGACGCACTGGTACTCGAAGTCACCAACACGCCGTGGAACGACCGCCACTGCTACGTGATCGACGCGCGCAACGCCGACGGAACACAGACCGTGGCGAAGTCGATGCACGTATCGCCGTTCCTTCCCATGGACCTCGACTATCGCGTCTCGTGGACGACTCCCGGAGAGAGATTGCGTCTGGACATCGAGGTGATGCGGAACGGCACGACCGTGTTCTCCGCCGGCCTCGCGCTCCGCCGGTCCGTGCTGGACCGGCGCCGCGCTGTCAGTGTCCTCCTGCGCCACCCGGTCGCGCCGCTGCGCGTCTCGCTCGCGATCTACCGACGAGCGCTGGCACTGTTCCTTGCCCGGGTTCCCTTGTACCGTCACCCGGCCGAGGCGGCCGAGCCGGCTGAGGACGTAGCCGCGTGAACCGGCGAACGAAAGACCCGACACGAGCACGCGCGGCCCGCGCGATCCTCCGGCGACTCCTCGAACACGTGCCAGGCGGCACGCTCGACCTGGTCGACGCATCGGGAACAGCACACTTCGGTACCGGCGAACCGGACTGGGCTGAGTCATCTCTCCGCGCCCGCGTCGACGTACACGACGCGCGCGTCTACGAACGCGTGCTGCGCAAGGGCGGCATCGGATTGGGCGAGTCGTACGCCGACGGTTGGTGGGATGCCGACGACCTCGCGGGCTTTCTGAGGATCGCGCTCCGCGGCCTCGGCCCCCTGAACGCGCGCCGCGACGACTTCCATCGGCTCGCGACACCGATCTTCGACCCGATCGCTCGTTTACGGCGCGCCGATCCCCAGCGTGACGCGCGCCATGTACGCGCCCACTACGACCTCGGCAACGAGTTCTTCGCGCGCGTGCTCGACGAGACGATGGCGTACTCTTGTGCGATCTTCGATGCGGACGATATGACGCTGGCCGACGCGTCGATCGCGAAGTTCGACCGTCTTGCCCGAGCGCTCGACCTGTCGCCCGGCGATCGCCTCCTCGAGATCGGCACCGGGTGGGGCGGCTTCGCCCTGCACGCCGCACAATGCTACGGCTGCCTCGTGACCACGACCACGATCTCGCCCCGCCAACACAACTTCGCGCTCGAGCGCGTGCGCGCGGCCGGCCTCGACGACCGGATCGTCGTGCTCGACACCGACTACCGCGATCTGCGCGGCACCTTCGACAAAGCCGTCGCGATCGAGATGATCGAAGCCGTCGACTGGCGCGAGTACGACACGTTCTTCGAACGGATGCGTGGGCTGCTCACCGACGACGGCGCACTCGCTATGCAAGCGATCGTCGCGCCCGAGAGAAGCTTCGATCGACTCAAGCGCCGCACCGACTTCATCAAGGCCCAGATCTTCCCCGGCGGTTGCCTGCCATCGGTCGGAGCACTCACCGCCGCCGCGAAACGCAGCGGTCGACTGACACTGCGCAACGTCGACGACATCGGCCCGCATTACGGAGAGACGCTGCGCCGCTGGCGCGTTAACCTCACCCGGATCGCGCCCGATCTGCCGGCACTCGGCCTCGACCCGTCCTTCGCCCGGCTCTGGGCCTTCTACTTCGCGTACTGCGAAGCGGGCTTCGAGGAGCGCTACATCAGCGCCACGCAGCTCTTGTATGCGACGCCGGGCTTCCGGCCGCGCCCGCCGGTGTATACACGTAACAACCTCGACGCGAGCGCCGCCTGAGGCCACGAATGGTGAGACCGAGCGACGAAACTGACGGCGAAGACCTGCTCAGCCTCCAAGAAGCCGCTGATCTCCTCGGCGTCCACTACATGACCGCGTATCGCTACGTGCGAACCGGCCGCCTCGACGCCGGACGTCGAGGCAACCAGTGGTACGTACCAAGATCGAGCATCGCGTCGCTGCGGGACGCCAACCCGCCCGGACGAAAACGAAGCGGGGCCGCGAACCGTCATCGTGACTACGCCGGTGAGCTCGCAGGCTTCCTCGTCGAGGGAGACGAGGCCGAAGCCTGGCGTCTCGCGCAAAACGCGCTCGCGTCGGCCTTCACCCCAGAGCAGCTCTACCTCGAGGTGCTCGGACCGGCGATGCGCTCGGTCGGCAACGAATGGGCGGCCGGCCGCATCAGCATCGCCGAAGAACACCAGGCCAGCACGCTTGCGTACCGCCTGATCGGTCGACTCGGACCCTCGTTCACGAAACGCGGACCCACGCGCGGCCTCCTCGTGATCGGAGCGGTCGCCGGCGATCGCCACGGCCTCGCGACCGCGCTCCTCGCCGACCCGCTCCGAGGCCGCGGCTTCACGGTGGCCGACCTCGGGGCCGACACGCCCGCCGAGTCCTTCGCCGAGATCGTCGCCCATGAAGACCGAACCCGCGCGGTCGGGATCGCGGTATTCATCCCCAACGGCGACGAAATGGTCGCAGCCACGATCGCCGCGATCCATTCGACCCGAGACGTGCCGGTGCTCCTCGGCGGCCGCGGAATCGACGGCGCGACACACGCAACGAACCTGGGCGCGGACGCATACTCCGAGACGGCGGCAGACGCGCTCGCCTGGTTCGACACCATCGAAAGGTGACAGACGTTCCTCGCGCTTCGTGACGTCTGCAGATCTCGGGCGCCGAACTTCGGCACAACTCCTTCACAGTGGTGACTTGTTCACCGGTTTCTGCAACCCGCCCCAAACGCGGGGGGTGCGCGGAGGTCGCAACGACCGCTCCACAGGCTAAGGGAACGTGAGGCCAGGGTTGAAGGGCATCGGGCGAAAGGGTGTAGTCGACTCAACTCCCCGGTGCCGCCAATGCCTTCAATGGCATGCGCCCGGGGTGTTGTATTTTCCGACGCGGTCCTTCGGCGACGCGGCACCTGGCGCGTACACAAGACCGACAAGCGGCAGCGCACCCGCGCCGGGGATGACGCCACGCGGACATCGCCGCGCGGGTCGCCCGCATCGAGGAGCCCGAGCAGCTTCGTGCGCCCCTTGTCGTCGAGCCGTTCATCGGCCTTGCTCAACAGGCGTCGACACCGATAGAGCGGATCGTCTTTGCGGCCCCGATTGTTAGGCGCCGCGTTGGATGAGCGTGTGGGCGTCGTTGGTGGTGGGGACGGCGGGGTGCCCGGGGAGGGAGTCGAACCCTCATAGTCCCTGAGGACTCGGCGGGTTTAAGCCGCCTGCGTATGCCATTCCGCCACCCGGGCGCAGGCCAACCGTAATGGGCATCCGGCTAGGCGGCGGCGCTGCCCGGCGGGTTCTGTACCGCCGCGAGCAACGCGTTGCGCACCCGGGCCTCGGCCTCGCCCGACAAGCGGTTCGCCGCGATGACCCCGTCGACCATGTCGCCCACCACGTCGCAGAATGCCCGGCCCCGCAGCGCGACCGCGACCACCGGGCCACCCGGGAGGCGGCGGATCGTACGCGGGGCTCCGGGGCGACGCGGTGGTGTGCGGAACACGGGAACCGTCAGCCCCGCGGCGCGGGTCGCCGACCCCAACCGGCGAGCAACGCTCGCGAACTGAGCTGCCGGCGGACGGTCCACGTGTGGAGTCAACACCTCGGGTGAGACAACTTCCTTGGTCGGGTTCCGACTGTGGGGCTCGCTGCGCTCGCGGGTGAGGTCGTCACCGCTCCCGGCGAGCTCCCGGCGCTCCTCCGTCGCTCCGGTCGCCGCTCAGTAAGGTCGCCGGCGTGCGTCTTGCTGTGCTGCGGCGCCATCCGCACGACCGTGAGATCTGGCGGCTGGCCGTTCCTGCGTTCGGGGCGCTCATCGCGGAACCGGTGTACGTGCTGGTCGACACCGCGATCGTCGGGCGCCTCGGCACGGAGCCGCTGGCCGGCCTGGCCGTCGCGGGCACGGTCCTCGTCAGCGTCTTCGGCGTCTTCAACTTCCTCGCGTTCGGCACCACCGCCGCCGTCGCCCGCCGCTACGGCGCCGGCGACGAGCGGGCTGCGGCCGAGCACGGCATCGCCGGACTGTGGCTCGCCGCCGGACTCGGGATCGGGCTGACGCTGCTCGGTCTCCTGTTCGCGGCGCCGATCGTCGATGTGATGGGCGCGTCCGACGCCGTCACGCCGTATGCCCTCACCTATTTACGCATAGGCATCCTCGGCGCGCCGTTCATGCTCGTCGCGCTCGCCGCGACCGGCTACGTGCGCGGCCTCCAGGACACGCGCACACCGCTCGCGATCGCCGTCGGCGCCAACGTGCTGAACCTGGCGCTCGACATCGTGCTCGTCTACGGCCTCGACCTCGGGCTGGCCGGTTCGGCGTGGGGCACGGTCACGGCCCAGATCGTCGCCGCCGGCGCGTACCTGTTCGTGGTCAGCAAGTCAGTGCGGGCCACGCACGCGACAGTGCGGCCGCGGCGCGACTACGTACGCGACGCCGCCATCGTCGGCAGCCACCTCACCATCCGCACCGCGTCCCTCCTGGTCGCGTTCCTCCTCACCACCGCGATCGCGGCGCGGCTCGGCGACGTCGAAGTCGCCGCCCATCAGATCGCGTGGCAGCTCTGGTACTTCCTCGCGCTGTCGCTCGACGCGATCGCGATCGCAGCCCAGGCCATCGTGGGTCGGTCACTCGGCGCGGGCGACTCCGAAGGCGCACGCGCGAGCACCCGCCGCATGTTGGAATGGGGTGTCATCACCGGCATCGGCGCCGCGGTCGGCGTGCTCGTGTTGCAACCGGTGCTCGCGACCGCTTTCACCGACGATCAAGCCGTGCAGAACCAACTCCTCGACGTGCTCTGGGCGGTTGCGCTGATGCAGCCGCTCGCCGCGGTCGTGTTCGTCCTCGACGGCATTCTCATCGGTGCCGGTGAAAGCCGGTATCTGGCCTGGGCCATGGCCGCGGCGTCGCTCGCGTTCATCCCGGTCGCGCTCCTGGTGCTCGCAACGTCGGCCGGGCTGCTCGCCCTCTGGGGGGCGCTCTACGTCTTCATGATCGGGCGGCTCATCGGCATGATGTGGCGCTATCGGGGCGATGCCTGGATTGTGACGGGCGCCGTGCGGAGTACTTGAATACACAGCTTGCAACCGTGCCTCGATTCCGGTTTCCTGGCCCGGTGAGCGATCGCCCCGACGGCCCGGCCGACATCTCGGCCCACTTCCTGTCTGATCGCATCGCCGCGCTGTATCCCGACGCCACCGTCGCCGACGCCGACGCCGACGAGATAGCCGACATCACCGACGCCGAACTCGTCATCGAGACGGGCGAGCTGGTGCCGATGCCGCAGCGAGTGCGCGCCGACGAGGACGACCCGGCACGCGAATCCGACATCGACCGGTGGGGCCGCAGCGAGAACCTGCGGGCGCTGACCCGCAAGCTGTACGACCCGCTCTACAAGCACTGGTTCCGCGTCGAGTGGGAAGGGTTCGAACACCTGCCCCGCGAGGGCGGCGCGTTGCTCGTCTCGAATCACGCGGGCGCAATCCCCTCGGACGCGCCCGCCATCATGCACGGCATCGAAACCGAGTTGGGCCGCAACGTCTACGGCCTCGCCGAGAACCTGTTCCGCGCCATGCCCATCATCGGCACGTTGTGGTCGCGGTCGGGCGGCGTGCCCGCGCATCCCGACAACGCGTTCCGGCTGCTGCACGACGAGCGCCAGCTCGTGCTCGTGTTCCCCGAAGGCACCAAGGGCACCGGCAAGCACTACTCGAACCGTTACCAACTCAGCCGCTTCGGTCGCGGCGGCTTCGTCGAGATCGCCATGCGCGCGGGCGTGCCGGTCATCCCCATCGCGGTGGTCGGGGCCGAAGAGTCGATGCCGATCGTGTTCAAGAGCCCGCGCCTCGCCAAGATGCTCGGCCTTCCGTACTTCCCGATCACCGCCAACATGTTGATGCTCGGTCCGCTCGGGCTCGTCGGCTACTTCCCGGCCAAGTTCAAGATCCGCGTGCTGCCGCCGGTGCACTTCGACGTCGCGCCCAACCAGGAGCGCTACTCGCGCAGTCGCGTCATGGACGAGTCGGAACGCATCCGGCGACTCGTGCAGGACGCCCTCTACGACATGCTGCGCCGGCGCCGCAGCGTCTGGTTCGGCTGACGCGATGAGAGTGCTCGTCACGGGACTCAGCACGTATTGGGGTGGGCGCGTCGCACAGGCGCTCGAAGACCGCGACGATGTCGAAGTCGTCGTCGGGGTCGACACGCGCGACCCGAGCGTGCCGCTCGAACGCACAGAGTTCGTCCGCGCCGACTCGTCGTACTCGATCCTCTCGCGCATCGTGCGCGCCACGAACATCGACACGATCCTGCACACGCACCTCATCGTCGACTCGACGCAGACCAGCGGGCGCACGCTGCACGAGATCAACGTGATCGGCACCATGAGCCTGCTCGCCGCGGCCGGCATGGCCGGCAGCCCGGTCCGCCGCGTCATCGTGAAGAGTTCGGGCCTCGTGTACGGATCGAACTATCAGGACCCGTACTTCTTCCGCGAAGAGATGCCGCGCACGCGACCCGCCCGCACCGGCGTCGAACGGTCGCTGCTCGAAGTCGAAGCCTTTCTGCGCGATTTCGCCGACGACAACCCACACATCAGCGTCACGTTGCTCCGTTTCGCGAACGTGCTCGGCAACTTCATCGACACGCCGTTCGCGCACGCGCTCCGGCGTTCGGTCGTGCCCGAGATCCTCGGCTACGACCCGCGACTCCAGTTCGTCCACGAGGACGACGTCGTCGGCGCGCTCATGTACGCGACGATGCACGACACCCCCGGCGTGTTCAACGTCGCGGGCGACGGCAACCTGCCGTGGAGTGACGTGTGCGCGATCGTCGGCAAGCGCCGCATCGCCCTGCCCCCCGTGCTTACCTCGTTCGCCAACGAAGTGCCCCGGGCACTGCGCATGTGGGACCTCCCGCCCGAGGCGCTGATGCTGCTCCGGTACGGGCGCTCGGTCGACAACTCCCGGTTCAAGCGGGCCGGGTTCCGCTACCGCTACTCGAGCGCGGGCACCGTCGAGGCATTCGCCCAGGGACTGCGCCTCGAAGGCGCCATTGGTGACACCAACCCGACCTACAAGTACCAGCGCGAGGTCGAAGACTTCTTCCGCCACTCCCCGGCTGTCGTCCGCCCGGACTGACCGGCCAGACTGCGGCGATGGAACACGTTCGCCTCGAACAACGCGAGCAGGTCGCGATTGTCACGCTCGTCGACACTGCCCGCCGCAACGCGATGACCGCGCCGATGGTGCGCGAGATCGTCGAGACCTTCGACACGATCGAAGGTGACGAGAACGTCGGGGCGGTCGTCGTCACCGGCGAGGCACCCGCGTTCTGTTCGGGCGCCGACGTGTCGAGCCTCGGCGCCCTCTCCCAAGCCGAAAGCGACCAGGACCGCGGTCAGATCGTCTCGATCTACGAGGGGTTCCTGCGGGTCCTACGTTCGCCCCTTCCCACGTTGGCTGCCGTCAACGGCCCCGCCGTCGGAGCGGGCATGAATCTGGCCCTCGCGTGCGACGTCCGCTTCGCCTCCGCCTCGGCCCGCTTCGACCCGCGCTTCCTTCGCATCGGGCTGCACCCCGGCGGCGGGCACACCTGGTTGCTCGAACGGGCCGTCGGCGCATCGGCCGCGGCGGCGATGGTGCTGTTCGGTGACGCGGTCGATGGTGCGCGCGCCGCCGAGATCGGGCTCGTCTGGCGCTGCGTGGCCGACGACGCCCTGCTCGACGCGGCGACCGCGTTCGCGGGCCGGGCCGCCTCGATTCCTCGCGCGCTGAGTGCTCGAACCAAAGCCACGATGCGGGCCGTGCCCTGGCAGCCCGACTTCGACGCCGCGCTCGCGACCGAGGTCGAGGCCCAAACCTGGTCGCTCGGCCAGGGATGGTTCGGGAGACCCAGGTAGAACGGGCTATTAGCAACCAGATGAAGGCTGGGGTACGATGCCTTCACGCTGCGTGGCAGCCGGGCGGTATTTCACGGGCGAGAACCTCAAGGATGAGGAAAGGCTGGGGGCATGTTTCGCTGTCCGACCTGCATCACCGTTCTCCCGGATCCGAGAGCGCGTCGGTGCCAAATCTGCAGGCAACGCATCCGCCGCAGCGGCCCGCGCATTCTCGGCGAGGAGTACCGGCTCGGCGTCAAGCTGCTGCCGATCGACCGCGCCCTGAACGAGCGACTGCGGACCCGGACCTTCCAGACCCATCACCCGCGCCAAGCGCCGCACGGCGACCCGTGGGACAACCGCTTCACGACCGACCGCCCGTACGCGCCCGGGCCGCAGTTGCCGGTCACGACTGCCCTGTCGTTCGACCTGCCGCCCGCGTTCGATCCGGAGCGCACGTTCGAACCTCCGAGCGAGACCAGTCTCGAAGTCGCGATCGCGAGCGCCACGATGGCGCCGCCCGAGACCGAGCCCCGCTGGGAGATGCCCGAACCGATCGAGCCCGATGTCGAGATCGATCTCACCGCACCCGAGCCGGCGGAAGAGTTCGAGACGCACCTGGTCGCCGCGCCGGTGTACGAGCCGTTGCGGGTCGAACCGGGCCCGCTCGACCCCGACGTGCAAGCACTGGTCGACGATCTCTACCGGCGCGCCCGGTCCGAGATCGTCGGGACGATCGACACCGAACCCCTTCCTCAGGAAGAGGAACCGGTGCTGACGCATGACCCGCAACCGGCCCGCCGGCGGGGCTGGGTTCCGGCCGTGCTCGCCGACCGCAAGCGCAACGAAGGCGGCGGCAACGGCAACGGCCGCCACACCGAAGACGACCTCGACTTCTAGTCGCCGAGAGCGCCGCGCTCAGCGGCCGATGAAGCGAGCGAGGATCGGGCCCGCAGCGGCGAGGATGAGAACATACGCGGCCGCGAGCGAACCAAGGTCGCTGTCGACGCCCGCGGCCGCGCCGAGGCCGGCGATGACGATCGAGAACTCGCCGCGCGCGACCAGGGTGGCACCGGCCCGCGCCTGACCGCGGGGGCCGATGTCGTTGCGGCGCGCGGCCCACACGCCCGTCGCATACTTCGTGCCCGCGGTGACGACCGCGAGGGCAACGGCAGGCCCGAGCGCCGAGAAGAAGTCGCCGGGATCGATCTGCAACCCGAAGAACAAGAAGAACAGGGCGGCAAAGAGATCTCGAAGTGGATCGATCAACACGGTTGCGCGCGACTGCACCGGCCCCGACAGCGCAATACCGACGAGAAACGCACCGACCGCCGCCGAAACGTTCAGCTCCTGGGCCGCACCGGCGACCAGCAACGTCAACCCGACGACACCCAGTAGCAGAGCCTCGTCCGAACGAGACGCCAAGGCCCGGTTGAGCACGTTGCCGTAGCGCAGCGCACCGAATAGCACGACGATCACGACCGCGACCGCGACGACGACGGCCGCGAGTGCCTTGCCTGCGCTCGCGCCCACGATGACGGCCCCGACGACCGGAAGGTAGATCGCCATCACGAGGTCCTCGAGGACGAGCACCGACAGCACCGTCGGAGTTTCGCGGTTTCCCAACCGATCGAAGTCGCGCAACACCTTGGACACGATGCCCGACGACGAGATGTAGGTGATACCCGCGAGCAACAACGTCGCCTTCGCGTCGAAGCCCAGCAGCAGGCCCGCGATGACACCCGGCGTCGCGTTCAGCGCGATGTCGACCGCACCGGCCGGTGCG
>JAWXCJ010000090.1:0-4089 GCA_034408875.1 Actinomycetota bacterium
CACATCTGCGGCGACGAGGAACGCGCGATCGCGATGTCCGCCGCATTGTTGGAGCAGGGCTTCTTTGTCCCGGCCATCCGCCCGCCCACGGTCGCACCGGGAACGTCGCGGCTGCGCATCACGCTTTCCGCCGCGCACACCACCGAACAGGTCGACGCGCTCCTCGCCGCGCTCGCCGCACTGTGATCGTCGTCGTCACCGGTACGGGCACCGAAGTCGGCAAGACGTACATCACCGCCGCGGTCGGTCGGGCTCTACGCGCGCGTGGCGTCGACGTCGCCGCCCGTAAGCCGGTGCAGTCGTTCACCGAAGGCGACGCTACAACCGACGCCGACGTGCTCGCGGCCGCAACCGGCGAACGCACCGAAACGGTGTGCCCCGCGCAGCGGCGGCTCCCGGTTGCGATGGCACCGCCGATGGCCGCGGCCGCGCTCGGCCGGCCGCCGTTCACGATCGCCGACCTCGTCGCCGAACTCGACGCACCCGCAGGCGCGATCGTGCTCGTCGAAGGGGCAGGCGGGCTGCGCTCACCACTTACCGACGACGGCGACACGCTCGCGCTCACCGACGCGCTCTCACCCACGCTGGTCGTGCTCGTCGCCGACGCCGGGCTCGGCACGATCAACCTCGTGCGCCTGTGCAGCGACGCGCTCGCCGCGCACCGCGTCGTCGTGTACCTCAACCGCTTCGACGCCGGCGACGACCTGCATCTGCGAAACCGAGAGTGGCTCGTCACGCGAGACGGCCTCGACGTCGTCACCGACGTCGAGGCCCTCACCGCACTACTGCTTCCCGTTTAGCCGTTGACCAAGCTCTCGGGAGTGACTTCCTCGGTCTGGTCGTCGTAGACCTTCAGGTCACCGACCGCCGAGAAGAACCCGTCGGCCGCGGAGTACTGCACGAGGTTGAACTGCTCGCCGAGGAACCAGTCGTCGGCACCCACACTCCATGTCGCGCCGGGCAGCATGAGCCCGACATCGGACACGTCGGTGAGCGAACGAGCCGTTTCCATCACGGATTCACGAGTCAGCTCGGGCGAGTTCTCGAGCGTGTACACGAGCATGGCCGCCGCCGACCAGCCGTACGCGACGATGCCGTTGTCGGCGGCCGCTTCGGGCTGGTACTGCGCGACCTTCTCGTTGTAGAGCGTCATGGCCTCGTTCGACGCGTTGGCCGGGTCGGCCGGGTCGAGCAGCGGGGCGACACTGATCACGCCGTCGCCGTTTTGACCGGCGAGGCCCATCAGCGTCTTCGAGGTGCACGTTCCCGACATGTACACGATCGGGTCCCAGCCGCTGCCGGCGAGCTCGTTGAGCACGGTCGGGCAGGCGGTGAGCGTCGCGCCCAGCAGGAACACGTCGGCGTCGGTCGCCGCGAGCGTGGTGATCTGCGACGCCACCTCGCCCGTCGCGGTGTCGTAGGTCTCGGTCGCCGCAATCGTCAGCCCGGTGCCCTCGACGAGCGACTCCAGCGTCTCGACGTAGGCCGCACCGAAGTCGTCGTTGGCGGCCAGGATCGCGATCGACGCGTCGGGGGTCGTCTCGTTGAGGTAGTCGACCAATGCCTGCATCTCCAGCGGGTACGGCACCAGGAACGTGCCCAATACCCACGGGTATTCGTGGTTGCCCCACGCCGGCGCGCCCGTAGCTGCGAACAACGACGGTGCGCAGTTCTCGTTCACGAATTCACGAACGGCGAGGTTGTTCTTCGTGCCCACCACGTTGAACAAGCCGAACACCTGGTCGTCGTTGACGAGCCCGGTCACGTTGCCGACGGTCTGTTCGGCGTCGTACGCGTCGTCTTCGGCGACCAACTCGATCTGGTACTGCTCGCCGTTGACTGTAACGCCGCCCAGTTCTTCGTTCACGTAGCTGAAGTACGCCTGCGAACCGCGGAGGATCTCCGCGAAGCTGGCGTAGAGACCCGACTGCGGCAAGCTCGTGCCGAGCTTGATCGTGCCGTCGGCGACACCCGTGGTCGGGTCGCCCGGACAGTCGGTCGCGTCGATGAGGTCGGAACCTTCGGCCGGTTCCTCGCCGTCGTCGACCGTGTCGTCGGTCGTCTGTTCGGTGTCGTCGTCGTCACCGGAGGATTCCTCGTCGTCGTTCCGGCCGTCGCCGCACGCGGCGAACACGAGCGCGAGAACGAACACGAGCACGAGCGGCCGAAGCCTGTTCGCACCGAGGTTCCGCATCAGGGGATGTCCTTTCGTCTGGGGATTCAAGCGTCGATCGGTGCTGCCCGCCGGCGACTGAGGCTGCGCAGCCCCCGGCGCGCACCGCCGACAATCCCGTCGGGGAGCACGTACATCAAGATGATCAGGGCGATACCGAACAAGGCCGGCGACATGAGTTTCGCGCGCGGAGGGTCGAGGAGGTCGGTCAGGGTGTCCTGCTCGTCGATGTAGTCCTGGGCAAAGACCACGACGAAGGCTCCGAGCATCGGGCCCCACACCGTCGCCGTACCGCCGACCACCACCGCGACCAGCAGCAGGATCGAAAGCTGGAAGGTCTCGACCTTCCCGGCATTGGCGAGGCGGCTGACCAGCACCGAGAGGGAGCCCGCAAGCCCCGCGAAGAACGCGCTGATGGCAAATGCGCTGACCTTCACCCGGGCGTTGTTGACGCCGACCGTCACCGCGGCCGACTCGTGGTCGCGGACCGCGATGAGGGCCCGCCCGAACCGACTGCGGGATATGAACCACACGGTCACGATGGTCGCGACCGCGACCGCGACCGCGAGCCAGAACGCCCACTGGTCGCGGCTGCCCACGTAGTCGGTGAGCGGGTCGGCGATAAAATCGGGAAACCAGTCGTACCAATAGGGCGGCGAAATCTGCTCCGTCTTCAGGCTGATGAGGTTCGTCCCGCCCGTGCCGTCGACGAAGCGTTTCGTGAGGTCGGGGAACACCACGGCCAGGCCGAGCGTCACGAGCGCGAGGTACAGGCCCTTGACGCGCAGCGCGGGGATGCCGACGAGGATGCCGACGACGAGACAGATCAGTCCGGCGATGGGCAACGTCGGGAGGTACGCCCAGCCGTGGTCGAACATCAGGATCGCACTCGCGTACGCGCCGACACCGAAGAACGCCCCGTGTCCGATCGACACCTGCCCGTTGTAGCCGGTCAGGATGTTGAGCCCCATCGCCGCGATGCCGATGTACAGCGCCTCGGTGAACAGGTCGATGGTCGATGCCTTGCTGGGGTCGTTGAACAACCCGTCGAACAGGTCGAGCGACTGGGTGAATACGCGCCACGCGAGCAGCAGCGCCGCGGCGAAGCCGACGAACCCAAGGATCCAGCCCGCGACGCGCTTCACCTGCGTCACACGCGCTCCACGTGCACCTTGCCGAACAGACCCGCAGGCTTGAACAGCAGGACGAGCAGGATCAGACCGAACGGCACGATGATCTCGATGTCGTTCAGCCAGTCGACGTAGGCCGTCGTCAGCGAGTTGGCCACGCCGACAATGAGGCCGCCGACCACCGCTCCGAGCGGGCTGTCGAAGCCACCGAGCGCGGCTGCCGCGAACGCGAACACGAGGATCGACTGCATCGACCCCGCGGTCAGGCCCGCTGTCGTCGGCACCACGAGCGACCCCGCCAGCGCACCGATCGCGGCCGAGAGACCCCAACCGAACATCAGCATCGTCCCGACGGGCACCCCGACCAGTCGGCTCGAGTCTGGGTTCGACGCGACTCCGCGCAGCGCGAGCCCGACCTTCGTGCGCTGGAGGATGTACCAGAGCAGGGCACATTCGGCGGCGAGCACCGCGACGAGGACGAGCGTGTCCGCCTCGACGTTGACACCGAAGACGTCCCAGCTCTCGTTCGGGTACGCGCGCGGCATCAGGTGCGCGTCAGTGCCGAAAACAACTTGCGCGAGCGAGTTGAGCGCGAGGAACAGGCCGATCGTGACGATCACGATGACGAGCGCCGACGATTTCTCGACCGGACGGATCACCACGCGTTCGATGAGCGCCCCGCCCACGAACGACACGCCCACCGAGACGAGAATCGCGATCCACACCGGCAAGCCCCATTCGGCGAGCTTCCACGTGAAGTAGGTCGACACGAGCGCCATCTCACCC
>JAWXCJ010000091.1:0-10229 GCA_034408875.1 Actinomycetota bacterium
CGAGTAGACCGCGTCAGCGGTCCTTGTCGTAGCGGTTGCGCAGCAGCACCGCGGCGGCGTTACACAGCAGCGTGATGGCAAGCAGTACGAGGATCGCGGCCGACGCGAGCTCGCCCTTGAACTCGAGCTTGGCCT
Organism: Actinomycetota bacterium; assembly: GCA_034408875.1. Taxonomy (GTDB): domain Bacteria; phylum Actinomycetota; class Acidimicrobiia; order IMCC26256; family PALSA-610; genus JANNHK01. The sequence continues at coordinate 136 of JAWXCJ010000091.1, forward strand.
GGCGCGCCCACGTGTAGATCACGACGGGAAGCGCGGTGTAGTCGCCCCTGATTTGGTCACCGAAGCTGTAGTTGGGCGTCGTGAAAAACGTCGAGAGCACGGCGCCCGTCAGGATGAGCGGCGCCGTTTCGCCGAGGGCCCGTGAAAGCGACAGCACCGTTCCCGTCAGGATGCCCGGGGCCGCGTTCGGCATGACCAGTGTCCGCACGACTTCGGATCGTGTCGCGCCGAGCCCGTACCCGCCCTCGCGCAGCGACTGCGGCACGGCGCGGATCGACTCGGCCGCGGTGATGATGACGATCGGCAGGACGAGGATTGCGAGCGTCATGCCGCCCGCAAGGAGCGACCGCCCGCCCGTGATGCCGCCGTTCTCGTTCATGTCGGTGCCGAGTAGTTCGACGAACACCGCCAGTCCGAGCAGCCCGTACACAACCGACGGCACACCCGCGAGATTGCGGATGTTCAGCGCGATGAAGCGAGTCACGCGGGTGTCGGGCGCGTACTCCTCGAGGTACACGGCCGTCGCCACGCCGAGCGGAAACGCGATCACCACGACGAACCCCGCGAGCATCAGCGAACCCTTGATCGCTTGCGCGACGCCGGCCTGCGCGGGCCTCGTCGAGAGGTTGCTCCTCAAGAAGTCGGCGCCGCGCTCGTCGAAGACGACCCAACCGTCGCCGATGAGGCCGCCGACGAGGATGAGCAGGAGCCCGAAGCAGGCGACGAGGCAGAACACCAATGCCGCCTGGAAGGCCAGGCCCCAATAGTCGAGATGGCGCCGCCCGAGCGACGTCGAGGGAAGCGGAGTCGTCACGGCCGTCATCAGTAGGCCTCGCGCACGCGCCGCACGAAACGGTCGCCGATGAAGTTGAGACCCATCGTGAACAAGAACAGCAACAACCCGAGGAAGAACAGGCTCTGATACGCCAGTTCGGCCTGCCCGCCTCCGCCGCCCGCGACCTGGTCGGTGCCCTGGGCGACGGCGATCATCGCCGCGGTGATCGTCTGACCTTCGCTGAAGGGGTCGGTCGTGAACTGCGAACCGCCCGATCCGCCGGCCGCGAGGGCAACCACCATCGTCTCGCCCAGCGCGCGTGACGCGGCCAGGATGATCGACGCGACCACTCCCGAGATCGCGGCCGGGAACACGACGCGCAGACTCGTCGTCGCCTTCTTCGCGCCCATGCCGTACGACGCTTCGCGTAGTGATCGCGGCACGGCCCGCAACGCGTCCTCGGTGATCGACGCGACGAGCGGGATCACGAGGATGCCGACCCCTATGCCCGCCGCCAGCAGCGTGGTCACCGGCGCTTCCGGGTTGATGCTCTGCACGAAGTCGGGCCCGATGACCCGGAGCGCGAAGAACGCGATCACGATGCTCGGAATGCCGGCGAGGATCTCGAGGATCGGCTTCAGCACCTTGCGGGCACCGGGCTTCGCGTATTCCGACAGGTAGATGGCGGCGCCGAGACCGAGTGGTGTTGCGATCGCCATTGCGATGCCCGTGACGATGAGCGACCCGACGAACAGCGTCTTGACGTCGAACGAACCGCGGCGCGGGTACCACCCGCTCGACCACAGCGTGGAGAGGTCGACGTCGGAAAGGAACGAGAACGCTTCACCAATGAGCGACAGCACGATCGCGCCGCTGATCACGACAGACGACAGCGCGGCGGCGAAGAAGACCCGGCGGATCCAAGCCTCCCGACGACGCCGCCGCTTGTTGCCGCTGAGGTCGATTCCGCCCGGGATCGGCACCGCTGTCATTGCCCTACCTACTCGTCGTTCGCCGTCGTAGACCTGGGCTCGCAACGTAGTGGGAGGCGGGCATCACCCGCCTCCCACCGAGCGGCTACGAGATGCCTGCGGCGTCCCACGTGCTGACCGTCTCCTGCCACGCCGCGTCGTCCAGTTGGACGTAGTCGGCCTCGGCCACGGCCCCGTAGCCGACGTCAGAGAGGTAGAAATCGACGTACGCCGCCACCGCCGCGTTCTCGGTCGCCTTGGCCGTGTTGACGTAGATGAACAGCGGCCGGGAGATCGGGTACGTCCCGTCGGCGATCGTTTCCGCGTTCGGGGCGATACACCCGTCGCCGCCGTCGACCTCGAGCGACTTGACGCTGTCGGAGTTCAGGTCGGCGAATGCGAACCCGACCCACCCGAGCGACGTGTCGCTGCCCGAGATCCCTTCGATGATCGCGTTGTCGTTGGCCTGCGACGAGTAGTCGGGCCGCGTGGTCTCGACCTGGTCCTCCGTGATTGCTCCGGCCTCGAGTCGCGCTTCGGCGATGGGGACGAGTGCGAGTTCGATGAAGGAGTCGTACGTGCCGGACTCTTCGCCGGGAGCGGTGATGTCGAGCGGCGCGTCGGGCAGATCGCCTTCGCCGCCGATCTCGGTGACCAACTCGTTGGCGGCGCTCCAGTTGTCGAAGCCTTCCGACTCAGGACCGACCAGACCGTAGAGCTGCTCGAAGCTGAGGCAGGTGACGGCGTCGTTGGCGGGGTTCGTGATCACGGTGAGACCGTCGATCGCGACCTGGAGTTCGACGTACTCGATGCCGTTCTCCTCGCACAGGGCGATCTCTTCGTCCTTGATTGCGCGCGACGCGTTGGAAATGTCGGTCTCGCCGGCGCAGAAGAGCTGGAAGCCGTCGCCGGTGCCCGGTCCGTCGACTCGCACGGCGACATCGGGGTTCTCACCCGAGAACAGCTCGCCGACCAGCGACGAGATGGGTTCGACGGTCGAGGAGCCGGAAACGACGATCTCGCCGCTCAGGTCACCCCCGTCGGCGCCTTCGGAGGTGTCGTCGTCGTCGCCGCCGCAGGCCGCGAGCACGAGGGCGAATACGGCCAGGAGTGCCATGAGCACCCGCCGGCGCGTCCGAGAGTCACTCACATCGAACCCCTTTCGATGGGTCAGTGGGAAGTAGTCGATGTACGTGCTCAGCGTAAGAACGGCGGATGGAGGCGCGACAACGCCCGAGTGAACGAGAGGTAAACCCGACCGGAACGATCGATGACGCGAGCCGGCAGGTTCGGCGGATTCAGAGTTCGGCGGATTCAGAGTTCGGCGGATTCAGAGTTCGATCGTGTCGGAGGGTGCGGGTTCGCCGGGGAGTTCGCCCGTGACCATGAACGCGACCCAACGGCCGATCATGACCGAGTGGTCGGCCGCCCGTTCGTAGTCGCGGCCGACGAAGGCCATCTGCACGGCCATCTGGAGCGACGACTCGTCCGGGGCTCCGACCGCGAAGATCGCCCGGAACAGTTCCTTCTGGAGGTCGTCCATGACGTCGTCCATGTCGGGCAGGGCGGCCGCGACCCGGGCGTCGTTCTCGCTGAATGCGTCGACCGAGAGGTGCACCTGGACGCCGGCCTGCGCGCCCATGCGCTCGACGATGCCGCGAATGCGCGGGTCAAGGGCCCGCGGGTAGATGCGGCGGGTGGCGCGGGCCACGTTGCGCATGAGGCCGGCGGTCAGCTCGATCGCGTGCAGGATGCGCAGCACGGCGAGCAACTCGCGCAGGTCGGAGGCCATCGGTTGCTGTAGCGCGAAGAGCTGATACACCCGTTGCTCGACCCCCACGACCCGGTTCTCGATGTCGCGGTGGTCCTCGTAGATGCGGTCGACGAGGGCCAGGTCCCCGTCGAGCAGCGCCTGGGTGGCGCCTCCGATTTGCTCGCAGGTCTTGGCCGCGAGTTTCACGACGTCCTCGCGGATCTCGTGCAGCTGCTCGTGGTATGACCGTCTGATCTCGGCCATTTCGCCTCCTACCGATGCGGGTGAAGAGAGTTTGGCGTGCCGAGCGGAGGGCAACGGACAGCCCCGGGCCGTGTTCACCCCTCGTTCATGGGTTCGCTACCCCAAGGGTACGCAATAGCCAGGCACTATCCCTAGCCTGGCCACCGGGCTTGGCGACCGCCGGGGCCAGCCGCGATGCTGGAGCCACGTAATCGCCACAGCTTCCGGAAGGCCGACGACGTGTCGAGTGCAGGTGAGGGAATGCCGACGATCGCCATCAACCGAACGGAGACGGGTACGTCCTCACCCGAGCCGGAAGCGCCCGAGGAAATCGTCTTCGAGGTCAACGGTGTCGACGTTCGCTACTCGGGAGTGCCGGCGGTCGAGGGCGTTTCGCTCGACGTCGCCAAGCGGCGAATCACGGCCTTGATCGGGCCCTCGGGTTGCGGGAAGAGCACCTTGTTGCGGTCGTTCAACCGCATGAACGATCTCATTCCGGGCGCCAAGGTGAGCGGCCATCTCGCGTATCACGGCCAGGATCTCTACGCGCCGAACGTCGACCCGGTCGAGGTGCGCCGCCGCATCGGCATGGTGTTCCAGAAGCCGAACCCGTTTCCGAAGTCGATCTTCGACAACGTCGCATTCGGTCCGCGCATCATGGGCCGGCGCAAAGGTCTCAACGAGATCGTCGAGCAGGCTCTTACTCGCTCGGCGCTGTGGGACGAGGTCAAAGACAAGCTCAAGGAGCCGGCGTTCGCGCTCTCGGGCGGCCAGCAGCAACGGTTGTGCATCGCTCGGTGTCTCGCTGTCGAGCCCGACGTCATCCTGATGGACGAGCCGTGCTCGGCGCTCGACCCGATTGCGACCGCGCGCATCGAAGACCTCATGGGCGACCTCAAGCGCGAGTACACCATCGTTATCGTCACGCACAACATGCAGCAGGCGGCGCGCGTGTCCGACATGACGGCATTCATGACGACCGACATCGAACAGCACGGCCGGGTCGGTCACCTCGTCGAGTTCGACTCGACCGACAAGATTTTCACGAATCCATCCGACTCCCGGACCGAGGGCTACATCACCGGCCGGTTCGGGTGAGACGACAGCGCAGCCGGTCCGATGGAGGTGGGATGTCGTGTCGTCGAGGCGGAGCGTGGAGTCGACCCGGCAAGTGATGAGACGACAGCGCAGCCGGTCCGATGGAGGTGGGATGTCGTGTCGTCGAGGCGGAGCGTGGAGTCGACCCGGCAAGTGATGAGACGACCGCGGGCGCGCCGAGCTTGAACGGCGCACTGTTGGTCGTCGCCATCGCCGGTTGGCTGGTCGTGATCGTGAGTGTCGTGCGACTGCAAACGCGAAGTCGAGAGCTGCTACGGGTGCGGAGCGCGCTTCACGCGCGGGCCGAGGATCCGATCGAGGTCGCGGTCGTCGAAGCGCTCGAGACCGCCGACGACCGTGTCGCACAGGCCGAATCGATGCAGCACTGGCTGCTGGGCGCGCTCGACGAGTCATCTGACGCGATCATCGTGATCGACAGGCTTGGTCGCGAGGTCGTGCGCAACGCATCAGCCCGGCGATTCGAGGGTGCCCGGCACGGCGAGGTGCTCGCCGAGGACGCGCTGCGCGAGCTGTTGCGCGACGCGCTCGATGGCGGTCCGGCCGAACGAGAGATGCAGCTCTATGGTCCTCCCCGCCAGTCGTTGCACTTGCGCGCGTTTGCGTTGCGGAGCGAAGGCGAGGTCGTCGGCGCGGTTGGCTTCAGCCGCGATGTCACCGAGTCGCGGCGGGTGGAAAGTGTGCGGCGCGACTTCGTCGCGAACGTGAGCCACGAGTTGAAGACACCCATCGGAGCGCTCGCGTTGCTCGCCGAAACCATGGCTGCGAGCGACGACATGGTCGTGATGCTGCGGCTGGCCGAGCGCGTGGTGCGCGAAGCCGACCGGCTGGCGCAGATTGTCGACGACCTCCTCGATCTCAGTCTCATCGAAGCCCAGGAGTCGCCGACGCGCGAACCGTTGCCGGTGCCGGTGCTCGTCAACGATGCCGCCGAGGTCGTGCGTACGGCGGCCGAGACCGCCGGCGTTCCTCTGAACGTCACGCCCCGCCCGCCCGACGTCGACCTCGAATGCGATCACCGGCAACTCCGCAGCGCACTGGTCAACCTGCTCGACAACGCGATCAAGTACTCCGAGCCGGGCCAAGCCGTCGACGTCGGCGCGTGCGTGGAAGGTGACCGGGTTGCGCTCATCGTGCGCGACCACGGGATCGGGATCCCAACTCGCGACCTCGAACGGATCTTCGAACGGTTCTACCGCGTCGACCGGGCCCGCAGCCGCGAAACCGGTGGCACCGGTCTCGGACTTTCGATCGTGCGCCACGTCGCCCAGGCGCATGGCGGCGAAGTCACGGTGACTTCCCGCGAGGGCGAAGGCTCGACCTTCACGTTGTTCATCCCACTCGCGAACGGAGGGCCGCGCGCCCTCTGGGAGGCATCCTAAATGGCCGACCCGCCGCTCATTCTCGTTGTCGACGACGAACAGTCGTACCGCGACGCGCTCCAAGTCGCACTCCAGCGCGAGGGTTTCCTCGTCGACACCGCGGCCGATGGTGTCGAGGCACTCGCGCGCTTCGAGGCTTCGAAGCCCGCGCTCGTGCTCCTCGACGTGATGCTTCCGAAGATGACAGGCGTCGACGTGTGCCGCGAGATCCGCAGCCGTTCCCGCGTGCCCATCATCATGGTCACGGCGCGCAACTCCGAGATCGACGCGGTCGTGGGGCTCGAAGTCGGCGCTGACGACTACGTCACCAAGCCGTTCCGGCTGCGCGAACTGATCGCCCGTGTTCGAAGCGCGCTCCGGCGGGCGCCCGTCGCCGACGAGGATCCCGATCATCCCGACGTGCTCGAAGTCGGCGACGTTCGGCTCGACGCGGCGCGTCATGAGGTCTACGTGCGCAACATTCCGGTTGCGCTGCCGCTCAAGGAGTTCGAGCTCCTCGAGATCCTCATGGCCAACGCCGGACGTGTGCTCACGCGCGACGTGCTCATCGACCGCGTGTGGGGGCCGAACTACTACGGCGACACCAAGACCCTCGACGTGCACATCAAGCGCCTGCGGTCGAAGATCGAGAGCGAACCGGCCAAGCCCGGACGCATCGTCACGGTCCGAGGCGTCGGCTACCGCTACGAGCGACTGGCAACGGCGTCGGCCGAGTCGGCGTAGAAGACCGGCGTGCTAGGGCTCGTCGGGCGGCGGCGGGAGATAGCGCGCGGCGGCGATCTCGCCGGTCGTGTCGACGTCGAGCACCCACGTGCAGCCCTTCGGCCACGTTGGCGCGGAGTCGAACGGAACGCCGCGGTCCTCGTAGTACTCGAGCAGCATCGGCATCACGTCGCCATGCATGCACATCACCGCGTCGTGGTGCGCGTGCTTGCGCACCAACGCCAACGCACCGTCGAGGGTTGCGCCCTCGGTCAGTGCGTCGATCGGCTCGATCGCGAGACCGCGCATCCCCGCGAGCGGCACGAGGGTTTCCATGCACCGCACGTAGGGACTCGACAGCAGGCGGTCGATGTTCGCGTCGGCGAGAAGATCGAGGAGGCCGTCGGACTGGCGCTGACCCCGCCGCGAGAGCGGACGGAGCCGGTCGTCGCGGGTCCATTCGCTTCGGTTGCCGGCCTTGGCGTGGCGGACGAGATAGAGGGTCACGGGGGGAGACTCCGGAAGTGTTCGACAAGGCGCCGGTCGGCGTCGTAGGAGAGCATTGTGGTCGCGTCGGCGACCGCAATCCAGCGCACCTCGTCGACCTCGTCGTTGGGTTCGAACCCCATGAACTCGGTCGGTGTCATCAACCAGTAACGCACGGTCTTCGGGCGTCCGTGCCGGTCGACGTAGTGCACGCTGGGGAGCTCGACGCCCAGTTCACAGCGCCAGCCGGTCTCCTCTTCGACCTCCCGGCGGGCCGCCGTCTCCGACGATTCGCCCGGCTCGAGCTTGCCCTTGGGCAGGCTCCAGTCGTCGTAGCGGTCCCGGTGGATGGCGAGCAGTTCGACCTCGCCCGCGGGGCCGGTGCGGGTGACGATGCCTCCCGCGGCCTGGATCTCTACAGCCATGCCCGCAGGCCCGGGCGCGAGGCCTGCTTCCACACGCCGGGAAACTCGCGACGAGCGGCACGGGCTGCTTCCCACTCGACCGCGCCGAGCATCCCGATCGAGTACGCCTCGACCGCCGACACCTCGACCGCGGTCTCGGCGAGCCACTGGCGGGCGACGACCGCGTCCTGGTGTTCGCCGAGCACTTCTTGTACCTGCGCCATTGCGGCTGCGAACTTGCGGGCCTGGCCACCGAACAACGGTGCGACCGCTTCGGCCGCGTAGCGGGCGCGCTTGGCGCGGATGCGGATCTCGTGCAGTTGCTCGTCGGCGGGATCGTCGCCGAGCGCAGCGACTCCCGCCGCGAGTTTGCGCCACGGACGCTTCACGACGAGTGGGAGCGCCTTGCGCGCGGGCGCCGAGGCCGCTTCGGTGCATTTCGGGGTCGTGGCCGCGTCCTGCATTGCGGCGCGCAACGCGTGGTAGCGCGGGGTCGCAAGTGCGGCCAGCATCGCGGCGCGGGTGGTCTCCCAGTTGGTGACCAGCCGCTGCACGACCCGCGCCGCCGTGTCGCGCTCGGAGTCGGGGAGCCGGTCGATCTCGGCGCGGAGCCGTTCGAGGAGCACTTCGTGGTCGCGCACCGCCCCGAGTTCGGCGCCGAGCCAGCCGAGTTCGGTGCGGAGCGACTCGGCCCACTCCGGGTCGACGAACGCATCGAAGGTGCGCAGATCGGAGCGCAGGCGGCGGCACGCGACACGCGTTTGGTGCACGTCTTCGGCGTCGCCACCGGTTTGCACACCCGCTTCGTGGGCCAAGAATCGCTCCACGGACGCGGTAAGAGCAACGCGGAGCACGTGTTCGACGGACGCGGCCACGGTCAGGCTTCGGTCGTACGCGCTTTGGAACGAGCGATCGCAAGTTCCTGGAAACGAACGTGTTGTTCCGAGCCGTCGACGGTCGGCACCTTGCGCCACGTGCCGTCGGGGTCGAGCGCCCATGCGAGCTCGTCGTACGCGAGGTTGATCGCAAGAATCTCGTCGAGCCGGGCGCGCAGGCGCCGGTCGGCGACGCGCAGCATCGACTCGACCCGACGGTCGAGGTTGCGCGGCATCAAGTCGGCCGACCCTATGACGTACTCGGTGTCGTCGTCGCCGATCGGACCGAAACGGAAGATGCGCGAGTGCTCGAGGTACCGGCCGACGATGGAGCGCACGGTGATGTTCTCGGACAGGCCCGGGACTCCCGCCCGCAGGCAGCACATGCCGCGCACGACGAGGTCGATGCGCGCGCCCGCGGTCGACGCGGCGTACAGCTCGTCGATCATGTCGCTGTCGACGAGAGCGTTGACCTTCATCGTGATCTCGCCGCCCGGTCGGGCCTGGCTGCGAATGAGCTTGCGCAGCTCCTCGCGCAGGTGCGTGGGCGCGACCAGGAGCCGGCGGTACTGGCCGGGCCGGCTGTAGCCGGTGAGGTGGTTGAACAACTCGGTGAGGTCGGCGCCCAGTTCGGGGTCGGCCGAGAGCACACCGATGTCCTCGTAGATCGTCGCGGTCTTCGGGTTGTAGTTGCCGGTGCCGACGTGGCAGTAGCGGCGAATCCCGTCGGACTCCTGGCGGACGACAAGAATGATCTTCGCATGCGTCTTCAGGCCGACCAGTCCGTACACGACGTGCGCGCCCGCCTGCTCGAGCATGCGGGCGCGTTCGATGTTGGCCTGTTCGTCGCCGCGCGCTTTGAGCTCGACGAGCGCCACGACCTGCTTGCCCGCTTCGGCCGCTTGCACGAGCGAAGCCACGAGTCCGGCTTCGTCGCCGCCGGTCCGGTACATCGTCTGCTTGATGGCGAGCACACGCGGGTCGCGAGCGGCCTGGGCGACGAACGCCTCGATCGACGTCGCGAACGAGTCGTACGGGTGGTGCACGAACACGTCGGCGTTGCGCATCGCCCAGAACACGTCGGCCTCGTCGCCACCGGCGAGCGCGGGCGGAGTTTGCGGTGTGAACGACGGGAACTTCAGATCGGGACGCCGGATCGCGTACAGCGCGCTCAGGCCCGCGAGGTCGAGCGGCCCGTCGACGACGTACACGTCCTGTGGCGTGAGTTCGAGCTCGCGACACAGCAGGTCGAGCACGTCGGGTGTCATGCGAGTGTCGACCTCGAGGCGCACGGCCGTGCCAAACTTCGTGCGTTGCCGCAGCACGGTCTCCATCGCCGCGAGCAGGTCCTCGGCTTCGTCGGCGAGTTCGATGTCGGCATCACGCG
>JAWXCJ010000092.1:0-6030 GCA_034408875.1 Actinomycetota bacterium
GACCGTCGCCGAGCGCGGCGACGGCGACGAAGACGACGAGGCTGGGTCCGACCGCACCGAAGGTGACGTCGAGCCGGCGCGCCGACCACTCGGCGACCGCGCCCGCCACGAACAACGAGAGCAACGAGAGCAGCAGCGCGCTGCCGACGGGCGCGACGGGAACCACCGCGGCGCGCAAGATCTCGGGGGCATCGACCAAGTGGTCGCGGTACATGCGGAACGTGTCACCAGTCGGCAACACGCCCCGCAACGTGTCGACCTCGACGACGTACAGCGACAGGCCGAAGCCCGCGACAACGAGCGCGAGCAACAACACGAGCGCGCCCCAGCGGCGCCGGTCGCCGTAGCCGATGATCGCGTGCGGGATCGCGGCCGCGCCCACGGCCGCGAACGGCCATGCGCCGTCGGCGAAGACGCGGCTCAGCCCGGCCGCGACCGCGACGGTCAGGCCGGCGCGTGTGAGTCCGACGAATGGTGACGGGCGCTGCGTTGCCAACGGAGTACTGCCGTGTTCCAGGCCGAGACGAACGGCTGGTTGGGACCGAACGGGATGAACATGGGACGGAGGCGCCGGGTCCGCATCGGCGCGACCGCCCAGTCGTCGAAGGTCGCGACAACGGTGAGTGACCCGCCGTTGCGGACGAGGACACCGAGTGCGCCGCCGTCTTCGCCCTGCACTCGGCCCATGACCGCGACGAGGGCACTGGTGCGGCGCCGCGTCATGGCCGCGACGATGCGGTCGGGACCGTGGGGCGCCACGACCGCGAGTTCGTCCATGACGCTGACGATGTGGCGGCGGCCGGGCGCACCGACCGCGATACCGGTGCTGAGGACCAGTTCCCACGGGCGGGCGGTGCGTTCCAGCGCGGTCGCGATCGACGCGCACGCTTCGACGGCGCGCTCGAACGACGGGCGATCGTGGGCGCCGGGGCGCACGTCGAGCATCAGCAGCATCGGCGACCGGTGCCGAGCTTCGTTCTGGCGCATCATCAACCGGTCCCGGCGGGCCGTGGAACGCCAGTGCACCCGGCGGAGGTCGTCGCCGGGCACGTACTCGCGTAGGGTCAGGAACTCGCCGCCCGAATCGAGCCGCCCGTGGGCGCGGGGCTGGTCGCGGTCGAGTTCGGTGCCGGAGCGCTCGGGTGGAGGCAGCACGTGGTGCACGCGCGGGTACACGATGACTTCCTCGGACGACAGCAGGCGGCGAGTGCGGCTCGCGAGACCGAACGGGTCGGAGACGGTTGCCCGCAGCGGGCCGAGTTCGTAGCGGCCCCGGCGATCGGTCGGAATGCGGTACGCCGCACGCGCCGTCTCACCACCCTCGAGCGGCGCGAGGAGAAAGCGCGCTGACCGGCGGCCGCGGTCGAACGCGTCGGAGATCGCAGTCGTCACCGTGCGCGGCGCCCGCGCCTCGACGACGAGATCGACGCGCCCGTCGACACCGACCTGGAGCCGCTCGCGCAGATGTCGCTCCGCCTTGAGCTGCGGCGGATGCAGCCGGACCCATGTCCACGCCCCGGCGAGCGCGAGCAAACCCGATGCCGCGAGGACCACGAGCTGGACGAGGCCAAGGACTCGCGACCCGACGACCAAACCAATTGAGGCCCCGAGGACCGACCAACCGCGCCGGGTGAGCACGAGTCGACCTAGACGGTCCGCGCCGCGGGGACCGCTACGGATTCGAGGACACCGGTCAGCACGTCGGCCGCGCTCACGCCCCGCATCATCGCCTCGGGCGACAACACGAGCCGGTGTTCGAGTACCACTGGGGCCAAGGCCTTGATGTCGTCGGGGATGACGTACTCACGCCCGACGCTCGCGGCGAGGGCTCGCGCCGCACGCTGCATCGCGAGCGCGCCGCGGGGGCTGACGCCGAGCAGCAGGTCGCGGTGGCGGCGCGTCGCGTCGGCGAGGTCGACGACGTAGCCCTGGAGCTCCGGAGCCATATGCACGCCCGCCAGTTCCTTCGCCCACATCGCAACGGTGTCGGAATCGGTGACCGGTTCGAGGTCTTCGGCCGAAACCGAGGCCACGCCGTGCGATTCGAGTATCCCCAGCTCGGCATCGCGGTCCGGGTAGCCGATACGCAGCCGCATGAGGAACCGGTCGAGCTGCGCCTCGGGCAGGGGATAGGTGCCTTCCAGCTCGATCGGGTTCTGCGTCGCGATGACCATGAACGGCGACGGCAGCATGTGCGTCGTCGTGTCGACGGTGACCTGACGCTCCTCCATCGCCTCGAGCAGCGACGACTGCGTCTTGGGCGACGCCCGGTTGATCTCGTCGGCGAGGACGATGTTGGCGAACACGGCACCGGGCCGGAACTCGAAGTCGCTGCGGCCCCGGTCCCATACCGACGCGCCCGTGACGTCGGACGGCAGCAGGTCGGGCGTGAACTGGATGCGCCGCCAGCTCCCGCCGATCGTGTGCGCGATGGCCTTGGCCAACGACGTCTTGCCTACGCCGGGCACGTCCTCGATGAGGAGGTGTCCTTCGGCGAACAGCGACACGAGCGAGAGGTGCACCGCCCGGTGCTTGCCTCGAAGCACTCGGTCGATCTGGCGCGCGGCCTCGTCGAAGAGGTCCTTGAACCCCGACTCGGGGCCGTGGGACTCGGCGCGGGGAGCAGCATGCAATGCGGTTGTCCTCCGTCGGGGGTCCGCTTCGCGCCATCGCAGGCGCTGTCAGCCCCCGGGACGGACGACCTGCGGCGCCAACGCTACCGTGCGCCGGACATGGTGACTGATCGGCCGAACGACCGCCCAATGAACAAACATCGGGCCGACGGCGACGTGCCCGTTCAGACGCTCGAACCCCGGTTTTGGTTCCATGCCTCGGTCGCCGTTCTTCGGCGCCCGCACTTGTGGTGGACGGCGCTGCGCCAGATCTTTGCCGTGGCCCGCCCCGGGTGGTGGCGCCACCGCCCGTTCGTGCCCCGTCCCGATCCGGGATACCTGCGATTCCGGTTCGAGACCGCGTACGGCCACGAGGGCGTTGCCACCGCCCGCGATTTCGTCGCGTACCTCGAATGGTTGCACCGATAGACTTTTTCGCAACCGAAGGGCGCCCGCGGGGCGGACCAACGGCCCAGATCTTTGGGTGAGTCTCGGGTGAGTCTTGGGTGAGTTGTGGGAGGTGACGGGACGACCGTGGCTCGGGCGCTCTTGCTGAACGCGAGCTTCGAACCGCTGTGCGTGGTTTCGTCCCGGCGCGCCGTCGTACTGGTGCTCAAGGACAAGGCCGAGATCGTCCACCGCAACGGGGCCGAGTTCCGGTCGGAACGGCGGTCCGTACCCGTGCCGTCGGTGATCCGCCTCGTGCACTTCGTTCGGGTCCCGTACCGGGCCACCGCACCGCTGTCGCGCCGGGCCGTGTTCGCCCGCGACAACCATCGCTGCCAGTACTGCTCCGCCTCGGCCGAGAACCTCGATCACGTCGTGCCCCGATCGCGCGGCGGCCCGCACACGTGGGAGAACGTCGTCGCGTCATGCCGTGCGTGTAACGCCCGCAAGGAAGACCGGTTGCCGTTGGAGTGCGGCATGAAATTGCGCCGCTCGCCGACCGCGCCGCACGCGACCACGTCGCTCATCGCGTCGGCCGGGCCGATCGCCGACGACTGGCAGCCCTATCTGTCGCGCATCGAGCGCGTCCCCGCGTAACCCGCCCCAGCCGAAATTGCGCCACACGGCGACCGTTTCGGTCGTCGCACGTCGCAATTTCGGCGGTGTGGGCGCGCGTGCGCGGGTCGGCCGGCGACGGGAGGGGCTGGTGTCGAGCACTGTCACATTGTGGTGCCAATGGGTTGACGATGTGGGGGTTAGGGGCATAGGGTGGTGCTCGGTGGTGGAAAGGGGTGGGCTCGCATGTTCTTGGGAGAGCACCAGCACTCCCTCGACGCGAAGGGGAGGGTCATCCTCCCGGCTCGTTTTCGGGATCAGTTGGAGGGGGGTGCGGTGATGGCGCGTGCATTGGACGGCTGTCTGGCCGTGTACCCCTTGTCCGAGTTCGAACGAGTCGCCGCCAAGCTCCGCGACGCGCGCGAACGCGGCACCATGGAACGCCAGGCCGCCCGGGCCTTCTTCTCCGGCGCGGTGGAGATCACGCCCGACAAGCAGGGCCGGGTTGCGATTCCGCAGCATCTGCGCGACCACGCGTCCCTCGACCGCGACGCGATCGTCGCCGGCAACTTCGACCACATCGAGATCTGGGACACCACGCGCTTCCGCGAACGAGATCGACAGGGAACGGCATCCATCGTCGAAGGGGAAGGCATCGACGACTTCGTATGAGTGCATGCGTTTGAAATAGACGGGCCTGGTTCGCCGGGCCCGTTTGCAGCCCCCCGGCCGGTGCGGTTGTTGGCCCCTACTCCGCCCGCTTTCAGCCGAGCCGACCGGGACAAAACATCCCCGGCGGCGCTGTCCGACCGGGGGGCTGCAAACGGGCTGGGCGGTGCTGACGGTTCCGACGACACGGTCACACGATGTGGTCGAAAGGTCGAGGAGGACGAGGAGGACGACGTGGAGGCGGAGTTCTCGCATCTCCCGGTGATGGCTCGGGAGGTGGTGGAGCTTCTCCTACCGGTGCCGCCCGGTCTGGTTGTGGACTGCACGGTGGGAGGCGGCGGTCACGCAGCGCTGCTTCTCGACGCGCGCCCCGACATTCGACTCCTCGGAGTCGACCGTGACCCGGCCGCCGTGCGCGCCGCGACATTTCGTCTGGCGAGCTTCGGCTCGCGCGTGAAGGTAGTGCACGGAAGGTTCGAGACACTCGGCGAGGTGGTCGCCGAGCACGGCGAGGGGGAACACGTCATGGGGATCCTGATGGACCTCGGGGTCAGCAGTCCGCAGCTCGACCGGCCCGAGCGCGGGTTCTCGTATCGCTATGACGCGCCCCTCGACATGCGCATGGATTCGAAGCAGACCCTCACTGCCGCCGACGTCGTAAACGGATATGACGAAGCGGAACTGGCCGGCGTGATCTACCGATTCGGCGAAGAGCGCTTCTCGCGGCGGATCGCGGCCGCGATCGTCGCCGCCCGCCCCGTCACCTCGACGCTCCGGCTCGCCGACATTGTGCGCGATGCCATTCCGGCACCCGCGCGCCGGCGGGGCCCGCACCCGGCCCGCCGGACGTTCCAGGCCATTCGTATGGAGGTCAACCGCGAACTCCCGAATCTCGCCGACGGTCTCGACGAGTCGGTGCATGTGATCGGCCCCGAAGGCCGCATGCTCGTGCTCGCGTACCACTCGCTCGAAGACCGAATGGTCAAGCAGACCTTCGCACGATGGGCCGGTGAGGACGCCGACGCACGGACCCCGCCGAAACTTCCGGTAACGCCCGCGCGCCGCCGGCCCGTCGTGCGGCTTCTTACCCGGCGGCCCCGCCGGCCGGGGGCCGAGGAGATCGATCTCAACCCACGGGCCGAAAGCGCGCGCCTGCGCGCGGTCGAGCGCCTCCCGTGACCCCTTCGGCGTCTCCGACCCCCGCGGCGCAGGACACGGCACCCGAGAGCCACCTGCGGGTCGCGCCCGATGCGTCGAAGCGACGTCGTCGAGCGCGCCTCGCAGTGTGGGTCGCGACACTCGTGACCGTCGGCTCGCTGTTCGCGCTCGTCGCGTTCCACGTCATGGCGGTGCAACAGGCATTCGTGCTCGACCACCTGTCCGAGCAGCAGGCACGCGAGTCGCGGCGGTACGAGCGGCTGCGCGCCGAAGTGGCGACACAGTCGTCGCCCGCGGCGATCGTCGACGCGGCGCGCGCACGCGGCATGGTGTTCCCGAGCGAACCCGTCGAGCAGTTGTACGCGCCTTTGGCTGCACCCGAGGCACCGGCCGACGCGGAAACGTCCGACACGTTGACGGAAGCCCACGAGGCGAAGCCGAGCCTTGGGCCCTAGTCGAACTGCTCCGGTCCCGGTGAAGCGCCCGGGTGTGTCGCGTCGCGCGCCCGTCGCGCCACGCGCGCGCATGCCACCAGAATCGAGGCCACCAGAATCGAGGCCACCAGAATCGAGGCCACCAGAATCGAGGC
>JAWXCJ010000093.1:0-12095 GCA_034408875.1 Actinomycetota bacterium
TCCATGATCGTGCTTGCCCGGGGCTTCATCCGGTGTGCGGCGACCGCAGGCCAACGTCCGGGTGGCGTGGACGCCGTGGCTCGCGCGTCGATCGGCCGGTCGATCCCGCATGCTGCGCACAATCATGCACCCCGCGCGAGTTTGGAGTGCACAGCGAGGTCGGCTTGGTCGGCGAAGGCGGACCCGGCGTGCCAGCCGTCGGCATCGGTGACGGTCGCGCGAATAGGGCGTGTGTGCGGAAAGGTTTCGCGCGCCAGTGCTTGCACCGCTTCGGAACGGGCGGCGAGTATCGGCACCAACGCGACGCCGGACTCGGCGGCCGCGACAGTGACGGCCACGTCGACAGCCGCGCGCAGGCGTTGCCCGATGCGTACGGCAAACGCCGTGAGGAACGCACGGCGGAAGGCAGTGGTTCGGCTCCGGCCGATGACATCCTGCTTCGATCCGGCGCGATGCAGCGCCGCGGTGGCCTGCAACAGCAGCGATGTGAAGAGCTCTTCCACGCTGTCGAGATCGTCGGCGTACCCGACCATCTCGACGTAGCGGAGCGGCTTGAGCCAAACCGCGCGACAGTCGTTCGCACCCGCCACGTTCGAGAGCAAGATCACCTTCGCCTTGAGATACGGGTCTTCGACCTCGATGCGGCGGGCTACCGGCGTGCCACGATCAGACGCGGCACGAGCTTCGAGCAGTGCGCGGTCGATGCGGTGACGGGCGATGAGTTCTTGGGCCTTCGCCGTAAACGCTTCCGCCTCGGCATCGAACGGCGTCGCTTCGGCCTTGGCCAACAAGGCGCGCACCTTGTGCAACACGGAGGCGTTCTTGTCCATGCCGCTGTTCTAGCGGCCGGCTGAGACAGCTACCGGCCGAGGCGGCGCCGGACCGATGGTGTCGCACGGCATCGCCAGGTTGTGCGTGCCTTTCCCCAGGACCGCGGTTCCGTACCGCCGCCGTACTCTGACGCGGCCCTTGGGCCTCAAAGCTCGGCATTTGGCCAAGATGGCGCTGCGGTTCGCGTCAAACAACTACGCCCACGAGTCGGGCAGTCCGATCTCGAACAAAGAGGCGACAACCTGAACTGCGTCACGGTGCTGAGGGTCCGCTGCGTCGAGCGGAACAGACGTGATCGCTACGTCGGTCGCGCTCCAGATTGCCCAGCACGGTTCGCGCGTCGCTAGGCGTGAGTGTTCTGCACGAGATGGTTCGCGAAGACCGGCCGGGTGAACGCAGCCTGGAGGTCGTGCAAGTCGAACAGTCCGAATGCGGCACCCGTGCCGCGGCGGAACTCCTCGACCATGATGTCGATTGCCTTGCCGGTCCAGGGGACGACACCGGCGCACGGCTTCATGCACGCCTCGCTGTCGTCGTCGAGCAGCACGTGTGCGTGCGCGTTCGGCAGTACGAAGCGGCGATCATCGGCCGGTGCGGACGGATCCTCGACCTCGACCACACCGGCGAACTCCTCGACCCGCTCGGCGTCGCTCTCGGTCAGTTGTATGTCCACGGGATCCTCCTTCGCACGTTGGGCGCGACCCCAACCGTGCCGCGCCGGCGCACGCTCGGGCCGTCCGAGCATCGTCGTACGCTGCGAGAAGTGCCTTCCGTACTCGAACCACCAGCACTCGCCCGTCTCGTCGACTTCGCCGAACGGCCGCGCACCCACGACTGGAGCTTGCGCGCCGCGCTGGTTCGGTACGCGCAACCGGAGCCGCAGCGCGTCAACGACATCCTCGAACTCGTGCGCCGCGTCGACTGGGCGCTCGGTCAACAGACCACTGTCCTCGCCAAGCAGGGTCAGGCACTGTGGGACGCGCTCGAGGGCGGCGCTGCGTTCGACGGCGACGCGCAGCTCCTGGGGGTGCTGCGCGCCGCGCAGGCACTCGACGGCCTCGGTGATGGTCTGGCGACATGGGCGGTCGACCGGGTCGGCACGCGACCCGACGACGAAGTCGACAGCGTCGTCGAGGAAGTGGCACAGCAACTCGACGCACTCGGCGTGCCGCACGAAGAGCGAACGCCACCACCGCGCGGACGGGCCTGAACCCGGCCAGAATGGGTTCGTGCGTGACCTCGCCGAACTCTGGTTGTACATCGCCGACACGTCGTGCCGCGGTTACTCGCCGCTCTACGACCGCATCTGTCGCACGGTCGCGGAGTCCGACGATGTCCTCGATCTCGTGGAGGAAGCGCCGCCGCGCGCTCACTTCCCGGTGTTGTTGCTCGCGGCCGTGCACTACGTGGTGCTCGGTGGAATCGACCACCCGCTCGCGGCTGTGTACGCCGGCAAGTCGGATGCCGATCCGGGCCCGCTGTTCACCGAGGTGTGCCTCGAACACCGCGACGCGGTGCTCGAACTCCTCGCCACGCAACAGGTGAACACCAACGAAGTCGGACGTTCGGCCGCGATCGGTGCCGCGCTCACGTCGGTCGCGGCGCGGGTGGGCACACCGCTCGCGCACCTCGATGTCGGGTGCAGCGCCGGCCTCAATCTGCTGTGCGATCGGTACCGGCTCGACTACGGACCGGCGGGCGCGTCGGGACCGGCCGACGCGCGCGTCCACGTGAGCTGTGAAGTGGTCGCGGGCTCGCCGCCCATCGCACCGACATTGCCGGAAGTCGTGGCCCGCGTCGGCCTCGACCGCGCGCCGGTCGACGTGCACGACCCGGACCAGGTGCGGTGGCAACTGGCGTGCGTGTGGCCCGACACGGGTCGTCTCCCGCGCACTCGGCTCGCGCTCGAAGAGGCGCAGCGCACACCCATGCAACTCGTGCGCGGCGACGCGGTCGAGGCGGTCGGCGATCTCGTCGCGCAACTCCCGGCCCATGCCGCGGCGGTCGTCACGACGACCTGGGTGGTCGCCTACTTTTCGCGCGAGCAACGGGCCGGGTTCCGCGACGCGCTCGCGGCCGCGTCGCACGCTCGGCCCATCGTGTGGATCAGCGCCGAGGGCCAGGGCGTCGTCGACTCCATTCCCAGTGCCGGCGTGCCCTCTGACGCGAAAGGTGTCGAGTGGAGTGTGCTCGGCCGTGTCATGTTCGCCGGCGGCGACGCCGACTCCGAACTGCTCGGCTACGTGCACCCGCACGGCAGCGCGCTCGACTGGCGCGCATCGCCCTAGCGCGCGATGGGCCCCGCTGGGGCATCATCGGGACATGACGACTGATGCCGAGCGAACGATCGTGCTCTCGGGCTGGACGGGCCCGTGGCCGGCCGACGATCCCGATGCGAACTTCAAGACCGACGTCGCCCTGTACGCGCACGCCGACCCACTCGCAACGATCCGCAACCTCGGCTCCGCGCTCGGCATACCCGTCGGCGCGCTGTGTCACTACGTCCTCGCAAAGTGGGCGACGGCCGGGAGCAGCGGGCTGCTCGAACTCGGCCCGACGATGACGCGCCGCCTCGTCGCGGTCTGCGACGACGCCGAGGCCACCGGCACCGACGAAGCGCGCGTCGCGGCGTACACGCAACTCCGCGACATGGTGCGCTGGTTGCTCCTGCCCCTCGACCAGCCCGACATCTACGAGTAGCCGCGCCGAAATCGGCGGATGGTCGCCTTTCGGCTCCCGCTAGCGTTCCTCGGGTGATGCCGACGTCCGAGGAGCCTGTGGATCGCCCTCGGTCAAGCCTCGGCACCGCGGTACGCCGCACCTTCTCGTCGCTCGACACATATAACTACCGGCTCTACTTCGCCGGCGACCTCGTGTCGCACATCGGGTCGTGGATGCAGACGATGGCCGAAGCCTGGCTCGTCCTCGAACTCACCGACAGCGGCATGGCAGTCGGCGCCACGTTCGCGTTCCGATTCCTCCCCGTGCTGCTGTTCGGGCTCTGGGGCGGCGCAATCGCCGACCGCTTCAGTCGCCGGAAACTGTTGATCGTCACGCAGTCGGCCGCCGCCGTCCTCGCGGTCGTGCTGTGGTTCGTCGTGTGGCACGACATCGTGCAGGTGTGGATGGTGTTCGCCCTCGCGGCGGCGCTCGGCCTGGTCACAGTCGTCGACGAACCCGCCCGTCATGCGTTCGTCGAGGAAATGGTCGGACGCGACCGACTTGCGAACGCGGTGGCGCTCAACGGTGCGGTCGGGAACTCGGCGCGTATCACCGGTCCCGCGCTGGCCGGGCTGCTCATCGCGTCGGTCGGGCTGCCGTGGGTGTTCTTCGGGAACGCGATTTCGTTCTTCGCGGTGGTCGGCGCGCTCATCGCAATGCGTCCGGCTGAACTGCGTTACCGGCACCTGCCCGAGACGCGGCCGCGCGTGCGCGAGGGCCTGACCTACGCGTGGAGCCTGACGCAGATCCGGCCGACGATCATTCTCGTCTTCGTCGTCGGCACACTCGTCTACAACTTCCCCACGTACCTGACGCTGCTCGCGAGCGAAACGTTCGGCGGCGGCGCGGGCCTCGCCGGGTTCCTGATGGCGTTGCTCGGCGTGGGCACGGTGATCGGCGGACTCGCCGCCGCGCACCGCGGCCACGCGACCCTGCGCATCGTCGTGCTCGCGGCCGGGCTGCTCGGCACCGCGCTCGTGGTGACCGCGGCGCTGCCCGGTCAGGTCCTGGTCGAAATCGCGCTCATCCCGCTCGGTGCGACAGCCGTGTTCTTCGGCACGAACGCAAACGCGCACATGCAACTGGCGTCGGCGCCGCACCTGCGGGGCCGCGTGATGGCGATCTACATGCTCCTGACGTTGGGCACCACCGTGGTCGGCGGCCCGTTCGTCGGGTGGTTCTGCCAGCAGTTCAGCCCGCGCGCCGGGCTTGCGCTCGCCGGTGTCGCGACGCTCGGAACCGCGTTGGTGTTGGCCGCCGTACGCACCCAACCCCGTGCGTCGGTAGACCCCAATACTTGTACCCCCGGCGACGCGCGGGTTGTGGCGCCGCGCCCGGCGACCTCCGGACAGGCCGGGTAGCGCGACTTCAACGTCTCGCCCGAGTTCGAGTGGTCTCGGCCGCCACCAACTCGCCGTCGACGAGCAGTCGGTCCTCGCGCCAGATCGTCACCATGCCTCCCGGTACCGGCGCCGATGGGACGATTCCCGGCACGGAGCACGCCTGCGACCGCCAGACCGAAGCCATGGCCGTGGCCTACGGTGGCAGCAATGCTTCGTGACGACGTGCAGGCGATCTCGGTCGACGACCACGTCATCGAGCCCGCGCACGTGTTCGCCGACCACATCGAACCGAGGTTCCGCGACCGGGCGCCGCGCATCGTCGAACGCGACGGCGAGCAGGGCTGGCTGTGGGAGGACCGGTGGTACCCGCTGCTGTTCCAGGGCAACGCGGCGACCCGCAAGTTCCGCGCAGGTGAAGCGGGACGCGGCGACGACCTGTACGCCCGCCGCTACGACGACATGATCCCGGCCGCGTACGACGTTCACGAACTGCCGCAAGATGTTGATCGACGCACTCGTCGACGTTCCCGACGACGAGTGCGCGCGCATCGCCGAAGGCAACGCACGCGAGCTCTACCGATTCCCGCGCTCGTGAGGCTCCAGGCGCAAGCCGTAGGCGCGGGCGATCGAGCGCCGAAGGCTGGAGCCGCATGAACACGCCGCGGCTGACGATTTCGCTACCGACATACGCGGCCGAGGACCCGGGAAACTGGGACCACGTCTTCGAGGTTGCTCGTGCCGCCGACGACGCGGGCGTCGACCGCGTCGTCGTCTCCGACCATGTCGTGTTCGGCGAGAACCTCGGGGCGTACGGCGATCCGACCAGCGGTGGCGTCGAAGGTGGACAGCAACCGACTGGTCCCGACGGCCACTGGCTCGAACCGCTGACCGTCCTCACCGCAGTCGCGGCCCAGACGACGCGGGTGCGACTCGGCACCTACATCTTGCTGGCGGCGTTGCGGCGGCCGGTCACGCTGGCCAAGCAACTGGCGACGCTCGACGTGTTGTCGCACGGGCGCGTCGACCTCGGCGTCGGCATCGGCTGGCAGCGCGAGGAGTACGAAGCGGCCGGACTCGACTTCGGCACGCGCGGCCGGTTGCTCGACCATTCGCTCGAGGTGTGCCAGACGTTGTGGCGCGAGCAACGCGCGTCGTTCACCGCGCCCGACCTCACCTTCGAAGCGATCCACATGATGCCGAAGCCCGCACAGCCGGGCGGCGTCCCGATCTGGGTGAGCGGGCGGTGCAACGAACGCGTCGCCCGCCGCCTCGCCCGGTTCGGCCGCGGGTGGATCCCGTGGGCCGGCGACGCCTCCGACCCGGTCACGAGCATCCCGCAAATGCGGGAATTGGTCGAAGCCGCGGGCGGCGACGCCACGGCGCTCATGGTGCTCGCCCCGCTGTCGGCGAAGAAGCTGGACGAGTTGCCGAGGTTCGTCGCGGCTGGTGTCACCGACTTCCTCGTCCACATACGCCCGCCTGCCTCGTACGCGAGCGCCCTCGAGGCATATTCGGAGCTCGTCAGCACGTTCACGCAGGCCATCGGCGCCAACGAATAGGCAAGAGTTCGCGGTTCAGCGCGGTCAGAATTGGACCGATTCACAGTGCCATGGAACAGGGGGATGCCGCGCCGTTCGATCGGCTGCCGATTGCGGTGATGGTCGTCCGCGGTGGGGTCGTGATCGAGGCCAATCGTGCGGCTCGCGACCTTCTCGGCGTGACCGACGGCACGACACTCGCGGAGACATTCCCCGAGGGCGAACGCGCGGCCGTCGCCGCGTTCGTCGCCGAACCATCGGAGGCCGGCGTGGTCGCACGACTGCGAACCGGTGTCGACTTGTGCGCCCTGCATCTGCGCGCGACGCGAACAGGCGACGTGCTCACCGTCGTCGCGCAGGACATCACGAACGAGCGGCGCCTTTCCGGAATCCTCGAGGGGATCAGCGACTCGTGCAGCGTGTTCGACGCGAACGGCGCCGTGTTCTGGGAATCGCAAGGCGCACTCGAACACTACGAGCGGTGGAACCTTGTGCCCGGTGCGTCGATCCTCCTCGAGTGGACGCACCCCAACGATCTTCCGAAGGTGCTGGACCTGTTCACTCGCGCGGTGCAAGGAGAAGTCACACGTGCGTACTTCGAGACCCGGTGGCATCCTCCCGGATACGACGAGTGGTTTCATTCGCGGCACCTCGGTTACTCAGGGTTCGACGATCCCGACGTCGGTGGCATCGTCCACGTCGGGTTCGAGAAGGAGCGCGTCGACGTCGAGCAAATGGAAGGAACCGAACAGGGCGGCTTCTTCACGCTCGCCGAGGCAGCGCCGGTCGGCATTCTCATCGGGATGCCCGAGGGCTACATCGCGTTCTCGAACAAACTGGCCGAGCGGCTGCTGGGTCGGATCGATCGAGCCCCGGGCGAATGGTTTCTCGTCACACGATCGGAGTTCCACGACGAACTGCGCTCGGTATGGGACGGTGCGCTCCGCGGGGAACAAGGCAAGGCAGTCGGCGCGGTCGACGGCGCGAGTGGCGATCGCACGTGGATTCAGGTCACCGCCGTACCCCAGTTGGGCACCGACGGCCGGCCGACCGGAGCCATCGCGACCATCGAGGACATCACCGATTCCGTCACCGCCCGGCGCGACGCGGAACGGGTACTGCGCGTGCTCGACACGGGCTACGACTTCGTCGTGATCACCGACCGCGACGGTCAGGTGGTGCACGTCAACGCGGCGGCGGCAGAACGACTGGGTCTGCGAGCCGACGGCTCGGCCGAGGACGTGCTCAGGACGACGGTCGAGCCGGCGCTCGACCGCGACGCGCTCGCATCACTCGCCGAGACCGGCACCTGGACGGGCGAACTCGCGTTGCGGGGTGCCGACGGCCAGATCGTGCCAGTGTCGGTCGTCGCGGTGGCCGAGCGGGGTTCCGACGGTGGCATCGAATCGTACGCGTTCGTCTGCCGTGACATCAGCGACCTGAAGGCGGTCGAGGAGCAGTTGCGCGAGATGGCGACGCACGACGCCTTGACGGGACTACCAAACCGTTCACTGCTCCTCGACGCGCTGCACGCCGCGCTCGCGCGTCACCGCCGCACGGGCAAACATCTCGCGCTGTTGTTCTGCGACCTCGACGGCTTCAAGCTCGTCAACGACGACGCCGGGCACGAAGCCGGCGACGCCGTACTGCGCGAGGTTGCCGACCGTTTGCGGGCGGTGGTACGTGCCGGCGACATCGTCGCGCGCATCGGAGGCGACGAGTTCGTCGTCCTGTGCGAGGATTTCGCCGCGCCCGAACACATCCACGCCTTGGTCGAGCGCATCACCGACCGGCTCGCGCAGCCCGTCGCGACCGAGCAGGGAGTGGCGCGAGTCGGCGTGTCGGTCGGGCTGGCAACGACCGACGCCGACGGTGACGACGGTGACGGCCTGCTCGCCGCCGCGGATCGCCACATGTACGAGGTAAAGCGCCGCCGCAAGACGCAAGCCGGATACGCCGACGCGGTCTGACATTCTCTGCGTCTGCGAAACGGACGCGAGAAATGTCGGCCCCGGACGGGTAGACCTTCACCATGACCAGCGCGGCCGAGCCCGACGCCCAAGACCGACCGTTCAGCGAGGACCTCGAGCAGTGGCTCGCGTCGCCCGGCGACAACACTCTGGGCGAACTGACCACCGTCTTCGCCGAGAAGAGCTTCGCGATCGCGTTGATGCTCCTCATGTTCACCTCGGCCCTCCCGGTGCCGACCGGTGGCATTACGACGATCTTCGAACTCATCGCGATCGTCCTCGCCCTCCAACTCATCGTCGGACGACGAACGTTCTGGCTTCCGAAGCGACTGCTGCACCGGCATCTCGGGCCGGCCACCACCGAGAAGGCGATTCCGTTCATCGTCCGCCGCATCCGCTGGTTCGAACGGTTCGCCCGGCCGCGATTCGCGAGCGTGCTGCAACAGCGGGCGACGTTGAGCGGACTCGGCGTCCTCATGCTGGTGGGCATCCTCGGCTCGTTCGTCGCGCCACCATTCTCCGGCCTCGACACCCTGCCCGCGATGGGCGTGGTCGCGATCGCGCTGTCGCTCATCCTCGAAGACGCGGTCGTCACGATCATCGGCATCGCGATCGGTGCCGTCGGGATCGCACTCGAAATCGCGTTCGGATCGGTGGTGCTGAGCTTCTTCTCGTAGCCCGCTACGCCGACAGGTGACGGCCGCCTCGACGTTGTAGTTCAGACGGTCGACCGAGAAGAACGCGTGGCCCGCTCGGCGAACGTGGGGAACTCGTCGATCGCGTCGACGACGGCTACGTTCCCGTGCAGCAACCCCCCTTCCAACATCGGCGTCACGGTCGGCTGTGGCGCAAAGGAGCCCACGATGTCGCTGTTCGATGCATTCCGGTACGACGGCAAACGAGTCCTCGTCGTCGGCGGCGCCACCGGCATGGGCGCCGCGGTCGCGGAGCTGGTCCAGGACGCGGGTGCCGAGGTCGTAGTCATGGACCGCGCCCCTGTCACCCTCGCGGGCGCCAAGGCGATCCAGCTCGACCTTTCCGAACGAGCGTCGATCGACGCGGCCCTCGAAGAGTGCGGCGGTCCGGTGCACGCGTTGTTCTCGTGCGCCGGGGTGGCCGACGGGACGCCCGGAATCGAGCGCATCAACTTCATCGGGCACCGCTACATGATCGATCGCATGATCGAGAAGGCGATGTTGCCGCGCGGGTCCGCGATCGGGCTCATCTCGTCGGCCGCGGGGCTCGGGTGGCAGAACAACCTCACCCGGCTGCACGAGTTCCTCGACATCACCGACTGGGACGATGCCGTCGCGTGGACGGTCGCCAACGGCAAAGCCGACTACATGTGGAGCAAGTTGGCGATCAACGCGTACGTGGCGCGCGAGGCAGTCAACTTCTTGAAGCGCGGCATTCGCATCAACGCGATCCTGCCCGGCCCCACCGACACGCCGCTCGCGCAGGCGAACAAGGACACGTGGCTGGGCTTCGCGACCGACTACCGCACCGAAACCGGCATCGAGCCGTCGACGCCGCTCGAGCAGGCGTACCCGCTCGTGTTCCTGTGCAGCGACGCCGCGTCGTACGTCAACGGCGTCACGGTCATCACCGACGCGGGCTACACCAACTCGGGCATCACCGAGTCATTCCCGGCCGCGACGCCGGTCATCGGCTTCCTCAACAGCGAGTTCTAGGCAGGCGATCCACCGATCGGTAGTGGCTGTGTAGGTCGCGTATCCGCGGAAAGTGCCTCCTGTCTTGGGACGATGACGGTGTTCGACGCCGTATCGGTCCGAGAAACGGGAGGCACTTCCTGTGAGTGGAGTATCGCGCACGATCGACCAGCTTGACGCGGTCTTCGACGACGACACGCTCGTCGCGAACGCGGGGCTGGTGTTGCCGGCCACGTTGATGGTGCGCCTCGGTCTGGAGGCCCTGGTGAACGCGACGGTGCGGCTCTCGGGCCGGGTGGGTGGCGCTCGTCCGGGCCGCAAGGTCTGCTCGTTGGTGGCGACAATTCTGGCCGGCGGCTCGCATATCGACCATGCCGACATGTTGCGGGCGGGCGCGACGCAGCGGGTGTTGCCGTTCCGGGTGATGGCACCGTCGACGCTCGGGACTTTTCTGCGGGCGTTCACGTTCGGCCATGTCCGCCAGCTCGACAAGGTGATCGCCGAGACGTTACGGCGTGCCTGGTCAGCGGGTGCCGGTCCCGGCGACGGCCGCCTCGTCATCGATGTCGATTCGACGATCTGCGAGGTGTACGGCAAACAGAAACATGGTGCGGGCTACGGCTACACGCACGTGTTGGGCTATCACCCGATCCTCGCGACCCGCGCCGAGACAGGCGAGGTGCTGCACGCCCGGATGCGTAAAGGTCAAGCGAACACCCAGCGCGGCGCGAAACGGTTCGTGGGAGAGCTGATCGCCGGGGTGCGGCGCGCCGGCGCGTCGGGCGAGATCGTGTGCCGGTTCGATTCGGGATTCTGGTCCTACGACACGATCACCACGCTCGGTCGGCTCGGAGTGCGTTACACGATGGCGGTCCGCACCGGAAACACCGCCATCGCTCGGGCGATCGCGACGATCGACGAGGCCGCGTGGGTGGACATCGACTACACGCCCGACGGTCAGGCTCAAGTCGCCGAATGCCGCTACAAGAACCGGCGGCTCATCGTGCGCCGCACCCGCCTCACCGACACGGCACAAGCCGCGTTATGGCCCGACTGGCAGCACCACGCGTTCTTGACCGACCTCGACGGCGATGCCGTCACCATCGACAAGTTCCACCGCCACCACGCCGTCGTCGAACTCGCGATCCGCGACATCAAAGAAGGTGCCGGTCTCGAACATGTCCCGTCCGGCAAGTTCTTCGCCAACGCCACCTGGCTCGCGTGCGCGGTCCTCGCCCACAACCTGATCCGCTGGAGCGCGGATCTCGGCGACATCACGCCCGACGAACAGCTGACCGTCGCGCGCACCATACGCACCCGACTGATCGCACTGCCCGGCCGCGTCGTGAACCGCAGCAGCAAACACACACTGCGGCTCCCCGCCCGATGGCCATGGGCCGACACGTCCCTCCACGCGCTCACACGACTGCGCGCCATCCCACAGCTCGCCTGAACGCGCCGCGCTCCGAACCAGAACCGACACTTCGGGGCGCAGCCATGCCCGCCCCGACCGCACATGACGCCTCGGGCTCACCAACCAGCCCAGATCGCGTGCGACACCACGCTCGACCGCACAAACGCGCAGCATTCCCATCACGGATGACCAGCGACCTGCCAACACGGGCCATCACGGTCGAGAATCGGTGGATCGAGGCTAAGCAGGCTAGGTGACGATCCGCAGGACATCGTTCCGCTTTGCTTCGTCGTTCGAGTTTCGGACGAGGAGGCGGCGGGTGTCAGAACAAGAGTTGCGGCAGGAGGCGGTGCGGCGACGGTTGGCGGGCGAAAGTCCGCAGGAATGCGCGCGAGCGTTGGGACGCACGGATCGTTGGGTTCGTAAATGGGTCGGTCGTCACGGCGTGGAAGGCCACGACGCGGGATGGGCGGCCGGACATTCGCGGGCGCCTCGTTGGACGATCGAACGTGTGACGCGTCCACGGCGACGCCAACCCGGCTAGTCGACACCCGCCAGGACATCGTTCCGGGGTGACCGCCCGGACATCGTTCACTCGGGGAGCGCAA
>JAWXCJ010000094.1:0-16895 GCA_034408875.1 Actinomycetota bacterium
ACATCGTGAACTCGAACGTGATCGTTTCGCCGATCGAGATGTTGAAACCCCGGGGCGACACGATGCGCACGTTGGTCCAGTCTTCGAGGCGCGATGTGTCGACGGTCGTGGTCGTGGTCGTTCGGGGCGGAGCCGGTGCCGCCGTCGTCGTCGTGGTCGGTGCCGGTGCCGGCTCGGTCGTGGTCGTCGGTGGCGCGGTGGTCGTGCTGGTCTCCGGCGCTTCGGTCGTCGTCGTGGGCGACGTCTCCGCGACGACCCTTCTGCCTTCGGCGTCGCCGTCGACCGCGGCGGCCGAAACGGCCGCGATCAGCCCGACGGCGAGGCCTCCTGCCACTGCGGTGATCCGTCGTGACCTTCGCCCGAACGGGTGACTCGTGTCGTCGATGTCGTGTCCCACGTCGCCTCCTTGCCCAACCTGTAGACGCCGCCAGCCTAACCATTCGGTTGCGATTGGTTCCGTCGCCCGACCCGCCGGGCCGCACAGACCCACCGATAGGCTCCGCCCGATGCAGTTCGACCTGTCACCCGAGCTGGCCGAGCTCCAGGCGACGGTCCGCAAGATGGCGCAGGAGAAGGTCCGGCCCCGCGCCCGCGAGATCGATACGACCGCGGAATACCCGCAGGATCTGTTCGAGCTCTTCCGCGACACGGGCCTGCTCGGGCTCGTGATTCCGCAGGAGTACGGCGGTTCCGGCGCCGGGATCATGGGCCTCACGCTCGCGATGGAGGAAGTCGCGAAGTACTCGAACACGGCCGCGCTCATGTTGCTGCTGACGCGGCTCCCGACCGGTCCGGTGCTGATCGCGGGCAGTGAAGCGCAGAAGGACCACTACGTGCGGGGCGTGGCCACCGGCGAGATGCGTGCCGGCTTCGGGTTGTCGGAGCCGCAGGCCGGCAGCGATGTCGTCGGCATGCGTACGAAGGCGGTGCGCGACGGCGACGGGTGGGTGCTGTCGGGCACGAAGTGTTGGATGTCGGGTGTCGTGCAGGCCGACTGGTACTGCGTGTTCGCGAAGACCGGTCCGGCCGAGTCGCGCCGGCACGACGACATCTCGTGCTTCATCGTCGACCGTTCGACGCCGGGTGTTTCGGTGGGGCGTACGGACGACAAGATGGGTGTGCGCGGCGTCGACACCGGTGAACTGATCCTCGACGAGGTGCGCGTCCCCGACGCGAACGTCGTGGGCGAGGTCGGCGGGTTCCGGCTCGCGATGCTCGGACTCAACTCGATGCGGCCGATCGTCGCGGCCCGCGGTATCGGCCTGGCCGAGGGCGCGCTCATGTACGCGACCGACTACGTCAAAGAACGGGCTGCGTTCGGCAAGACGATCGCCGACATGCAGGGCATCCAGTGGAAGATCGCGGAGCTGGCCACCGAGATCGAAGCGGCGCGGCTGCTCACCTACCGCGCCGCGATGATGGCCGACGAGGGCAAGTACACGCGCGAGTACGTGCCGTTCCTTTCGATGGCCAAGTACTACGCCAGCGAGGTCGCGGTGAAGGTGTCCGGCGAAGCCCTGCAGATGCTCGGGGCCGCCGGCTACATGAAGGATCACCTGACCGAGCTCTACTACCGTGACGCGCGGCAGCTGACCATCGTCGAGGGCACCTCGCAGATCCAGCTCGGGCTGATCGCGCGAGGAGTTCTCGACCGCGACCTGTGGTGGGACTGATGCGCCCCCGGCCCCCAAAATCGTGAACGAGATCCTCACACCGATCCTCGCGCATCTCGTTCGCGGCAACCCGCTCACCGAAGACGACATCGCGGCGGCGCTCTGCGAGATCCTCGAGGGGCGCGTCTCCGACGTGCAGGCGGCCGGCTTCATCGTTGCACTGCGCTCGAAGGGCGAGACCGCGGCTGAACTCGCCGCGCTCGTGCGCACCATGCACCGCTACGGCACCGCGGTCGAGGTTCCCGACGGGGCGATCGACACGTGCGGCACCGGCGGCGACCGGGCCGGCACGGTGAACGTCTCGACGATGGCCGCGCTCATCGCCGCGGCCGCCGGGGCGCGTGTCGTCAAGCACGGGAACCGGGCCGCGTCGTCGCAGTGCGGCTCGGCCGACGTGCTCGAAGCGCTCGGTGTTGCGATCGAGCTCGGACCCGAAGGCGTCGCCGCGTGCGTGGCGGAGGCCGGCCTCGGCTTCTGCCTCGCCCCCCGTTACCACCCGGCGATGCGGTTCCTCGGCCCCGCCCGCAAGGAACTCGGGGTGCCCACGACGTTCAACTTCCTCGGACCGCTCGCCAACCCGGCCCGGGTGCGCCGCCAGGCGGTCGGCGTGTCCGACGCGACCATGGCCGACCGCATGCTGGGTGCGTTGCAGGCACTCGGCGCCGAACGGGCGCTCGTGTTCTATGGCGACGACGGGCTCGACGAACTCACGACGACGACGACGAGCACCGTGCACGAGTTCGTCGACGGGTCAGTGCACACCTATGCGATCGACCCGCTCGACTTCGGGATCGAACGGGCCGAGATCGGCGCACTCTCCGGTGGCGACGCGGCCGCCAACGCGGAGTCGGTGCGGCGGGTACTGGGCGGCGACAAAGGCCCGCATCGTGACATCGCCGTCCTCAACGCGGCCGCGGCGCTGGTCGTTGCCGGAAAGGCCGGTGATT
This sequence comes from Actinomycetota bacterium, assembly GCA_034408875.1. Lineage (GTDB taxonomy): Bacteria > Actinomycetota > Acidimicrobiia > IMCC26256 > PALSA-610 > JANNHK01. The sequence goes on from JAWXCJ010000094.1 coordinate 2,621, forward strand.
TCGGGGTCGGGGTCGAACTCGCGGCCGGCGCGATCGATAGCGGAGCGGCCGTCACCGCGCTTGGCGACCTCGTGCGGGTCAGTACTGACGAACTCGCCCGCGAGAACGCGGCAGGATAGGTAGCCGTGGCGCCCGTACTCCAGTGTCCCGACTGCGGCACCAAGCACCCCCTCGCAGTGGCGGGCCAGGCCGCATCGTTCCGGTGCACCGGTTGCGACCGCGTGCTCAAGGTTCCCGCCCAGTTCCGGACGTCACCCGGACCCGAGGCGCTCTCCGACGCCTCGGTGGGCGCCGTCGTTCCGCATCGCAACGGCGATGGTCCGGCGCGACGGGCGCCGAAGGAACGGTCCGACGCCGTCCCGCGCGTGTGGCGGTTCATCGTCTGGCTGATTGCGCTGCCGCTCGCCTTCGCGATCGTGTTCGGTTTCGCGCGTGCCATCGGGATCCTGAGCGGAAACCAGCTCCAGGATGTCTTCCTCGACACCGGTTGGGACCGTTTCTGGCCCGTCGCCCGGTTGCTGCCGTTTGTTGCGCTCGTCATGGCCGCGATCGTGCAGTTCTCCGTCGCCGGACTCGCCCGGCTGCGCGCGAAGAAGGTTCCGCCGCCGCCGGAGCCGCCGCGTCAGGACCGCACAGAAATGCGTGAGCCGGCCCGCCCCGCTTCGTAACTCGGTAGTCGCGGCAGTTCCGAAGCCAACTCGCCGTCGACCTCGACGACGCGAACGTGATGCGCGTGCTCGCGTAACCAGCGCGCGACAAGCAGCAGCATGTCGGTGTCCTGCCGGTCGTCGCTCAGCGCCTCCTGCGGGCCGATCAGCGCCGCCCGGTCGTCGGCGAATACGGGGATGCCGGCGTGGAGTTCGACGCGGCCTTCGGCGGTGTCGAGCACGACGCGCGTCGCGCGGTGCAACGCCGCGACGGTGCGTTGCCGCTGCATCGCCCGCGCGAGCGCCGACAGTCGGTCGCGTGTGGCGGCGGCTTCTTCGTAGCGTTCGTCGCCGGCGAGGCGGTGCATGCGGGCCGCGAGCGGGTCGAGCAGGATCGCGGGCTCGTCGGTCAGCCCGCGCCGCACCTGGGCGACGAGTTCCGCGTACGTTTCGTCGGTGACCTGGCCGCGGCACGGGCATGTGGCGACGCCGAGTTGGGCCGCGACACATTGCGGTTCGTCCGCGGCGACGGCGTTGCGCCCGATGCGGGTCGCGCAGCGGCGGATCGGGATCGCCGTCTCGATCGCCTCGCGCACCACGTGCGCGGCGTTCGCCGACGGGAACGGCCCGAGCGCGCACGCATCGGCGGCGGGAGCCTTGCGGACGACCGTGAACCGCGGGAAGCGCTCGTCGGTCAGCTTCACGTACGCGTACTGACGCCAACCCTTGGACTGCCGGTTGAACCGAGGTTGTAGACGCTGGATGAGCCGTAGCTCGCGCACCGCCGCTTCGAGCGGTCCGGCGCACACGCGGTGGTCGATGCGCGTCGCCTCGCGCAGCAGTTGCGGAACCTTGCGGCGGTCGTCGCCCGAGAAGTACGAGCGCACCCGCGACCGCAGGTTCGAGGCTTTGCCGACGTACAACACGCGGCCCTCACGATCGCGGAACAGGTACACGCCCGGCGCGCGGGGCAGCTTGGTCGTGAGCGCGAGCTTTGCCGCTGACGGATGGGCCCGTATGCGGGGCAGCGCGATGAGGTCGTCGAGCCCGAGTACACCGAACGCGGCCGCCCGCTCGAGCAGCGAGTGGAAGACCTCGGCGGTCGCGGCGGCGTCGGAATAGGCGCGGTGCGTGGGTTCGACGGCGGTGCGGAAGTGCGCGGCGAGCGTGTGCAACTTCAGGTTGGGGATCTCGTCGCGGACGAGGCGCCGGGCGAGGCCGAGTGTGTCGACGCGTTGGTTCGTCAGGCGCGGGTACCCGTACGCCACCAGGGCGGCGTCGAGGAAACCCGTGTCGAAGCGGATGTTGTGCCCGACGATCACCGCGCCGCGCAGCATCTCGAGCAATGACGGCAACACCTGCTCGATGCGCGGTGCGGGCATGACCATCTGCTCGGTGATGCCCGTCAGCATCGTGATCATCGGCGGGATGGGTACGCCCGGGTTGACGAGCGTGTCGATCGAGCCGAGCAGTTCGCCGCCGCGCAGGAGGAGCGCGCCGACTTCGGTGATGCGGTCGTTGCCCGGCGAACCGCCGGTGGTCTCGAGGTCGAGCACGCAGAACGTGACTTCGGCCAGCGGCGTGCCCAGGTCGTCGAGCGAACCCTGGCGCGCCGGCCCGGGAAGCGCGGGTTCGGTCGGCGCGAAGCCGGGCAGCGTGGCTGCGATCGAGGTCGACATGCCGCCGACGGTAACGAACATTTGTTCGCCACGCACGTATGTTCGTTATATTTCTTTGGTCGGGCTCCGACTGAGGAGCGGCTTCGCCGCGCGCCTGAGATCTCGCCACCCCCGCCGAGCTTCCTGCGCTCCTCCGTGGGTCCGGTCGCCGCGGGCACTGGGGAGTCGGCACGTACTCTGGCGCCGTGGCTTCCCGATACCGGTGCACCGCGTGCGGCAACCTGACCCGCTTCGACGTGACGGCAACGCGCCGGACGCGGGCGTTTCACCACTACACGATCGCGGGCGACTTCGAAGTCGAAGACGAAGAAGTGCTCGACGAGCGCATCGAGGCGGTCAGTTGCCGGTGGTGCGGCGCGACGGGCGCCGCGGTCGAGACCGTGACCGAGGGGTCGACCGGGCTAGGCGCCGAGCAACTGCACGATCAGTCGACGTGAGCGCGGCCGGTCGTCGTAGTCGATGCACACGATCTTCTGCCACGTACCGATGCACAGTTCGCCGTTGGCGAACGGCACCGTGACCGACGGCCCGATCATCGCGGCGCGCACGTGGCTGTGCCCGTTCGTGTCGGCGTTGCGGACGTTGTGCTCCCAGCCGCCGTCCTCGGGAGCGACGGTGTCGAGCACGCGGTTGAGGTCGGCGTTGCAGCCGGGCTCGAACTCGATCGTTGTCACGCCGCACGTGGAGTGGGCGACGAAGACCGTGCACAACCCGTCGCGGAAACCGGAGTTGTCGATCGTCTTCTGCGCATGCCCCGTGACGTCGATCGTCTCGCCGTCGCCCTGGGTGTCCAGGGTGACTTCCTCGTGGCGTGCCTGCATCAAACCCTCCCGGGGGACAGGAAGGCGTCAGTGTACGGCCGAGTCCGCGAGCGGGTCACCTCGTGGCTAACGCCCTCGTTCCCGACCACCTGTTGGTGCCGGTGCTCGAGGTCGCCGCAGAAACGCTGCGCGCGCTCGACTCGAACGACGTGCCGCAGCTCCTCCGGCACCTTCACGGCTTCGATCGCCGCGGGTTGATGGCCGGACCCGGCCCGCGGCAACTCCGTAAGGCGGTCTCGAACGGCGACGAGTTCGCCGGCAAGGTGCGCACGACCTTCGCGGCGTTGCCGGCGGTGGAAGCGGTGCTGGCCCAGTGGTCCGACGCCGACCCGGTCGCGCTGGTCGACGACGCGGCGCGCCGGAACGACCTGCCGCTGCTCGCGTCGGTGTTGTGGACGTGCGAACCGCCCGGCGCCGAGTTCGGGCTCGGGTTGCTCGTGGAGCGCGACGCACAGGAGCGCCGCGAGCGCGGCGACGAAAAGGCAGAACAAGCGCGAGCACGCGAGGCCGAAGGGCACGCCGAGGCACGCCGCCGGGCCGACGCGGCACGCATGGCGGCGGAAGCCGAAGCCACGCGCGTGACCGAGAGCCTGCGCGAGGAACGCACGGCGCGGCGCGAACGCGAGGAAAAGGCCGAGGCCGCGACCCTTGCGGCGCAGCGCCAGACCGAGACGGTGGCCACCGAGCTCGCGGAGGCGCGCGCCGAGACCGACGCCGAACGGGAGCGGGCCCGGCGCGAGGTCGCTCGCTCCCGCGCGCTCGAACAAGATCTCACCCGCACGCGCGCCGACCTTGCGGCCGCACTCGCGCGCATCGACAAGGTGCAGTCGCGCCTCGATCCGCGCGACACCACGACGCTGGCCGACGCCGCCGCGGCGGCCCACCAGGTTGCCGTGTCGCTCGAAGCGTTGCGCCGGCGCGTGCGCGGCGACGTGACCGCCGGCGCGACCGGCGCGCCCGAGACGCCGCGGGAGAAGCCGCTCGCGCGTCGCGTTGCCCCCAACGTGCCGGCCGGTCTGGTCGCGCACAGCGCCGACGGCATCGAGGCGATGTTGCGCACCCCCGATGCGTTGCTGGTCGTCGACGGGTACAACGTGAGCAAGCGCGCCTGGCCCGACGCGACCGCGTCGGATCAGCGCGAGCGGTTGGCCATCGCGGTGACAGGCCTGCACCGCCGGGTCGGGTCGAATGTGTTGCTCGTGTTCGACGGCGACGGGACGAGCCAGGTGCCCGGGATACGACGCGGCGGGGTCCGTGTGGTTTTTTCCGACGCGGACGAGGAGGCCGACGAGGTCGTCGTCCGCGAAATCGCCGCGCTGCCCAAGCGGGTCCCTATCGTGGTCGCTTCGTCCGACGCCTGGGTGCGCCAGCACGCCGAGGCCGAGGGCGCCGTCGTGGTCGGTGCCGACGACCTCCTCACCCTCCTCCGCCCGGCGCGCTAGTCGTGTTTGAAGCCAAGTGGCCGCTCAGGGGCCACTTGGCTTCAAACACTGACCGTTCCTGTCTCACCCCGCTGTCATGCTGGCGGCATGGAGCACTTGCGGACGATCGACTGCGGTGACTGCGTGATGGCGGGCACGTCCGCGTGCACCGACTGCGTGGTCACGTTCATCGTCAACCGGGAACCGGGCGACGCCGTCGTGGTCGACGTCGACGAGGAGCGCGCCCTACGCGCACTGGGCGACCAGGGCCTCGTGCCGCAGTTGCGGCACACGGCGCGGAGGATGGCATGAGTTTCACGTGGGCGGAGTACGCGGCCGCCATTGCCGACATGGCGGCCGCGGGTCGCGGGGTAGCTACGCGTCGCGGCCCTGGGCCATCCGGAGCAGGTCCATTGCTCCGGTGCCGCTGGCCTTGATGCCCCGGGCGACGATGCTCACGTCCCAGTCTCCGGCCTGCTCGCGCCGCGCCCCGACGGTGCAGTTCTCCTTGCCGCCGAGGGTCGAGAACGGGTCGTAGCTGAAGAGCCGCATGGCGTTCTGGTGCGAGATCTTGTCGATGTCCTCGTCGGAGGCGTGGGCAGCCTGCATCTGCTTCATGAACTGCTCGGGCGACTGCGGCCACGTCGAGTCGGAGTGCGGGTAATCGCACTCCCAGCAGATCATGTCGATGTTCATCTTGTGCCGCATCTCGACCCCGACCGGGTCGTCGATCCAGCAGCACACGACCTGGTCGTCGAACATTTGGCTCGGGCTGCGGTCGCCCAACTCCGTACCGGTCCAGTAGCGGTGCCGCTCGTAGGTGTAGTCGATGCGTTCGCGGAAGTACGGAATCCAACCGATACCACCCTCGCTCAACGCGTACTTGAGCCGGGGGAAGTTCTTCGGCACCTCCGACCACACGAAGTCGGCCGCGGCTTGCACGATGTTGACCGGCGACAGCGTGATGAGCACGTTCATCGGCGCGTCGGGCGCGGTGATCACCATCTTCGACGACGACCCGATGTGCACGCACACGACGGTCTCGGCGTCTTCGCACGCCGCAAAGAACGGGTCCCAGTGGCCGGAGTGGATGCTCGGGTGCCCGAGGTGCACCGGGTTCTCGGAGAACGTGACCGCGTGACAGCCCATCTCGGCGACGCGGCGCACTTCTGTTGCCATCTTCTCCGGGTCCCACATCATCGGGATCGACAGCGGGATGAACCGGCCCGGGTACGCGCCACACCACGACTCGATGTGCCAGTCGTTGTACGCGCGCACGAGCGCTTCGGCGAACGGTTCGTCCTTCTGCGCGGTGCGCGCGAACAGCTGGCCACAGAACTGCGGGAACGACGGGAAGCACATCGACCCGAGCAGGCCGTTGGCGTCCATGTCCTTGACGCGGTCGTGAATGTCGTAGCAACCGGACCGCATGTCGTCGAACGACGTCGGGTCCATCGCGTACTCCTCGGGCGGGCGCCCGGCGACGGCGTTGAGCCCGATGTTCGGGAGTTCCGCGCCTTCGAACTGCCACACGTCGATGCCACTGTCCTTGCGGACGAGTTTCGGCGCGCGCTCGGCGTAGTCGCCGCTGAGCCGGCCTTCGAAGAGATCGGGCGGCTCGACCACGTGGTCGTCGACGCTCACGAGAACCAGGTCTTCGACTCGCATGGCGATTACCCCCTGAAGCTGACGCTGATGTCAGTGTACGCGCAAGTGTGCAAGGGCGTCGCGGGGGAAGGACTTGCCCGCGATCGCCGCGACGTGCCCGGCCTTCGGGCGCAGCAGCAGGCGCGCGTCGGGAATGCCGTCGGCGGTCTGTTGGAACAGCTCCGGCGAGTAAAAGTGGTCGCGTTCGCCGCCGATGACCAGCGTCGGGGCGGTAATCCAACCGAGTTGAATCGGACACGTCGGCCGCTTCCTCGGCTTCGCCGGATCGTGCTCGCGCGCGCGTGGTCGGCCGCGATGTCGTGCATCGTCGTGCCCGGCGCGAGGTTGCGTTCGCGGTTGACGTCGTACACGGTGAAGTGCGCGGCAAACGGTTTCAGTGTGCTCACTTCGAAGCGGAGCCCGAGGCCCTTCGGGTTCTCGTGCGTCGGTGTGAGTCCGGCGAGCACGACGAGCGGGGGACCGGAGCCGACCGCGATGTACGGGAGCTCGCCGCCGAGGAGACCTTCACGAACGTCCATCGCGGGGGAACGGTACTGTGCGCGGCCATGGACATCGACCAGATCAATTTGGGCCTGCTCGTGCTGCGTGTCGCGGTCGGCGCCACAATGCTGGCCCACGGCGTGAACCACGTCTGGCGAGGTGGTCGCATCGCCGGCACGGGCCGCTGGTTCGAGAGCCTGGGCATGAAGCCCGGCGTGCTGCACGCGTGGCTCGCCAGCGCGACCGAACTCGCGGCCGGAGCCGCGCTCATCTTCGGGTTCCTGACGCCGCTCGCCGCGAGCATGTTGCTCGGCGTCATGCTCGTGGCCTGGATCACCAACCACCGCAACGCCGGATTCTTCGTGTTCCGTCGCCCGACCGAGGGCTGGGAGTACGTGATGAATCTCAGCGCCGCGTGCTTCGCGATCGCGTGTCTCGGGGCGGGGCAATGGTCGCTCGACAACGCACTCGACATCGAGTTCGACGACTGGCTCGGCCTGTTGTGCGCACTCGTCGTCGGTATCGGCGGCACGGCCGCACTGCTGCTCGTGTTCTGGCGGCCGCCGAAACCGGTTGCCGAGTCCGCGAGCTAACCGCGCTGGAGCGCGTCGACGAGGAGGGGCAGCACGTCGTGCCAGTCGCCGACGATGCCGACGTCGGCCGCGTCGAAGATCAACGCGTTCGGATCGGGGTTGATCGCGAGCACGGTCCCGGCGGCGCGCAGACCGACCGTGTGGTTGAACTTGCCGCTTGCGCCGATGCTCACGACGAGGCGCGGTGCGATGGTGCGACCGGTAATGCCGATCTGGCGGGCGCGCGGCATCCATCCTTTGTCCGTGACCTTGCGCGTCGCGCCCAACTCGGCGTGGAGAGCGCCGCGCAGTGGCTCGAGCATCGGGTACTCGGCGGGCGATACACCCATGCCGACCGCGATGACGACTCGGGCGTCGGCGAGCACCTCGATGTCGTCGTCGCGGGTTCGCGCGGTGACCGTGACGCGGCCGCGGCGGGCCATCGTGATCGTGGTGACGCGCACGGGGCTCACGGACCGGGGCGTGAGCGTGTCGAGCATGCCGGCGCGCACGGTCGCCATCTGGATCGGCGAGGTCGCACTCACCGCGGCGACGAGCTGGCCGCCGAACGCGGGTTTCCACGCGACGAGCCGGTCGCCCTCGAGTTCGAGGCCGACCGCGTCGCCAGTGAGGCCGGCGCCGAGGCGCGCCGCGGCGCGCGCCGCGACTTCGCGGCCCCATGCCGTCGACTCGGTCAGCACCGCCCACGGCCGATGCTCTGCGGCCCACTCCGCGAACGCGTGGGCGACGTCCTCTTCGACGTTGTCGCCTTCGAGGTGCACGACTTCGTCGGCACCCCACGACGCGAGCAGTTCCGCGTCGGGAGGTTGCACCGTAAACACGACGACGCAACCATCGAAGCCCGCCGCCGCGCCGATCAACTCACGCGTCGCGTGCAGGCGGTCGGGTTCGGCGATGACGACGATCTGGCGCGCACCGAACGCGCACGCGGGCACTTCGACTGCGGTTGCGCGCTGTTCGTCGTGAGTCAGCGCACCGCGTTCGGTGAGGATGGGCACGGCGCGAGTGATCTGTTCGTCGACGGTGAGCTCGGGCCACCGCTGCCGCGCGCGCGACACCGCCATCACCGTCACCGGACCGACCCATGTCGGCGATGCGTCCTGACCCCACGGTCCAGGCCCGAGGTCGGCCGCCGTGAGCCGGGAAATGCGTTCGGCCGGAACGGCGGCGCGCCCGGCAGGGTCGACCTTGCACGGGTCGATGAGGCGTTCCGCGCACGAAATGACGGCGGGCAGCGCGAGTTCGGCGTCGAGCCAGCCGTCGTCGTGCTCGCAGCGCACCGTGAGCCGCTGGTCGTCGAGCGCGAGGTGGCGCACGCCGGTCATGAACGGGAGGTCGAGCAGTTCTGCCACTTCGGGTCCGACCTGGCCCGTGTCGGCGTCGACCGAGTTGCGGCCCGCGAGGACCAGGTCGAACGGCCCGCGGCGCGCGAGCGTCGCCGCGAGTGCTTTCGCCGTCGCGAGCGTGTCGGAACCGGCGAACGCGGGATCGGTGACGAGCACGCCGGTGATGTCGACGTCGCGTTCCAGGCCCCACGCGATCGCCTCGCGCAATGTGTCCTCGGCGGCGGGCGGCCCCAGCGTGATGACCGTCACCGTCGAACCGGGCCGGTCCGCCGCGAGCGCAACCGCCTGGCTCACCGCGCGCCGGCAATACGGGTTCATTTCGAGATCGATGCCGTCGCGCTTGAGCCGGCCGTCGGGGCCGAGTTCCATCTCCTCGAAGTTGGGGATCTGCTTCACCAAAACGGCGAGCCGCATACGATTCAGGCTATGACACGCGAAGCGGTGATCGTCGACTGCGGCCGGTCGGCATTCGGCAAACGCAAGGGTGCACTGTCGGGTTGGCACCCGAGCGACCTGCTCGGTCTGGTGCTGAAGTCGGTCGTCGAACGCAACGACATCGACCCGGCCCGTTTCGACGACGTCGTCGGCGGCTGCGTGACGCAAGCGGGGGAGCAGGGCTGCAACGTCACCCGCAACGCGTGGGTTGCAGGCGGCCTGCCGTGGAGCGTTCCGGCCACGAGCGTCGACCGCCAGTGCGGGTCGTCGCAACAGGCGATGCACTTCGTTGCCCAAGGAGTCATCGCCGGCGCGTACGACATCGGCATCGCGTGCGGCGTCGAGTCCATGACCCGCGCGCCGATGTCGTCCAACGCGCGCGGTGGCATGGGCCCGTTCAGCCCCGACTTCCTCGAGAATACGAACAACACGTTGGGAATCCAGTTCTGGGTCGCGCAGGTGCTCGCCGACAAGTGGGGGATCACGCGCGAGGAAATGGATGCGTTCGCGCTCCAGTCGCACCAGCGGGCTGCGGCGAGCACGGCCGACGGCTTTTTCCCAGGCGAGATCATCCCGGTGCCGAAGAAGGACGAGAACGGTCAACTCGCCGGCGAGATTCTCACGACCGACGAAGGCATTCGCCTCGACGCGTCGCTCGACAAGATCGCGTCACTCGGTCCGGCGTGGGTGTCGGACGACCAGCCCGCGCCCGACATCACTGCGGCCAACTCGTCGCAGATGACCGACGGCGCGGCCGCGATGATCATTGCCGAGCGCTCGTTTGCCGAGGCCAACGGCCTGTCGATCCGCGCCGCGTTCCGGCACTTCGCCGTCGCAGCCGAAGACCCGGTGCTCGTGCTTTCGGCACCCGTCCCGGTCACGTACAAGTTGATGGAACGCACCGGCATGACCCCCGACCAGTGGGACGCGGTCGAGTGCAACGAAGCGTTCGCGTCGATCGCGCTCATGTGGCAAAAGGAGTTCGACTACCCGATGGAGCGCTTCAACCCGCGTGGCGGTGCGATCGCGCTCGGCCACCCACTCGGCGCGTCGGGCGTCGCGCTCATGACCCGCCTGCTGCGCCACCTTGAAGCGACGAACGGCCGCTACGGCTTCCAAACCATGTGCGAAGGCGGCGGCCAAGCCAACGCAACGGTCATCGAACGTCTTGTTTGAAGCGCAGTGGTTGCTATGCAACCAGTTGGCTTCAAACAAGCGCGGCGAGGGCGGCGAGCTGTTCGCAGTAGTGCTCGCGTGAGTGGTGCACGAACCGCACGTTGAGGTGCGTGGCACCAATCTCGGAGAAGCGGGCGAGTTGTTCGGCGACGCGGTCGGCTTCACGCAGCGGGTCGAGCGGGTGCTCGTTCTGCAGTACGACGGCGAACCCCTCGGGAACGTCGACGCGGCCGAGCATTTCGGCCAGCTCCGCGGTGCGAAGGCCGAATGGTGCCCAGCCGTCGCCGAGTTCCACGGCGCGGCGCAGCGAGCGGACCGTGCGACCGCCGACCCACAGCGGCATGTCGGACTGCACCGCGCACGGGTCGATCACGAACCCGGAGAACGAGTAGTGCGAACCCGAGTACGACGGTTCGCGCTGCCCGAGCGATGCGCGCAGTGCGCGCATCGCGTCGTCGGCGCGTGCCCCGCGGTCTGCGAACGGTGCGTCGAGGAGTTCGAACTCCTCTTGGAGCGATCCGACGCCGACGCCGAGAATCAGCCGGCCTTTCGATACGACGTCGAGTGTTCCGTACCGCTTCGCGATCTCCAGCGGGTGGTGATAGCCGAGCACCAAGACGTGCGTCGCGAATCTGATTTCAGTGGTCGCGCCCGCGAGAAAACCGAATGTGGCGAGCGGGTCCCAGTAGCGACCACCGCGTACGGTGGCCACTGCATCTGGTACGACCACATGTTCAGAACAGGTGCAGTGGTGATACCCGAGTCGCTCCGCCGCTTGCACGACCTTGACGACATCGTCGAAGGTCGCATCACGTTCCCACTGTGCGTGCGTATGCGGGAGCATCGTGAGCACTGGAGTGACGATTCCGAGCTTCAGCATCACCCGCATGTTCGCGCGTGGAGCGCGAAAAGGCCGCGGTCCGGTCGCAGTGGGGGTGCGACCGGGTCCGCGGCTGCACCCACTATCGCGCCGAGGCGCGCATTGTCACGCCAGGTGTGGGCGCGAAGTTTTTGCAGGATTCTCCTCGGGCCGCCCGAGAACCCGGTTCACCGCTGTGATGACGGCGGGCACGTGCTCGGGCGCCTCGGAGAGGCGACCGCCCTCCGCGAGATGCAGCATCGACTCGGTGATGATGCCAAGAACACCCATCGAGATCGTCTGCGCGTATGTTCCTTCGGCTGCGGGACGGTCGAACTCGGCCCACATGTCGCGGACCAGGTCGGCGAGTTCGCGCCGGGTGCGACTGCGCAACATGTTGACTTCGGGTGAGGCACCGCGCGCTTCCATCAGCGTGATCGCGGCCGCCGACTGGTCGATGGCGAGGTACTCGACGTACGCCGTGATCGCGACGCCGAGCAGATCGTCGCCCGGCTTCGCCGCGTAGAGCGCGGCGCGGACGTGATCGAGCAGCAGGCGCAACGACATCTGGAGCGCGCCGTACATGGCGTCGTCGCGGTTGTCGAAGAACGCGTAGAATGCGGTTCGGCTGGTCTTGGCCCGGCGCACGATGTCCTCGACCGAGGTCTTGTGATAGCCCCGGTCGGCGAACTCCTCGATGGCCGCGCGGACCAGACGCTGGCGCTGATCGGCCCGCCGTTCCTCGGCGGACTTGCCGCGATAACGGCGTCCTTCATTCGGTTGTACTGCCTCTGCCGCCACGTCGAAGAGGGTACAACGGTTCCGGCCTGACTAGGTTTCCGCCCGTGCCCGACAAGCGCTCGACGCTTTCCGACGCGGTCGCTCGCCACGTCCAGAAGGGCGACGTACTGCAATTGGTCGTTGGTCACACTCGGTGGAGCGCGGCCGCGCGCGAGGTGGTTCGGCAGTGGTGGGGGCGCGATCCGGGCTTCACGCTCGTCATGCTTTCGCTGTCGAGCTTGGGTGCGCTGTTCTTTCGCGGCGGTCTCGTGCACAAGGTCGTGACGGGGTATTCGGGCGACACGTTTCCCAACTTCACGCCGAACCCGTGGTTCGCCGGCGCGTACGAGCGGGGCGATGTCGAGGTCGAACACTGGTCGTTCCTCGCGTTCACGCAGCGCCTGCAAGCGGGTGCGCGCGGCTTGCCCGCGACGATTACGTCGTCGATCGCCGGTTCGTCGATGGCCGACAACGATGGGTTCGCGCTGATCGACTCGCCGTTCGGCCAACTGGGGGTCGTGTCCGCGCTCCGGGCGGATGTCGCGCTGCTGCACGCGCCGATCGCCGACCGTGAGGGCAACGTCGCGGTTCAGCCGCCGCTGCTCGAAGGCGTCTGGGGCGCGCTCGGCGCCCGGCGGGGCGCGGTCGTCACGGTGGAGCGGATCGTCGACGACATCCGGCCGTGGTCGCATCTCGTGCGCATTCCCGCGCACCGAGTCCTCGCGGTCGTCGAAGCGCCGATGGGCGCACACCCGGGAGGCCTGTACGCGGGTGACCTCCCGGTCGACGGGTACGGCGAGGACTACGACTTCTGGGTCGAAGCCCGGGCCGCGACGCGGCGCGACGACTACGACGACTGGATCCGGCATTGGATTCTCGATGTCGAGTCGCAGGAGCAGTGGCTGGATCAGGTCGGCGCCGAACGCGTCGCCGCGTTGCGGGCCAAGGCCGCGCCCGACTCGTGGCGCGCCGAAGCGGCGAAACACGTGCCCGACCTCGAAACCGAACCGAACGGGTGGGAGCGCGCCGCGGTGTGGGGCGCCCGTCACCTGGCCGCCCGGATCGAAGGTGCCGGCCACAACGCCGTACTCGCGGGCGCGGGTGTCGCCAACCTCTCCGCGTGGCTGGGCGTACAACTCGCGCGCGACCGCGGGTGTGCCGTCGAACTCACGGCCGAGATCGGACTGTGGGGTTACGACGCGACCCCCGCCGATCCGTTCGTACTCAATCACCGCAACTTCCCGACCGCGACGATGCTGGGAGATGCCGAGATGGTGCTCGGCGCGCTTGTCGGTGGGCCCGGCACCCGCGCGATCGGGTGCCTCGGCGGTGCGCAGATCGACAAGCGAGGCAACATCAACTCGACGACGCTCGTCCCGACCGGTGGGCCCTTCCTCGTCGGAAGCGGTGGCGGCAACGACGTCGCGAGCACGGCGGACGAGTGCATCGTCGTGGCCACGCTCACGCCGCAACGTACGCCCGCCGAGTGCGCGTACGTGACATCGCCCGGCCGCACGGTGACGGCGCTCGTGACAGACCTCGGGATCCTGGGGCGCGCCGACGACACCTACGACCTGCGACTCGTCGCAGTCCCCGCCGGACCCGAACCCCTCGCGGAGCGCATCGAACGGGCGCGGGCCGCGTGCGGCTGGGACCTCGCAGTCGCCGAAACCGTCGAAGAGCTACCCCCGGTAACGCCGAGCGAGGTCGGCGCGCTACGCGCGTGGGATCCGCACGGGTGGTTCCTCCGCAGTCGGTGACACGTCGGTGACAAGATGACGCCCGTATGGCCCGCGTCGTCCTCGATCACGTCACCAAGCGCTTCGGATCGGTCGTCGCGGTCGACGACCTCACGCTCGAGATCGCCGACCGCGAGTTCCTCGTACTGCTCGGCCCGTCAGGGTGCGGCAAGTCCACCGCACTGCGCATGATCGCCGGGCTCGAGGACCTGACGTCCGGGAAGATCATCATCGGTGACGACGTGGTCAACGACCGCGAGCCCAAAGACCGCGACATCGCAATGGTGTTCCAGAGCTACGCGCTGTACCCGCACATGACGGTGCGCCGGAACATCGAGTTCCCGCTGCGCAGCCGCAAGATCGCACCCGACGAACGCGACCGACTCGTGAAGGACGCCGCGGCGTCGCTCGGGCTCGGCCAGCTTCTCGAACGCAAGCCCGCGCAACTCTCGGGCGGCCAGCGCCAACGGGTGGCGCTGGCGCGCGCCATCGTGCGCGAGCCGAAGGCCTTCCTGATGGACGAGCCCCTCTCGAATCTCGACGCCAAGCTCCGGGTACAGACTCGGGCCGAGCTGGTCGAGCTGCAACGCCGGTTGGAAGCGACCGTCATCTACGTCACGCACGACCAAAC
>JAWXCJ010000095.1:0-6986 GCA_034408875.1 Actinomycetota bacterium
CGACCGCGACCACGACCGCGACGAGCCCCGTGACCGTGATCCGCAGCCGGCGCGATCGTGACGACAGCGGCCAGGTCGCCGCCGTGCCCCGGGCCTCGGCCGTGCGGCCCATCCCGATGCCCGCGACCCGGGTGCATGTGATGGAGCCCAAGGGCTTCAACGACGCGCAAGAGGTCGGCGACCGCCTGAAGGCGGGACAACCCGTCATTCTCAACTTGCAGGCCGTCGACCGAGATCTCCAGCGCCGCCTGATCGACTTCGCGAGCGGACTTGCGTACGCCCTCAACGGCGCCATGTCCAAAGCCGCCGATCAGGTGTTCCTGCTGACGCCCTCGAATGTCGAGGTGTCGGAGGAAGAGAAGGAGCGGCTCCAGGCGCGAGGCCTGTACCGCGCGCCGCGTTCGTGAAGCCGGTTCTCTGCGCGCTCGTCACGGCGTACATCGTCGTGCTGATCGCGCGGGTCATCCTGTCCTATTTTCCGGTTCGGTCGGGCTCGGCGATCGCGTCCGTGAACCTGGTCCTGCGCGATCTCACCGAGCCCGTGCTGGTTCCGATGCGGCGTGTCATTCCGCCGGCGGGGCCGTTCGACCTATCGGTGATGGTCTTGTCGATCATTCTGTTCGTTTTGCTCCAGGTGTTGGGCTGTTAAGGGTGCGCGACCGCGCTCGGTGGCGGGCGTAGACTTTTCCCTATGGAAATAACAGCGCGCGAACTCCGCGACATCGAGATCGCAGAGGCCTTCCGTGGCTACAACCGCGATGTCGTCAACGACATGCTGGAACGAGCGGCGGCGGCGCTCGAGCTGGCCGAGACCCGGATGCGCCAGGCGGCGGAGCAGATCAACACCGTCCAGGCCGAAGCGGGCCGGACGCGCGAGACCGAGGACATCCTGCACCGCACGCTGCTGCTCGCACAGCGCGCCGCCGACGAGGCGGTTGCGGAAGCGCACGAGAAAGCGCGCGTGCTGCTCGCGGATGCCGAGTCGGGCTCGCGCGCGATGGTCGCCGACGCCGAAGCCGAGGCCAAGCGCCGCGGCGACGCCGAACGCGAAAAGCTCGAAGCCGAAGTCATCGAACTCGCCGAACGCCGCGACGCGCTGCTTGCCGACGTCGAGGCGATGACGCGCTTCGAAGCCGAGTACCGCGACCGTATGGTGCGCGCGCTCGAAGCCGACCTCGCCGCGCTGCGGACACGGCCCGCGGCCGCGCCCGGTCCGCGGCCGCTGACCGCCGACGTCGAGATCCCGACGCCGTCACCGATGCCGACGACTGCGCCGGTTCCGGCCGAGCCGCCGCGCCGCGAGCCAACTCCCGAACCAACCGCGGCCGTCGACGTGCGCGCGATGATCGAACAGCAAGTCCCGCCGACACCCGCGGCACCGGCGCCGCCCGTCGCGCCCATGGCGCCCGCACCGGTCGCTTCGACACCTCCACCGCCCATGGCGCCCGCTCCGGCTCCGGCTCCGGCTCCGGCTCCGGCTCCGATGTCGAATCTCGAGGAGCAGATCCGCGCTGCGACACCGTCGTCTACGGCGGCACCCGCGCCGCCGCCCGAGATCGACACGTCGAGCCGCGACCGGCACTCGATCGATCTCGACGACTCGAGCGTCGAAGCCGAAGTGCTCGACGACGACGCATTCTTCGCAACGTTGCGGGAGGCGGTCCACGACGACTCGCCGCTCGGACCGCGCGACGAAGAAGGTCGCATGTCGTTCTTCGACGAGGAGGACGCCGACCGCGGCTCCTTTCGGGACGTCTTCAGAAAACGACGATAAGAACCGCTGAGGTCACCCTGGCTGACTAGGTCGCTCGCTCGAGGTCGACCCACACGGATTCGCCGTGCACGGCTCCGGTAGCAGGGCCGTCGGTCTCGAAGGCGGACAGCTCCGTCGCCAGGACCTCGCCCTTGATCCAGCCCGCGTGCTGTTCCAGCGCCGGGCCGAGTGCGCCGGACGCGCGATAGCGCACGCGGATGCGATCACTGACGTTGAACCCGTTGGCCTTGCGCAGGTCGTTCACCAGGCGGCTGAACTCGCGTGCAGCGCCTTCGGCTCGGAGCGCGTCGTCGAGGCTGAGGTCGAGCGCGACCGCGTGCGGCCCGTCCTGTGAGAGCGCGAGTTCCTCGTGGTGCACAGCGCGGATCTCGACGTCGTCCTCGGAGAGTTCGACCGACGTCCCGTCGACGTCGAGCACGAACGGCCGGCCGGCAAGGAATGCGCTCCGGACGTCGGAGCCGTCCACCTCCTCGAGTAATGCCTTCACGCGGGGGAGCGACTGACCGAGACGCGGACCGAGCGCGCGGAAGTTCGGCACAACCCGGTAGTCGAGGAGGCCTTCGAGCGAACGCACGACCTCGAAGCGTTTCACGTTCAGTTCGTCGCGTATCTCCGAAACCACTTCGTCGCGCATCGCCTCGCTCGTGCCGAGCAACGCGATCGCGCGGGGAAGTGGTTGGCGCACTCCGATCTTCGCGTCGGTACGCGCCGAACGCCCGAGTGAGACGACGGTGCGCGCCAGCGTCATCTCGGCTTCGAGGGCGGCGTCGATGGCGGTGGCATCGGCCACCGGCCAGTCGGTCAGGTGCACCGACTCCGGCGTCTGCGCGAGGTTGCGGTAGAGCTCGTCGCTGATGAACGGCGTGTACGGCGCGAGCAGCTGCGAGATCAGGGTGAGTACCTCGTGCAGCGTGGCGTGCGCGGCCGGGTCGGACGACTTCCAGAAGCGGGGCCGCGACCGGCGCACGTACCAGTTGGAGAGGTCGTCGACGAGCGACCCGATCGCCTGCGCGCCCGCGAGCGCGTCGAACCGTTCGAGTGCGTCGGTCACCGTCTGCACCGTGCTGTGTGTGCGCGACCTGATCCACCGGTCGAGGACGTGCGTGGGGACTGCAGGTGTGGCGGCGGGCGTCCAGCCGTCGAGGTTCGAGTAGGTAACGAAAAACGAGTACGTGTTCCACAAGGTCAGCAGGAACCGCATCGACTCGTCGACGCCCTGGACCGAGATGCGTTTGGGGGTCCAGGGCGAACCCGACGAGAACATGTACCAGCGCAGGGCCTCCGCGCCGCGCGAGTCGAGCACGATCCACGGGTCGATGATGTTGCCGCGCGTCTTCGACATCTTCTTGCCGTCACCGTCGACGATGTGCGCGAGGCACACCACGTTGCGGTAGGGCGTCTGGTCGAAGACGAGCGTGTTCACCGCGAGCAGCGAGTAGAACCAGCCGCGTGTCTGGTCGATGGCTTCGCAGATGAAGTCGGCCGGGAACCGGCGCTCGAACAGCGCTTCGTTCTCGAACGGGTAGTGGAACTGCGCCGACGGCATCGACCCCGAGTCGAACCAAGCGTCGAGGACGGGCTCGACCCGCGACGCGGACCCGCCGCACTCGCAGGTGATCTTCACCTCGTCGACGTACGGCCGGTGCATGTCGAAGTCGGTGAGGTCGCGACCCGACCGTTCGCGCAGCTCGGCCAGCGACGCGACGACGGTGTCCTTCTCGCACGCGCTGCATCGCCACACCGGCAGGGGAGTGCCCCAGTAGCGGTCGCGCGAAAGCGCCCAGTCGACGTTGTTCTCGAGCCAGTCGCCGAAGCGGCCGTGCTTGATCGTCTCGGGGAACCAGTTGATCTTCTCGTTCTCCCGCAGCAGCGCGTCCTTCTGCGCCGACGTGCGCGCGAACCAGGTGGGTTTGGCCCAATAGATCAGCGGCGTATCGCAACGCCAGCAGTGGGGATACGAGTGCGTGTAGTCGACGACCTTCACGAGCCGGCCCGACGCGGCGAGCGCGTCGACGAGCGCGGGGTCGGCGTCCTTGACGAACTTCCCGGCGTACGGCCCGCCGATGACCTTGTCGAAGCGAGCCGCGTCGTTCACCGGGTTCACGAACGCCAAGCCCTCGCGCACACCGATCTCGCGGTCGATCTCGCCGAACGCGGGTGCGAGGTGGACGATGCCGGAGCCGTCGTCGATCGTGACGAAGGTGTCGGCGACAACACGGAACGCGTCGCCCTCAACCGGCACGAGGTCGAAGGGCGGAAGGTAGTGAGCACCGACGAGTTCGGCGACCGGCACCGGGCCGACCATGTCGACATCGCCCAGCACGTCGGCGACGAGCGCGCGCGCCACCACGAGATCGCGCCCGCCGTCGGGCGCCTTCACCCGCACGTATTCGATGTCGGGCCCCACCGCGGCGGCGATGTTCGACGGCAGCGTCCACGGCGTCGTCGTCCACACGAGCAAATCCATGTCGCGGTCGACGAGCGGAAAGCGCACGAAGATCGACGGCTCCGTGACGTCCTGATATGCACCCGGCTGCGCGAGTTCGTGGCTCGACAACGCGGTGCCGCACCGCCCGCAGTACGGAACCACCTTGAACCCCTCGTAGATGTGGCCCTTGTTCCACATCTGCGCGAACAGCCACCACACGCTCTCGACGTACTCGTTCGACATCGTCCAGTACGCGTTCGCGGTGTCGAGCCACATGCCGATGCGGCTCGTCAGCGACTGCCAATCCTCGACGTAGCGCTGAACCGAAGTGCGGCACCGAGCGTTGAACCGTTCGATGCCGTAGTCCTCGATCTGCGCCTTGCCCGAGAAGCCCAACTCCTTCTCGACCTCGACCTCGACGGGAAGCCCGTGACAGTCCCACCCACCCTTTCGGGTGACGTACTTGCCCCGCATCGTGTGAAAGCGCGGGTAGATGTCCTTGAACAGCCGCGCCCACACGTGGTGGATCCCCGGCTTGCCATTGGCGGTCGGCGGTCCTTCGTAGAACACCCACTCCGGGGCACCCTCGCGGCGCCGCACGCTCTCGCCGAACACGTCGTCCTCGCGCCAGCGATCCAGGACGCGCCGTTCCACATCGACGAGGTCCAGCGCGGGATCGACCGGATCGAACATGCTCCGAGGTTAATCGGCGGGTACCTCGCTGCTAGCCTGCGCGACCTCGTGAAACGCCGCTTCGTCATCCTCGGGCTGCTGGCATCCCTTCTTGCCGCAGTCACGCTGCCGTTCGCGGCGGCGACGCCTGCCGACGCGGCACTCGCCGGCAACGACAACATGGTCTACGCGTTCGGCGCGGCGTCGTACCGCGGATCGACCGCGGGCATGCCGCTCGCACAACCGATCATCGCCATGGCCCAGACCGCCGATGGTTCCGGCTACTGGATGCTGGCCGACGACGGCGGCGTCTTCTCGTTCGGCGCACCGTTCTTCGGATCCGTGAGCGGCTTCCCGCTGCGCCTTCCCGCGACCGCGATGGCGGCCTCACCCGACGGCGCCGGTTACTGGATCGTCACCGAAGACGGCGGCGTGTTCCCCTTCGGTTCCGCGGCGTCGCACGGTGGACTCGTCGGCACGACACTCAATTCGCCCGTCGCCGACATCATCTCCGCGCCCGACGGGCAGGGCTACTGGCTCATGGCCGAAGACGGCGGCGTGTTCTCGTTCGGGAGCGCCGCGTTCTACGGATCGACCGGCGCCATGCGCCTCAACGCGCCGATCGTCGGCATGGCCGCCGTTCCCGGCGGCGGCGGCTACTGGCTCGTCGGACGCGACGGCGGTGTCTTCACCTTCGGTACCGCCGCGTTCTACGGGTCGACCGGCAGCCTGCGCCTCAACGCGCCCGTCATCGGCATCGCCCGCACCGCGTCGGGCAAGGGGTACTGGCTGATCGCCGAAGACGGCGGCCTGTTCGCGTTCGGCGACGCACAATTCCACGGCAGTGCCGCGGGCACGCTGAGCGCCGGCCGGCGCGTCACACAGGTCGTCGGCATGCCCAACGGCGACGGCTACCGCATGCTCGCCCTCGACCGACCCCAAGACCTCCCGACCGCCCGCATGGGCGACCGCGGCGCCCCTGTCACCGAGATCCAACGCCGCCTCGAATCGCTCGGCTACTGGCTGGGCGGCGCCAACGGCGAGTACGGCCCGCTCACCCAGCAAGCGGTGTGGGCGTTCCAGAAGGTGCAGGGCCTCCCGCGCACCGGCAACGTCGACCTCGCAACCCGCGACGCGTTCCGCGACGCGCGCCGCCCGCTGCCCCGCTCGACCTCGGGCTACGTCGCCGAAGTCGACAAAGCCCGCCAGGTCGTTATCATCGCCCGCAACGGCCGCGCCGAACTGGTCTTCAACACCTCGACAGGAACCGAACGTCCGTACACCTTCGAGGGTGTGCGGTATCTCGCCGACACGCCGCCCGGACGGTTCAAGGTCACCAGCCAGGTCAACGGCGTGAAAGTTGGCGCCCTCGGCACGCTGTACCGGCCGAAATACTTCCATCCCGACGGCATCGCGTTCCACGGGTACACGAGCGTGCCGCCCACCCCGGCCTCACACGGATGCGTTCGGCTCACGAATGCCGCCATCAACTTCGTCTGGGACGCCAACATCATCCCGATGGGCACCGACATCTTCGTTTACTAGCGCGCCTGCTCCGGCGAGTTCACTCGCTGCGCTCGCTCACCGCGCCGTGAGACGTCGCTCACGTCACACGAGTGCTATGTCATCCGAGCATGACCGAAGGTTCACAGGGTAGGGGCTACAATCCGGCGCCCTCCGGGCCGGTGGACCTGTCCCCGCCGGTCCCGCGGACGTGACGAAGGGTTGGTAATGGCGGCGAAGGCGACGAAAAAGGCACCCGCCAAGAAGGCGACCCCGGCCAAGAAGGCCGTGAAGGCCAAGGCGACCAAGCCGACCGCGAAGAGCGCGAAGAAGGCCACGCCCGCCCAGGTGGCAAAGAAGGCCCCGGCGAAGAAGGCCGCCAAGGCCCCCGTCAAGAAAGCCGTGAAGGCCCCGGCCAAGAAGGTCGCGAAGGCGCCCGCCAAGCCTGCTCCCGCCGGGGCCAAGAAGGCGGCCCCCGCGAAAGCCAAGCCCGTAGCGAAGCCCGCACCCGCGCCGAAGGCGAAGGTCGTCGCAGCGCCGAAGGCGAAGGTCGTCGCAGCGCCGAAGGCGAAGGTCGTCGCAGCGCCGAAGGCGAAGGTCGTCGCAGCG